>JANSWS010000051.1 GCA_024743355.1 bacterium
CCCAATTCATCGGTAGCCCCCAAGACGCTCCCGCCCCGGACACCGCCCCCAGCCAACCACAGGCTGAATCCAAACGGATTGTGATCGCGACCGTTGGTACCTTGTGAAAAGGGGGTCCTCCCGAACTCTCCGGTAAAAACAATCAGGGTTTCATCCAACATTCCGCGGGCTTCAAGATCTTTAATCAGGGCGGCGATGGGCTGATCCACTTGGTAGGCCATCGCTCGATGGCCCTTTTCCAGATCGCCATGCTGGTCCCAGGGATTGGGCGCTCCTCCAGCGCCGATGTTCTCTGTTAAGCAGGACAATTCCACAAATCGTACTCCCTGCTCCACCATCCGCCGAGCCAATAAGGCCTGTCTTGCGTAAGCGGCCTTGGTGGGGTGCGGATCGTCCAAACCATAGAGTCGTCTTGTGGCGTGGCTCTCCTGACTGAGATCGCACAGGTCGGGGATGCTGGATTGCATGCGAAAAGCGGTCTCGTAATTTTGAATTGCAGCCTCGACTTGGGGATCGCCGGTTTCACGGGCGTAGTGTTCGTCGAACTGTCGAATCAACCGCAGCTGGCTGCTTTGCAGATCCGCGGGAAGTCCAGCTTGAATGTTCTCAATGGGTGGCTCTTGGTCCGCTTGCAGTATGGATGCTTGATGCTGCCCCGGCAGATAGCCATTACCGAATAAGCCAACGCCGCCATGCGGAGCCACGGCGCCGCCGCTTTGCAGCACGACGTAGGTTGGGAGGTTGTCGTTGGCGGATCCCAGTCCATAGCTAATCCATGCGCCGGCACTCGGATGACCCAGGAACGGAAAACCGGTGTGCAAAGCAAAGTTACCCTGGGCGTGTTCGTTAACACTGGTAGTCATCGAACGTACAACGGCTAATCGATCGGCGCACTGCGAAATATGCGGAAAGATCTCACTAATTTCCAGGCCCGATTGACCACAGGGTTGAAAACGAAACGGGCTAGCAAACACTCGCCCGTTCTGATTGAACTGAGTTCTAGCCACCGACACAGGCATGGGTTGACCATGCAGCTGCTCGAGTTTGGGTTTGGGATCGAAGGAATCGACATGCGAGATGCCGCCGGACAAGTAGCACAGAATCACACTTTTGGCCTTGGCCTCAAAGCGCTGCCACCTCGGCTTCCCACTGGCGAACGCCATCCGCTGGAATAAGCTAGAAAGGGCCACCAAACCGAAGCCGCTTGAGCAATTCTGCAACCAAAGACGACGCGATGGGCGTTGCGGCCCGGCCGAGGCTTGCTCAGCGAACATAGATGAACTCCTTCATATTGAACATGGAGTGCACTAAGTCGGTCCATGCATCCTCAACTTTTGGTCGTCCTAATTCTTGCAGACTTTGCTCTGCCTCGCTTCGCTTTAGCCTCAGTAAGCCGAGCTCTCGCTGCTGATCGACCGTCAACATTCGATTGATCTGTTGCTCATTCAGCCTTCGCGTAGCTCTTGTGGCAACCCACTGTGCCTGCTCGGGAGTCAGCGCTCGATCGTACAGTCGGCCCTCGAGAATCCGCCCCTTCAGCATGCGATTTCCGGCAACCGTCTTTCCATGCCGCATCCCAAAGAGCAGCATGCAGTTGTGTGCCGTGAAGGCTTGCGGAGGGACCGAGTAGGCTGTTCCGTAAGGTTCTCCATTGCGATAGAGCGAGATGGTTCCCAGCTCAGCTTGCCGTCCTTCTTGCGAGACCTGGTAAACGGCAAGCAGATGCACTGCTTCTTTGTCCGCGGATGTTTCCGCCGCGCCTTGCAGGCTACGCGTACGTCGAAAAAACTCGCTGCCGGCGATCCAGTGCCCAGGTTCTTGCTCCCCGAACACGATCGCATCGAAGATCCCTCCTGACAAATCCTGTACTGTCACGACGCCGCCGCCTTGTTGTTGAAGGTCGTCCAGCAGCACCAAGGCTTCCAAGGATTTGGCATCGAGCGATATGGGCAAGGCTTGTGTCTCTGCCCAGCCATGACCATCCAAAACCAAAGCACCACCTTCCAGCCTGGCGGTCCCGTGAAGTTGCAAAGCAAGAGCCGATTTTCCGTCCACCAGCGAATCAAAATCCCACTCTGCGAGCGGCTCGACGAGCTGCTCATCCACGGCTGGCTTAGCTTTGTTTTCCTTCCAGTAAGCTTCGCTGGCAGCGCCAATCAGAGCGTCGACCTTTGAGTCGAGTTGCCGGGTCTCGCGTTCCAAGTCCGTTCGGCGTTGCAACATGATTCGGTATTTGCCTGTTGCTTCCTCAATAAAGCTCGTTACGGCTTGCAACTCTTGGGCTGCCGGCGGTCGACAAAATACGTTCCACCAGAGACTTTCGGCTCGGGACCGCTCCGCGGCCGCCGCGTTGCCGGAGCGATGGAGGGACATCCGCCCAAGTGTTCCGGAAAGCTCGCGAACCTGGGGACCGTTTAGCAGCGCCAGCGATTGCGCGGGCACGTTGGTAACATCACGTCTACCGGTCGTCGTGTAAGGCACTGGCGCGTTAAAAACGGTCAAGAAGGGATCGAGTTGGTTACGAATCACCCGCACGTAAACGGATCGCCGCGGCTGGTTCCCGTCCACGGAACTCCCGTACATTCGACCATCCAATTGCCCCGCTACCTTTAGGAGTGAGTCGCGGATGGCCTCCGCCTCCAAGCGGCGGACGTGAGCGTGTGAGAGCAAGCGATTATCCGGATCGATCTCTTGTACCTTGTCCACAGGCACGGAAGACTGACGCCAAGTCGCACTGGTAACCAGACGGCGAATCATCTTCTTCAAAGACCAATGGTCCGCAGTTCGAAATTCAAACGCCAGAAAGTCGAGCAACTCCGGATGACTGGGCGGCTCACCCAGCCGTCCCAAGTTATCCACTGTCGCGACCAATCCCTGCCCAAACACATGATGCCACAAGCGATTTACGATAACCCGGGCCGTGAAGGGATTATCGTCGCGGAGCATGTCGGCTGCTAACTGTAAACGCCCACTCTCATCGGCTTCATAGGCAGTGTCGTCAATCACCTCCAGAAACCGCCTCGGCACTGGATCGGCAGGTCGCTTGTGATCTCCGCGTTCGAACAGTGGAGAATCACTTCCCCGCCATTCGCTGAGCGTTGGAATACGGCGTCCGCTGACGACTTGCTCCTCCAACTCACGGTAGGCCTGCACCCATGGTCGGACGGATGCCATGTCGGCCAAGCGATTACTCACCCAACCTGCTTGTAGGGCATGGTGCATCAGCAGTGCCTGGGAGTCCGTGAGCTTGCCCTGCTGCCAATCCAGCACGGACTGCTTTAGGACGTTGCGCAGCAAGGCTTGCAAGGCCTGCATGTTGCCCGGCGGAATTGCGCTAGAGGCCTCCATCAGGGGCTCTAGATATTGCAGGTCCTGCTTCGGTGGCTGAGCGTGCTGTTGGTCAACGATCACCGCATCACGAATACCAAACCATGAACGCGGGTTGTCGCGGTAGAGCAAGGGCGCGTCCTTGGCCGTGGTCAGTTCGATATGCGCGAGGTCTCCCTGCCAGTAATCCAGATCAAAGCTTTTCCACTTCCATACCGATCCTTTGAGTTCGGCAACGGGAAAAACGGTACCGTTTCTTGGATAATTCTGGATGACATAGCGTGACATCGCTTGTCCATCCCCCATGCTTCTCAGCCACAGTTGATTTCCCGGCTGGATCAAAAAATCCGCTGATTCCAACCTGGCCGCATGCTTGCTGCTGATCAAATGGGAGTAGACGCCGGCTGGCAAAATAGAAGTCAGCGCCTGCTGGCCGCTGGTGGCGACCACGAACTCGCCAGCTGCAGTGGGTTCCGGCGGCAGGCCATTGCCGAAGCGAAACCACTTTCGGTAATCATTCGCGGAAGCCATATCCCACTGCCGCACAACAGGCTGCGCCTCCCATGCTTGTTGCTGCTGGCGATACCTTTCGAAGCGATCTGACAGCAGACGCCAGAGGCTATCAAACTCCGACTTGGGATCGCGTTCGGGACCCGTTGCGGCCTCTTCGTCAGCTGGAGGCTGACGCTCGGACAGCTGGCTCAGCGAGGAATCCCAATCGAAAAAAGCCAGGAGCCGCTGCTTAGCCTGTTCCTCAGACGATGGTTGCTCAGACGTGAGCTCAGCCAGCCACCGATCAATCAAGCCACGCTTGATCTGGGGCTTGAGAGCTGCCAGCTGATCACTTTGATGCTGCTGCACCTTCGGCAAATCAATCACGGCCCGCCCCGGACGTGTCGAAGCCAGAATGCCAAACAAGGCATAGTAATCCGACTGGCTGATTGCATCGAACTTGTGATCATGGCAACGTGCGCATGAAATCGTTAAACCTAAAAAACTTTTGGAGAAGGCGTTGATCGCATCGTCTGTGAAGCGAACTTTTTCATCCAAGGCATCCGTGGGTGCGAAACCGTGAAATACCATCCGCCAGTGAGCGGTGCCCAGCAGCGATTCGTTGATTCCCAGCTCTTGATCCAGCCTGGGATTCGCCAATAGATCCCCAGCTATATGCTCCTTCAGCAACTGATCATAAGGCACATCCGCATTCAAGGCTCGAATCAGGTAGTCTCGATAGTGTTCCGCGCCGAAAATCCTAGGGTCCCCTTCGCTACCGTGTGATTCGGCGTAACGAATCCAATCCATCCAATGACGAGCCCACTTCTCTCCGAAACGCGGTGAACTCAAAAGACGATCGACCAGCATTTCATAGGCTTCCGGATGCGGATCGGCAACGAAGGCCTGAACGGCCTCCGGCGAAGGCGGTAAACCGATAAGAACAAAGTACAATCGCCGGATGAGTGTGACGCGATCAGCTGCATCGGCGGATCTTAAACCAGCCGACGACAGTCGTTGCTGAATGAAGGCGTCGATGCTGGATTGCGGCACCCTAATTCGCTCTTCATCCGCCAACGAGTTTGAAGGAGCAGTCGAGCTCGAAGAAGCAGTCGAGGGGAAATGAGGGATGGTTGCCGCTTGGATCGGACGAAAGCTCCACCACTCGGCTCGTTTCTCGCTGAGCGACTCCCAAGAAATCAAACTTTCAAGTTCCGCTGTGGAAGGCGGCTGATCACGCGGGTCGGGTGCTCCCATTGCAATCCACTGCTCAAAATCGGCGATAATGCGAGCGTCGAGTTGTTGTCCGCCCTCTGGCATTTCCATGCCTTCGATCTCATGACGGATAACTTGCAGTAGGCGACTTGGACTCTTTGCTGCCTTTGACCCACCAGCAGATAGCCCCAAAACGTTCAGCATTCCCCCCCGATGATCCAGCGCCAGATCCGATTCTGAATCTTCCGAGCTGTTGTGGCACTCGTAGCATTGCTCCACCAGAACCGGGCGAATCCGCTCTTCAAAAAATTCAATCGCCTCAGCCCTAGATGTCTGGGCAAGCAAATGCTGTGGAATGCATGAGCATAAGAGGACGACCGCAGACAACTTCGTGTGGCAAAAGACAGACATAAGGGAAGTGTCCAAGGCGGGGATAGCGGACAGGAGCGTTCATCCTGTCCCCTTCGAGCGCGGAAGTCAAGTTCATGCTCTTAATGTAAAAAAGACGCCCCCCTGCATTCAAGCAGAGAAGCGCCTTGGTGGGGAGAAGCAATCTATTTCGAAATTTCCTTCCGGCGAAAGTTAGTGGTGGCCGCCTACTATCCAAGACACGGCCTCTGACCACACTATGCGCCCGCCGTCAGTGGTTGCTGCGCTTCGTAATCGAGTGAAATGAGAAACCATTTGGCGGCCGCATATTGGCTCGCACTGACTTTGTCGATGTTCGCCTTGAGCAAATGTTTCATGCCGTCAATCAACTGAGCCAACTCGCGTTGAACCGGACTTCCATCGCCGCTGTTGTCAGGCGTACGAACTGCCATCAGAGCATCAATGCGTTCTCGCAGTACCGTGTACTCTTCCATCCTCAGGATATGCGGCCATACAACTTGTCCGGTTGTCGGGTCGAACTGCTCGCTTGACAATCTATCGGGCAGAGCCGCCGCAGTAATTCGATCCCACTGTTCTTTGGTGGGCGGAACAGGTTTGTAACGCTCGCGATACTGTCGATTCAATTCTTTGTTTTCCAAATAGGTGCGGACGTACAGCCCACCGTTCTCAATTCTGCGTCGCACTGCCTCTTGCTGGTTGACATAGGCGACAGAGTCCAAATAGTTCTTCTGTCCAGCCGCGGTTATGACAGCAGCGCTGCCCCGCAAGAAACCCTCTTCAAAAGTACTTGCGTGCCGGTAGTAACTCCAGTTATTGATGGGCACCGCGAGCGCTCCATCCTGAGCCTGAGCCCACGAACTGCCCAGCGATACACATGCCGTAACCATTAAAGCGAAGCTTGAAAGTCTCATCGTTCGTCTCCCCCGAGATCCAGTGGGCCTTTTCAAGGGCCCTCAACCCAACGCAAAAAACCGAGTGCAGATGATGTGCCGAACCCGCAACTGGCTGGTAAGCAGTTTGCGGATAATCCAATAAGCGGACACTCGTGCCAAGTGTTACCGTCTATTTGAGAATGATTCTATGAGCCTAAACTTGCTCGTTAGAATTTCCCGCTCAAACAAACTGCAGACTGCGTGCCGAGAACTGAGATTTGTTTCTCAGAATGAGAACATCCACGTTAGGGTATGATGCTCCATTACCCAAGGAATGGAATGCAGAAGCAGAGACTATGGGCAAACTCTGCCCATTTTCTCTAGTCCCAGATTTAGGCATCGTTTTGTCGGAAGGGCTAGCCGAACGAATCCAGTCGAACGTTTGGTATTCAAGCTGACAACGCGGAAGATCAAACTGATAACACCGGGCCGATTAGAATGGGGGCTGCGGTCTTTTCGGTTGCCGTCACGATTACGGCAAAGTCTTGAATTCACACTACGAACAGGCGGTTGCCTGCCAACGCGGGTGAGCCCCAGCTGAGTAACTTGTCATGATTGCATTCGGAACTGACGCGCCGATCTACCATCGCCCTTTGGCGACTGCCGGATTGATCGTCGCCCAGTGCTTGCTTTTTTTGGCGTTACCGGACCCTCCGGCCAATCAGCCCGAGAAAGCGGCCATTGCCGTGGCCAGACCACGGGCCTTGGTTCCGGGTGACCAAAACGAACCGGCGGAGCGCCCCGCGTGGAACGAGGCGGATTTCGCCGACCCGATGGCGGAGGAACTGCCGGCGGAGGCAGACGCAGCCCCGCGACCAGCGCCTGTCAGGGAAGCGGGACCGTCATGGGCTGAGCTTATCGCTGGCTTTCAACCACGGCTGCAATTGGGCCAGATTCATCCCCTGCAATGGTTCACGAGTCCCTTGATTCACGATCATCTGACCTCCTTGGTCATCAACATGATCGGTCTGTGGGCATTAGGCTTGGTAATCGAGGGCAAAGTCGGCCATCGTAGCTTCCTGCTCCTGTACGTGTTGCTGGCGATATCTCAGGCGGCCATCCTGCAGCTATTATCGTGGATGTTTGGATGGGGACCTGCCACCACTTTCGGAGCGGCTCCAACCATACTCGGTTTGCTGGGGATCGCGGCCATTTGGGCTCCCAAGAACAGTTTTGATGTCTGGTTCGGTTTCTACTTCGGCACTCACGAAGTTCCCATCTTGCTGTACGGATTCCTGCAAGCGGCAATAAGCGTCCTGGCCTTTGGCAGCGGTGGCAGTCTCGCACCCCTGATTGCGTTGGCACTGGGAATACCATTGGGAGTTGCCTGGCTCCGCCGAGGATGGGTGGATTGTGAAGGCTGGGATTTGTTCAGTGTTTGGCGCAACGACCATTTGAGGCCTCGTCAGGCGGAAATCGAAGAAGAACTCGAGCGCGAGGCGCAGCAGTTGGTTGAGGCAACCCGCACGTATCGAGAAACAGGCTTGCGTCCCACCAACGCGGCATCTGCCAGCGGAACGGCAGGCAAGTCGGCAGGCCGAACGCGTCAAACCAAGCGTTCGAGTTCTCCGTCGGCTCCAGCCGTGGGTGCGGTTGAAGATCGTTTGTCTCCCATGCAAGCCGCGCAACGCGACATCGCCGAACTGATCGCCGCCCAGAACTATCAAACGGCACTCAAGATGATGGATAAGCTGCGACGATCAGACAGCCAGGTTGAATTACCGCAGCCGGTTCTCGGGCAGCTGATGCGCGGTCTGTTAAAAGAGCAAGACTACCCGAACGCCATTGCAATCATGCAAGAGCACATCGCACGATTTGCCGAGGGTCGCGCCGCGGTCCAATTAGCACTATGTAAAACGTTGCTTCATTTAGAGCGGCCTAACAAAGCCCTGAGTATTCTGCGTGGTATAGATACCAAGCAACTCGACCAAGCCAGTCGCGCCGCATGGGGGCGTCTCGCAGCGATTGCCAAACAGCAGATCGATGAAGGAGTCATAGAACTTAGCGAGTGATTTTCGCATCGCCTTCCACGCACCTTTTGTGCAATATGTGAACGAGCATTCGCGGGCAGCTCCGATCGTGTCCGTGCTCAAAAGTTGGTGCGGTCATCACGACCCTTTCGAGTACGAGTACCGGGCTGCGCCCTGAGTACGAGTACGATCCAAGCCAGAAGGTAATCAATTATCCCGAGTTGAGTCGGGTATTTCGTCAAAGCGGGGGCTATCTAGCGCCCGATCTGCTGCACGAGTTCGGTGGCTGAGTAAATACTGCGTAGCGCCTCGAGTACCGAGGCGATGTGCACGGCGACCGCCCGAGCTTGCACATCGGTGTAATAGAAGTCACCGGTCAAGCTCTGGATGTTTCCGTCAAAAATTACGCCCACCAACTTGCCGTCTCTATCAACGACGGGCGAGCCAGAATTGCCACCGATGATATCTGCAGTGCAAACGAAGTTGAAAGGTGTGGAACTGGCAATGGAGTCTTGGGCATCCATCCAACTCTTGGGCAACACCCAGGCACCTTCGCTGTCATGAACCGTTTGATGCTTGAAGGCGCCTCCCATTGTCGTATTGGACGGGACGGACTGACCATCTTCTTCGTAACCCTGGACCGGACCGAAAGCCAGACGCAATGTAAACGTCGCATCGGGATATACCGAGTCTCCCTCGGCCTTAAACTTGGCTTCCGTGATTTTGGCGTAGGCCTGTCTCTCTTTTTCATCGAGCTCTTCGCTAATTCCGCGCAGCTGCCGATACTCTTCGTTGAGAATGACCGCCAATTCGATCAGCGGATCATCGCTGGCACGAATTCCCGCCAGCCCTTGTTTCGCCAGCTTCTTGCGGGCTTCCACGTCGAACAGGGACGTTTGCTGAATCAAATCAGCGGCTCGCTGCCTGGGTCCTTTTCCAGCTAACACCTTGGCTACCAGCGGATCGCTTCCGCCTCGAATCTCGACAAATCTCGCCAGCTCGTCCGCCAACTCGGTGCGTTCCAGATCGGCGTACATCGGGGCTGGGGAGAACAGAGCCTGTTCAAAGGACTCACGATTGGAATCACGGAACTCTCGCAGTCGCTCTGGACTGGGCTTTTCATCCTCTTGAGCCATCAACACCAGATCCTCGGCTATTCCATAAATCCTTCCCCGCAAGCTGCCTGTCCGCGATTTCAATTCCACCCGCCGATCCTGGACCTCGGCAATCGTCTGCCAGGGTTGTTCGGTGCCGATCGCCTCTTGGAGTTGGCGATGTTGCGAGCGTTTTTGTTCAATGAAGCCCGGATTTTGCAAACCAGCCAGCATACCCGTGTAGGCCTTGCGAGAATTCTGAATTCCGAGCATGGCATCGCGACCGCGGCGTTCTTGTTCGGGCCCCTCCAAAGCGTATTGCTGCATCAGCACTTCCTTGCGTCGCAACAGATTCAAAACGTCCGGCAGGCGATGATCACGCTGGTACTCGAGGGCTTCGGCGGTCAAGATCCGCTGGGTCCGACCGGGATTCCCGCTAACGAATACGAGATCTCCGTCTTGAGCGCCGTCCGGGTTGACCGACAAAAAGTGTTCGATCTTGGCAGGCTGGCCCTCTTCATAAACGCGAAAGATGGTGACGTCCAAACAATAGCGCGGATACTCGAAGTTGTCCGCATCGCCGCCGAACATGGCGGCTTGTACCTCGGGGGCCCAGACCAGTCTGACATCGGTATATTGCTTGTAGCGATAAAGATGGTAGCGTCCACCTCCGTAAAGCGTGACCACGTCGCTCCGCAGGCCAGTCTTCTCTTTTGACTCCTGTTCGATTTTGGACATCACAGCTTGTCTTGCCTTGCTGGCTTCGGCCGCATCCATTTCCGGCTTGACGGCTGCGTCCACCCGGGCCGTGACATCTTCGATGGAAACCAACTGGTTCAGTTCGAGATCCGGCGCCTTCAACTCATCTTCCAAGATGTCGGCATAGTAGCCATCTTCAGCCAGATTTCGTTCGGCCGTCGACAGCTTGTAAAGCGTGTCTGCGGCCACGTGGTGATTGGTCAGCACCAGACCGTTGCTCGAAATAAAGGAGGCCGATCCGCCGGAATTGAAGCGGACGCTAGCCAGCTGCAAATGCTCGGCCCAATCTTGAGTAACTTCAAAATCATGTTTCTGCTTCAAGTCCTGCTTGGGTAGCCCGTTAAACAGCCACATTCCTTCGTCGGCCTGCACCGCAGCGGAAGTCCACCAACCCAGTATCAGAACAACAAGTAACCGGCGCATATTCGCATCCTCGAGTTTCATTCACGAACAATTCTGGCTGGAGCCACTCAGATTTTAATAGCCAGCCAAGTTGTCGGCGAGCCGTTCTGGGGAGAGTCGCGCTTGCCGAAAGTTTGGAATCCGCCGCAATCCGCCTGGCGGATAGGTTACCAGATTGGCCCACCATTCCGTTCCTGGTGAACTAGACTTTCTTGGCTGGCTCATCCCCGGGGTCCGACTTTCTCACTAGCCTGTGGAACCATTAGACTGTGTTCTGAGTCGGCTTCCCTAGAAACTGGCGTTGCAGAGCACCTTCATGGCCAGGGACTTGCAAATTCGCGTCTATCGCCAACGAAAGCTACTTCAAAGTCTGGCGGTTTGCCCTCCCCTGGAGATTGGCAGACAAAGACCAGGAGAGCCAGTTCCGATCCATCTGGATGCTCGTGGATCGCGTCTAATTGTGGCAGCCATCGACGAAAAGCTCATTTCCCGCCAGCACCTACGCCTGAGCAGCTTAAGCGGCGATGGGGAAAGGACTCCGAACGTCGAGATTTGCAACTTGAGCCAGAAGCGCTCGCTTGTGTTGGAAGGCAGAGGCAAGCTCGAGCCGCAGCAATGCATTCAGCTTGAGCCACCCTTCCTGATCTCTATGGGTGAGTTGGCGATCCGTGTTGAATCCCTAACCGAAGTCCCGGAAGGCGAGGGTGAGATCTACAGTCTGGCTCAGCCAGTCATGATACCTGGCAGCCCTTTGACGGATGACATGAGCTTGGCCAGTCGCGAGTGCCTCCTGTCCTCTGGCCAGTCGTTCGAACCCGGCCAGCTTACGCGTTGGTTAAGCGAGATGCTCAGTGTGCTGCAAAGTGCAGCTGGCGCTTCCGACTTCATGCGACAAGCCGTCGATGCGGCGGATCGCATTGTAGGTCTCGACACCGTGGCAGCACTCAGGCTGCACCAAGGTGTTTGGACCGTCGAGGCCTCCAAACACTCGACTAGCTCCTGCCCTGAGTTGAGATCACCCAGCCGCAGGATTCTGGATAAACTCGTCCAGGAGCGTTCCACGGTCTACCACGTTCCGCTACAGTCCGCGCCAGCCGCCAGCCTACAAGACGTTCGAGCTTTGGTTGCCTCTCCAATTCTCGATGCACAGGGCAACGTGATTGGAGCCTTGTACGGCGTCCGCTATCGAAGCGGCGCGATGCAGATCCCTCAGATTTCCGAACTTGAAGCCACCATGGTTGAAGTGATCGCCGGGAGCGCTGCCGCCGGCATCGCTCGTGAGAAGCAGCAAGAGAAAGCCATCCAAGCCAGGGTTCAGTTTGAGCAGTTCTTTACCTCGGAATTGGCACGCGAGCTCGAGCAGGATCCTGAGATGCTGGAAGGCCGCGAGGCGGAAATCAGCGTGCTTTTCTGTGATATCGCCAGCTTCAGCTTGGTCAGCCAGCAACTGGGGCCGAGAACTACCATGAAATGGATTCGCCACGTGATGGACGTGCTGTCCGAGTCCGTGCTGGCGTTCGATGGTGTCGTGGTCGATTACATCGGTGATGAACTCATGGCCATGTGGGGCGCGCCCAAGCCGCAACCCGACCACGCCTATCAGGCTTGCCTGGCAGCCAATGCGATGCTGCAGTGCAAAGTGAAAATCGATGCCGCCTGGCTCGAGCGCATCGGGCGACCCATTCAACTTCGAATTGGCATCAGTTCAGGACTGGCGAGCGTGGGCAATACCGGTTCGCAGCGACGACTCAAGTATGGACCCTTGGGAAATACGGTCAATCTGGCCAGCAGACTGCAGTCCGCCGCAAAGCAATTGGGCGTCAACCAGCTGATCAGCCATAGCTCGGCCTCGCACTTGCCCCAGCCCGGTTGCCTAGCATTGCGGCCCCTGGGAACTGCCAGCTTTGTCAACATGGACCAGCCACTACCGGTCTTCGAGCGTGGCCCGGCCGAAGATAAGGGTTTCGTTTCCCTGGCCAAGGATTGGGAGCAGCTCGTACGGCTATTGCGAACGGATCAATTCAGTGCAGCTGAGACACTGCTTCAGCAAATGGTGCATAGCTTCCCCGATGATCGACCGACGCGGATACTCACCCAACGCCTCCGACACGGAGACATTCGCCCCGACTGCATTTGGCCTTTGGCAATCAAGTAGGATTGCCTTGCCGGGCCTACAAATTCGTAGCGGGTGTGAGAAACTACCTAGAATTCATTATGCTTAGCTATTAATCCGCTTTCATCCCAACATCCAGGACATCTCATCATGTTCACCCGCCTCTATCACGAATGTAGTTGGTCCCGCCCACAGACACCCTTGCTTCTCCTTGCCTGGCTATGGGTTGCCATGCTCTACGTCCAGCCAACCCGGGCCCAGGAAACCGCGAATCCACCTGAGATCGGCACCTACGATCGGGCCGGCTACGCCAAGCAATCCAGGAGCGTTACCTACGCCGTTCATGGGATGGCCGCCACCAGTGACTTAAGAGCCACCGACGCGGCAATTCAAATTCTTAAGGCCGGAGGCTCGGCCGTCGACGCGGCAATTGCAGCCAATGCGGTACTGGGTGTGGTGGAGCCCATGAGTTGCGGTATTGGAGGTGACCTTTTTTCCATTTGCTGGTCGCCGGATGACGGAGAATTGGTGGGGCTGAATGCCAGTGGAAGAGCGCCTCAACTGGCAACGCGCGAAGCCTTTCAAGAGCGTGGTTTGGATCTCATACCCACCTTTGGACCCTTGTCCTGGACCGTCCCAGGCTGCGTTGCGGGCTGGCAGGATCTGCATCAGAAGTATGGCAAACTGCCCTGGCAGCAGCTCTTCGAGCCGGCTATTCAGTTAGCACAAGAAGGCTTTCCTGTCGCACCGGTGATCGCCGGTTATTGGCAGGGCGCGGAGGAGACTTTGGCAGCCACTCCGGATGCCCGCCAGACGTTTCTCATCGACGGCAAGCCACCCGGGGAAGGTGACCTGTTTCGTAATCCCAATCTGGCGAATACCTACCGCTTGATCGCGGAACAGGGCGGAGATGCGTTTTATCAAGGTGCGATCGCTGCCGAAATAGATCGCTACAGTCGGTCCGTAGAAGATGGCCTGTTGCGTCTGGAAGACTTAAAGGCCCATCGCAATGAGTGGGTGGAGCCTGTGAGCACCAGCTATCGCGGCTACCAGGTCTGGGAACTGCCACCGAACGGCCAGGGTATCGCTGCCCTGCAGATGCTCAATCTGATCGAGCCCTATGATGTCCGCGGCATGGGTTGGGGCTCAGCGGAACTGGCTCATTTGTTTGTCGAGTCCAAGAAACTCGCCTTTGCCGATCGAGCCAAATTCTACGCCGATATGCAAATGGCCAATGTGCCTTTGGATGAGCTGATCTCAAAAGAGTATGCGGCCGAGCGGGCCAAGCTATTCGATCCGAAAAAAGCTTTGGTGGGCGTCCCGGCAGGTGATCCGAAACTGGTACATGGCGATACGATCTATCTGTGCGTGGTGGACAAAGATCGCAACTGTTGCTCATTGATCCAAAGCAATTACTACGGTTTCGGTAGCCAGCATGTGCCTGGAAATCTCGGCTTTGCGCTACAGAATCGAGGCGCATTGTTCACACTCGAGGAAGATCATCGAAATTGCATCGCACCCGGGAAACGCCCTTTTCACACCATTATTCCCGCCATGGTAACGCGGAACGACCGACCGGTTTTTGTGTTTGGTGTTATGGGTGGCGATATGCAGCCCCAGGGGCACGTGCAAGTATTGATGAACTGGATCGACTTTGGAATGAACATTCAAATGGCCGGTGATGCCGCACGTATTCGCCATGATGGCAGCGCATCCCCCAACGGTGAGGCAGAAGTCGAAGGTGGCGGAACCGTTCTGCTCGAGTCGGGATTTCCCGCGGAAACCGTGCAGGCTTTGAATGCACTGGGCCACCAAACATCAACCGGTGGCAGCTTTGGTGGTTACCAAGGCATTCTCATCGATTGGGAGCGGGGCGTGCTGCAAGGAGCTACGGAAGCCCGCAAAGATGGCGCGGCCCTTGGCTACTGAAGAATCGCTCAGCTAGGAGTTCAAAGCCAAACCTAGGCAAGGCTATGAACCAATACGAAAACCGAAGAGAACCGCGGCTAAGGCCAAAGCGGCTCATGGTTTTCGGATAGGGTCTGCGCATATCCGATCCCTAGTCATTGCCTGCCCGCGAAGACGGGCCTGGGGAAAGGACTTCTGCGGGGTGCCGGCCAGCGGCTACTTGCGACGCCCCTTACGTACTTCGCTAACCAGCTCGCAGCCCAACCTCCAAGTACGCAGCAGCATAGCTCTGGCCTCGGAGCCCTGAGCCTTTACGAAATAGCCGACATCCAGCAAGCGATCTGTCCACCGATGTTTGCCATTGTGCTGATTCGGGTCAAAGGATTCCTCCGACCTTGACTTGCGGATCCTGCGATTCATGGTCCCTTTCGTCGGTGCGCTCAGGCTTCTTCTTGATCCCCACCCGGGGTGTGGCCAGCAGATAAACAACACTCATCATCGGTGCCCGCATACGCATGTTACTCCAATACACGGCGTGCACCATGGTCAGAGCAAACAGCAGAGTCAAACCCGGGGCCCAGCCTGCTCGCGCAAACAAATCCCTTCTTCGCCGCCAAACGAAGCATATGGCTACGATGAACCATGCAGCATACCATAACCCAATGCCGACGGTCACGAGCACTGAATTCTGTTGGTAGGGCCAGAGCGCCCACAACCAGCCGACGCGATAGACACTCGACAACAGGAATGTGTAGGGATTACGTTGGATAGTGGCTTTAGCACTGGAGTAAGCCAGGTCATTATCGCTCACTTCATCCAGCTTTCGCCGGTTGGTCGCCCGCATGTTCGGATCAGCGGGAAGCGTTTCCGCGTTGCCGTTCGACTCTTGCGGGGACCAGTAATCGCGCTCGGTCGGTGCTATGGAACGCGATTCGCGAGCAGCCCAGGCTTGGTGAAACGGTTCTGCATCCCATCCACGGGATGGCCCCTGGCGGCGAAAGTGATCGTACAACAGCGGATTATTTGCCAGCAGCAGCGTGTATCCTCCATGTGTGGTAGCCCAGATGGGGTCCCCCAACTGGCGCTCATTGCGCAGCATCCAAGGAAGCACGCAAACGCCCATGCCCAACACCAGCCCCAGGCTGGGCAGGACCAAGCGCCACCAAAGCGCGGGCTGCTGCAGCGCGTGCTTGCCAAGCAGCAAGAACAACCAGATGCTGCTGAGCATCGCCCAGACCGCGAATGGCGGCCGCAATAGAATGCCAATCCCGAACAGCAAGCCCAGAGCAATGCTGGCCACCAACATGATCGACGGGCCGCGGGGGCTCTCCGCCTCAGGCTCGGAGCGAGCCTCCCCGCGTAAAGGCAGAAGCCACAGCCACAATCTCCAAACTAGTAGAACCAAGAAGGCAGCCAGGGTTTCGGTCATCACTAGCTGACTTTGCCGCAGTAGCAAAGGGTCAAAAGCCAGGCCGATTGCCGGCAACCAGGCCCACACACCCAACTGCCGTGCCACCGAAAAACACAACAGCACCGATGCGACTCCCAAAACCCCATGCAAAACTGCCACGGCCACGCGCGGCAGCCGGCCTTCGGTGACCAACCAGCTGAGCAGCCAAGGATAACACGGCGGGCGATATGCAGTCGCGCGGACTGTGGACACAGCCCTCGTGCCGTCCGCCGACGATTCTGCAGCTTCAAAACCGAAGGTGCCCGAGTCGGCCAGATTGACTGCTAGTCTGGCGTAGGAATCCGGGTCATCTTGCAGGCTGCCAAAACCTGCGACCAATACGCCCGTGCGAAAAGCAGCGGCCACCAACAGAACCAACAGCAAAACCCAGGCTGCGTCATGACGTCCGGTGGTGATGTCAGGCGAATCATTCACGTGGTGTGCACCATGCGGCATCGAACTCTGCCGTTGCGATTGCATCCACAGCGGCCTGCGTGGCCGCGATGCGAGCCTGCAGCAAACCAGCATCCGAAATGCCTTCGAGTTTTAGATGGAAATCGAGGGCGGAATGCGCTTCGATCCGAACCAGCCTGCCCTGCTCTGCCTCGAACGAACGCGGATTGGGAAATCCCGTGCCGGGTTCCAAACCCGTCACGTAGCCGTCGCTTTCCGCCACGGTGTTTTTCCACTGGGTGAAATAGGGCAAGGACTCGGTTTGATAATGCACGGCGAATCCCTGGGTCTGATTCGCTTCCAGCACGGCCAATGACCAACCTTTCTCATTGGCAATCCCCCGCGAAAAATAAACCTGTTCCTCATAGCCAGCCGTGGGAGGGAGATAGGTATGCCATGACTTAATGTCGGAAGCCGCGTGTTCATTACGTGCCACGACACGGTCACAGGACAAGTGCAAGCGCGAGCCAGCGTCTAGCAATGGGCGACCGACGTTGATGTGGTACAGCAACTGCATGTCGGCCGCCGATGCCGATGCATTCACCACTCGGTCATGCACACCAATCTCGGCGGCTCCGAAGGCTATGCTGTATTTGGCCTGGAGTTGTAAATTGAACTGCAAGAAGCGAGTTTCAAATACCGTGGCTGAAACTTCCAGCAACGAGTGTTCTGGATCAACCCGCACCTGCAATTCTCTGGCCGGAAGGTTGCCGATTCTTCCGTGCAGCGGGTAGAGCAACTGGCCGCTGCTGGGATCCACATCAGGGGCTCCAAAGCTGCGCAGTCCACAGCGAACCAACAGCTCATCAAAACCATCCAACCAGCCGAGTCCGCTGCTTTCCTGCAGAGGCACATAGCTGGGATGAATCGGGCCGGGAACGGGAGAATTCCAGCCCACCGGAATACCGTCAATATTTACCTTCCATAGGCTCATGCCCCGCGTGGGACAGATCGCAGCTCGTACCCGGTCACTTTCGATTAGCAGCAACTCGACCCCCTGGCTTGGACCTTCATTCAGTCGCAATTGCTTTATTCGGAAGCTGCCGGCCGCGGATTCAACGGACAAGGAATCCGTCAACGGTCGCGACAAATCAGGCGCGGATGAGATCACTGGTTCTGGCAATGGAACTCGCATCGAGCTGACTTCTTGTGTGGCAGGAATCAAATTTTGCAGGGAATAAAAACGAAAACAGCGGTCCTTACTTGTAACTGCTGTGCCGAGGGAATAAAACAGGCGGTCCCCTATATTGAGACGATTATTCCCCGCGAGATGTGCCATGAGCTTCGCCAAACTAGATGCTGGACTGGTCCAGTCTGACAACGTCGCTGCTATTCTGGATCGCGCCCTGGATGCGGGCGAGGGTCTGCTGCGGCTGACGCCAACCTGGGTACCTCGTAGCTTCCTTCATCCGGGACGCCGCATTCGGCTGAATCCCAGTCATCTCTACGCCTTTGGTGCGGATCGAGGCGGAATTGACGAGCGTTGGTTTGCCAGCACTACGGAAGCCGCCAATGACGGTCGTGTTTGGCATGAGGGGCTGAGCATGTGCCTGTTTGAAGGTGACAAGTTCCTCTTGCGCGACGCGGTCTCCGAGGCCGGCAAGCGGCTGGTGGGAGCAGCCATCTACAGCAAATATGAGCGGTGGCCCGTGTATTCGAAATTCTTCGACAACATGGGTCCAATTCCGCACCATATGCATCAGTCGTTTGAAGATGCGGCCTTGGTAGGTCAGGAAGGAAAACCGGAAAGTTATTATTTCCCACCCCAATACAACAACGTCGATAACAACTTCTGTTACACGTTCATGGGCTTGGAACCGGGAACCACCAAAGAGCAATTGCGAAAATGCCTGGAAGATTGGAACAAAGGCGATAACGGCATCCTCGATTTGTCGAAGGCCTATCGCCTGAAGCGAGGAACTGGCTGGCTGATTCCACCGGGCGTTCTGCATGCTCCGGGTTCCCTATGCACCTATGAACCTCAATGGGGCAGCGATGTATTCGGCATGTTCCAATCCATTGTGGAAGGACGCTACGTTCCCTGGGACTTACTGGTCAAAGATATGCCAGAAGACAAGCACCACGATCTGGACTTCATCGTTGGCCAGCTCGACTGGGAAAAGAACGTTGACACCCACTTCAAGGACGCGAACTATATCGAACCGATCGTCGATGCGGAGAAGTCAGGCAATGGCTACACGGACCGCTGGATCGTCTACGGAACCATCGAAGGCCAGCAGCTGTTCAGCGCGAAAGAGCTAACATTGGAACCCGGTGCCAAATGTACTCTGCAAGACCCGGGCGCAAGCGGCTGGATCACGGTTCAAGGCAAAGGCCGCATGGGTAAGCTGGCCTTGCAAACCCCAGCCATGATCGACTTCGGCCAGAATACCGAGGACGAAGTGTTCATATCGCATGAAGCGGCAACCCGCGGAGTCGAGATCGAGAACACCGGCTCTGAGCCCCTGGTCGGCCTGCGTTACTTCGGCCCCAACTGTCACGCGAACCTACCAGCCAACGGGGCATGGCAAACGCATCGTTGATCAACGGTGCATGATTGCCCGTGACCGACGCATTTTCACCTAACGCACATATACACCGCACCCAGCAAGGGAGAAGTCCATGTCACACGCCTCACCCAAACTTCACAATGCAATGTGGCCAGGTCTGGTCGGCAAAGGAGATGAAGCAGGGCAAGAGCCTCCTATCAGCTTGGAGAAGATGCTGGATCTCACCGCCGCCGCTGAGGTCAACGGACAAAAATTCGAGGGTATCGACTACTTTCTGTTCTTGCCCCACACGGACCCCAACGCGACGGATGATGAACTGAGAGCCATCGCCGATCTGATCGCCAGCAAGGGATTCAAGGTGGGCTCCTTGGTAGCCCCAGTGTGGCCCGGCACCGTTGGCGATTCCGCCATGGGTGACGCGGATGCCCAGAAGAAATTCTTGGACGCGGTAAGTGTCGCCTGTCGAATCGCCGGAATTTTCAAAGAGCACGGCATTCGCGAGTACGGATGTATCCGCATCGACTCCGCGGAGTTCGGCGTCGAAAAATGGCGGGAAGACCCCAAGGCCAATACGTCGAAAATCGCCGAGACTTTTAAGGCTGCGGCCAAGATTGCCGCTGACCACGGCGAGCGACTAGCCGCCGAAGGAGAAATTTGCTGGGCTGGCATGCATAGCTGGAAGGATATGCTGGATCTTCTTGAAGAAGTAGGCATGCCTGGCACCGTTGGTTTCCAAGCAGACTTGGCCCATACCTATTTGTACCTGATGGGCTACAACGCGCCCGAACATGCCTTGCTCCAAGAAGGCTACTCGGAAGAAGAGTTCTATGCCGCCTATGAGACCATGACGGATAAGCTTCGTCCCTGGACCATTGACTTTCACGTCGCCCAAAATGACGGCCAAGTCCACGGTGCAGGCTCCCACGATAAGACTGGTAAGCATTGCCCGGCAGACGATCCCAACGGCAAACTCGATATCGTGCGATGTGCCGGATATTGGCTCAAGGACGCACCCCAACGCGGTATCAAGCACATCTGCTGGGACGGATGCATGTTCCCCAACGCCATGCTGGAAGACCCTGGCACCTGGAATACGATTTTGGACACCATGCTGAAAGTCCGAGACACTCACGGATGGGATTAAAGCAAAATTAGCAATGAACAAATGGGCAATCAACAAATGGATAATGTCCAAATAGTCAATCACCAAATGGTCAATGACCAAATGGATAGTGCCCAAGTGAGAACTAAAGGGTCACGTCCTAATTGGCGATGATCGAGATGGCGTCGACCGCAGAGTTGGGTGATGGGAAGAACATACGACTTGGTTGAGCGTACTGCCGTTTTCGGTGAGTCGATCATCGACCTAGCAATCCGCGTTCCTCAAAACCCAATCACGAAACCGCTTATTTCCCAGCTCGTTCGTTCCGGCACCAGCGTCGGTGCAAACATGGCCGAAGCCGACGAGTCGGGGAGCACAAAAGAGCTTACCTATCGATTAAGTCTATGCTGTCGAGAACTTCGTGAAACGCAGCATTGGCTAAGGATGATCGTCAAAGCAGCAGGATGCCTCACAGACGACGCTCAGGCATGTCGATCCGAATCCGATGAACTTACGCGGATCATCGCGACCATTCGTCGAAGGTCGCTAAGCGTGAAAGAGAATGGCGAAGCGTACCGCATCAATGATAAGAATACGGCCTCAATGACAACTTCTCCTTTTTTGGACATTGGTCATTAATTATTTTGACTTGTCCTTCTTTGGAGATTGGTCATTTACCATTTTGACTTCTCCTTTGGACATTGGTCATTAACCATTTTGGCTTTTCCTCCTTTGGACATTGGTCATTAACGATTCTTTGAACCCACGAGAATCAAAACTCACCAGAGAATAGAACACAAGGATTTTCCGATGAAAGAAGTTCGTATTGGAATGATTGGCTATGGCTTCATGGGTAAAACGCATTCGAATGCGTACGTCCAGGCTGCCCATTTCTTCAAGAGTGAATACAAGCCCGTGCTCAAAGCACTGTGCGCGCGAAACCTGGAGAAGGCGAAACCTTTTGCCGAGAATTGGGGCTATGAATCCATAGAGTCCGATTGGCGTGCATTGCTGAAGCGGGATGACATCGACGCCGTGGACATTTGCACGCCCAACAATCTGCACAAGGAAATCGCCATCGAGGCGGCCAAGGCGGGGAAGATGATCCTGTGCGAGAAGCCGCTGGCGATGAATGCCGAGGAAGGCGAGGAGATGTGTCAAGCGGTGGAAACCGCCGGTGTACCGAACATGGTCTGGTACAACTATCGACGCGTCCCGGCAGTGAGCCTTGCCAAGCAAATCCTCGACTCAGGCAAACTGGGACGTATCTTCCACTACCGAGCCAACTTTCTGCAGGATTGGACGATCAGCGCCGATGTACCGCAGGGTGGTGCGGCTACCTGGCGTCTTGATGTAGAAGCTGCCGGAAGCGGCGTAACCGGAGATCTGCTGGCGCATTGCATCGACACAGCCATCTGGCTGAACGGCAACATCGCCGACGTGACCGCCATGACAGAGACTTTCGTCAAGGAGCGTGTGCATGCGGAAACCGGAGAGAAGAAGGCCGTGGGGATTGATGATGCCTGCGCCTTTCTGTGCCATTTCAAGAACGGTTCCCTGGGCCTGTTCGAATCCACGCGTTACGCCCGCGGACACAAGGCACTCTACACCTTTGAAATCAACGGTGAACATGCGTCGCTGAGATGGGATCTGCATGACCTGCACCGCCTGGAATACTTCGACCACTCCGACGATTCCATCGTGCGCGGCTGGCGCAGTGTGCATGTTTCAGACGGCGATCAACCCTATATGGGGAACTGGTGGGTGCCTGGCCTCCAGATCGGCTATGAACACTCGTTTACTCATCAGGTAGCTGATTTTCTGAAAGGACTGGAAACAGGGCAGCCCGCCGCTCCCACCTTCCGCGATGCCTTGGAAACTCAGAAGGTTTGTGATGCCGTGCTCAAAAGCGCCCGCGAGCACAGTTGGGAAACCGTCTAGCTGGCTGCAGCCTCCCTCGGAACCCTCTCCAACCAACCGCCCGGCGGCGATATTTGCTCGAAGCCAGGCGGCGACTCAAAGAGCCGGAGTAAGCCCTGAAGCTCTGGCGGGATGCAAAACGCATCCGATTCCATTTTTCTGTCCAACATTTTCCTGTCGTCTATCTTCCTGCCGGACCTTCTTTTTCCTGAGGAGGAAAGCCATAGCAGCTCGTCGGACAGGAAAATGGATGACAAGAAGATGAAGAGAAAGGAACTCCGTAAGAAGCAGGGGCAAGCTTCGACTCGCAAACTGCAGTCTAAGGAATCGCCTCAGTAGTCGAATGGGATAGCCGCAAACGGCCAAGGCAAGACGCCACCCAGTGGTCCGGCGCGGACAAACTCGATGAGGATCACGTGCACAGCGTGATCAGCCGGCATGCAGGGCTGCTCTTTCCAATCCTGAACACACGGCACGCTAGCACCAATACGACGAACCACCCGGCAGGCGGTGCGTACTCGAAGCCGGGCGGCGACCCGAAGAGCCGGAGTAAGCCCTGAAGCTCTGGCGGGATGCAAAACGCATCCGATTCCATTTTTCTGTCCAACATTTTCCTGTCGTTTATCTTCCTGCCGGACCTTCTTTTTCCTGAGGAGGAATGCCATAGCAGCTCTTGGGACAGGAACATGGAAGACAAGAAGATGAAGAGTGGGGAACTCCGTTGGCAGAGTGAGCCAATTCCACAGCCACCAAAATCACTTCCACGAACCGTCGGCAGGCGATTCGGACGGTCGTTCTGTCGCCGCCTTCTTACCCGCAGTACTTAGCCACCTGTTGCTTCATGAAGGCTAGACCTTGCTCGGCGAGGCCTAATTCCGTTTCGAACATCCGTCGCCATATCTTGGTGGCGGCTGCCAACTCCGGCAGTGCCAGTCCAAAAGCTTCAATGACCAGCCACCCGTCGTAGCCGATCTTGCCAATGCCGGTGAAATTCTTCTGCCAATTTACATTGCCGGCGCCGGGTGTGCTGCGATCGTTCTCGCTGATGTGAATGTGACATAGGACATCCTGGATCTCCTCCAACGTGCCAACGATGTCTTTCTCTTCGATGTTGCTATGGAAGGTGTCATACATGATACCGCAGGCCGGATGATCAACTTCCCGCGCGAAGCGGGCAGCATCGGCGTGTGCATTTAGAAAATAGCACTCAAATCGATTGAGCGCTTCCACACCCAGCTTCACGCCAACAGATCCCGCGTATTCGGCGACAGACCGCATACTATCGACACCCCACTTCCATTCGTCCTCGGTCGGTCCGGCACCCGAAAAATGCCCCAACGCTGAATGATAGGGGCCACACAGAGTTTGCACTCCTGCAGCAGCACAGCAATCCAACGTCTTCTTGGTTAACTCGACACCCTTGGCACGGACAGCCGCATCGGAGCTGATCGGATTGTCTTCCAAATTGCGCACCGTGACCGCCGTTCGCTCCAATCCTAGATCATCCAACTGCTTCCCGAGTTGGGCATAATCCATGTCCAGATTGAACATCGGCAATTCAACGCCGTCATAGCCGAAGTTCTTGAGTTTCTCGATCGTTGGCAGCATCTCACTCGTAACTTCACCGCCCCACAACAATAGATTCATTCCGTATTTCATAGCGATCTCCAGCTGTGTACTGTCGTAAGTGTTGGTCCAGTTTACCCGCCATCCAGCGGGCTCCCAGTCTAGACAGTTTTCGAGAACAAATGGGCAGGGTAGGAACAGAAGTCGCAATTAATTGGGGTCGAGCAAGCCATCAGCGACTTCACGTACTCGCGGTCGCGCCGTAGCAAGCCAACCCGCAGTTTCCGCGGGTAGTTGCGGTAGCCGGACACGCCGCATGACGCCGTTCAAGCGATACAGCAGCAGCCCATCATCGCCATAGTCTGCCAGAAATCTTTCCGTCAGAAAACGTCGCACGAGTATCGGCAAGTTCTGCACGGGCTTGCGACAGATCTTGTTGGCTGCCATTTCGAGCTGATCCAGGTTTAGTCCGGCCAGCAGTTCGTAGTACGCATCCAGCAGCGATGGGATCCTCTCCATCAGAATGGCATCCAGCAAGAGTTCCACGCTGATATGCCCCAGAAAGCCTGCCTGGTGCCCCAGTCCCGTGTCCAACAGCTGTCGTACTTCCAGCGAAAAATCGGTGCTCAAACGGACGAAGTCTTCGTTCTGGTGAAACCAGTGATCGTCATGATGGTGCTGGACACAACCGCGGGCAAAGCTCGCAATTTGGGGATCGGCATCGCCTGTGACCGGCTCTGCATACTGTCGCCGCGCTCGATTCTTGCGATCCAGCACACTCATCCAATCAGGAAATGCCGTGCCGGCAGTGAAATAGGGATCATCCAGAAAGCGATAGGCATGGGCGAGGTAATTCACTGTTTCGCTTTAAAACTCACTGATCGGCTTCAAACTATGGGTTCTTATTCCAATAGATCTTGACATTATGCGTCTGCCTGCCCACAGCCACGATGTCTTGATCTCCGTCGTCATCGAAGTCGCCAACGCACAAGTCCTCGATGGCCACGCCACCTGGATCCACTACTTGACGGTACCAGATTCCTTCATCCACGTTACGCGGATCATAAATTCGTAGACCGCGACGATGTTCAGTGCCTTCTCGATCATCACGCACACCCACAACCAACTCTTCATCCGCATCACCATCCAAGTTGACACAGGCGATTGCGTGACCCCATGCCAGCTGATCGTCAAGCACAAAGCGGGGCCAAAGCGGTGGGCTTGACTGCTGATCCGGTGGAGTCCAGTCAGTAGGCTGAACATAGACGACAATCTTATCGCCGTGCCAGGGTTCCACCGTTGCAATAAAGTTGCGTCCGTCAGCCAGCTTTCCAAGGCGGATTTCACTGGCACCCCGTTGAGGTGGTGCTTGCTCCTGCCCCGATCCCAAGCGTGTCAAGCTTAGCTGTCCATCCTCCCAGCGCAGCCAGGTTACACCTTCATAGCTCGCACAGAGCAAGTCCTGGTGCCCGTCATCATCAAGATCCGTCACATCAAAGTTGTGCATGACATGCAACTGCTCCGTCAGTACCTGGCGATTCCAGGTCTCGTCATCGGCCGAAGGCAAGAACGCCAACAAACGCACGCCCGTCTGATCAAAGCCCGGCGCCCGCGATCCGCGGCCTTTCAGAGGCGCCACAACCAACCATGGCTTCTGGTTCTGATAAAGATCCACCCACTGCATGCGGTGGGTGGTCGGTTCTGATGCAATTCCGCGATATTTCCAAGGTCCGCTTTCCGTGTGCTCCAACCACCCGATCGTTCCACCGCTATCCGAATTGCCAAACTGCCAGTCCGCACCCAATCCAAAATCGACCCGACCATCTCCGTTGACGTCATGCGGAGCGAAACACACATTGTCAAATTGCGCGTCGGGAGTGGAATACACAACATGCTCTTGCCAAGTGGGATTCTCCAGCCAAAGCACCCGCTTGCTATCCACGATAGCGATATCCAATCTCCCGTCTCCGTTGACATCGATGGGCCGCACGGCGTAGCCGACCTGTAATGTAGTCGCCAGCTCTTGAATGTCGAAATCGGCAACTTGGGCCATAGCTTTTGGAGAATCACCTAACAAACCGCACAAAGCCAGCATCAGGGCAGCCAAGCGGCCGACCAGTTTTTTAGCCCAGATGGACAGCTCCAGCGGAACTTCCGCGCAAAATGCCAGCGCTGTTCGTGAAATCTCAACAGGTCGCAATTCCCAATCGCCGGTCAGTGACAATCCCATCTGGGACAATCCCGTCAGGGTCGCGTCCTGCCCGGGCCGAGCAACTTGCCTCGCGATCAACATGCTTGTTCTCCGGATGCTATCTTTGGCTGACTCTGCGGGTCGATGGATCCGCAGCTCGCTTTGCATTGTAGCAGCCGGCAGCGTTGCCAAGCGATCGCCGTCTGCATATCTTGGTCTTGTGAGAACAGGCTTCGCCGTTCTGCGATTTCCATTCTGATACGACTTTTCGGAAGTCGATTCTTCGCAATTACTGGACATGGCTGTGACATTCTTTCGAGCAAGCGATAAGGATTTGGCTGACTTTCAGCGCGACGGATTTGTGCTGGTGAAGCAATTGTTCCAGGCGGAAGAGATATTGCTGCTGACACGATACGCGCGGGCGGATCGCCAAATTGCCAGCCAAGCCACAAGTCGTTCCGATGCTGCGGGCGGAACCACCACGCTATCGCTGAGCAATACACTTCAGGACAATCTGTACGCGGCTGTCGTCCGCAGCCGGCGAGTAGCCGAAAACATGGCCCAATTCCTGGGTGACGAGGTTTACCACTATCACCACAAAATGATGCTCAAAGAACCCTACGTTGGCGGAGCCTGGGAATGGCATCAGGATTATGGCTATTGGTACGATTTTGGTTGTTTGTATCCCACCATGGCTAGCTGCTTCATCGCTGTGGATCGGGCTACGGTGGATAACGGATGTCTCCAAGTCATTCCCCGTTCGCACCATCTCGGGCGGATGAATCACATGAAAGTTGGGGGCCAGACGGGTGCTGACCCCGAACGCGTCGAGGCGGTTCTGGACCGTTTGCCCGTAATGCCGGTGGAGATGGAACCTGGCGACGGACTCTTCTTTCACGGCAACCTATTGCATCGTTCTGACCAGAATACCAGTCCCAATCCACGCTGGTCTTTGATTTGCTGCTACAACACCAAGAGCAATGACCCTTATAAAGAATCACGTCATCCGAACTATACCAAGTTGGATTTGATGGATGACGAACAATTTTTGGCGACCGCCCGCCAGCAGCTCAATCAGATTCAGTAGATTGCCGCTTGTCGAGCAGCCAACGGAAGTTCCGAAGTAAGCCCAGACGCTCTGCTGTCATGCAAAACGCATCCGATTCCACTTTCCCTTCCACCATTTTCCTGCCGGCCATCTTCCTGTCGGCTGTTTTTTGTCGCGCGGCGGAAGCAATCGCAGACCGACGGACTGAAATATGGATGA
>JANSWS010000567.1 GCA_024743355.1 bacterium
ACTCGCGCGTCGTGCTTGTAAATCCAATGTAAAAATGCGGCATCCACCGTCTGGCGACGACGGCTACGGTTGAGCACTGCGGCTACTCAGGCCTGGAAACCTGATAGCAGTGGATCAAGTCGCTTTCACGGAGAAAGAGCTTCCCATTGGCAAAGGCAGGATGAGCCCAACTGGGCTTGATGCTGTCTCCCGCCCCGGGAGGTTCAAAGGTGCTGATTTCTTCAAAGCCATCCGGACCAAAGCTCGCTAGCGCGACCACACCATTTTGATAACGTACGATCAACTTATCACCGGCTGCGATCACCGAGGTTGAGCCGGAACCGGAACCGCGTTCCTTCCACAAAACTTCGCCGCTGACCAGATCTGCGCCGAAGACGATACTCTTATCGCCAGCGCCACCGTAGATCTTGTCACCGACCAGAATCAGACCTCCGTGCTTGTTGTCCAATTCGGAATTGAAGCCATAGACTTCCTCAATAGACACGGAACCATTGGAACCTGGCACTTGTTTCAACAAGGCTCCCCCGAGTCCATAGCCGCCAAAGGAGAACACATAGCTGTCCTTAATGATTGGCGTTGGGATATAAGCGGTTGGAGGATTGGCCTCGTACTCCCACAGCAAAGCTCCGCTTTCGGCATCGATACCCATCGGTCCACAGCCTGTATTCTGAACGTAGACCTTCTTGTCACCCACCTGCGAAATCACGACCGATGAGTGTCCCGCGCCCACATCGTTAGGACGACTGCAACTCCAAACCAATTCACCCGTGTTGCGATTGAGAGCCACGACGGTTGAGTCTTTGCCGCCGGGCGTGCAAATTACAAGCTCACCGTCCAGCAAGGGAGATTCACTGTAGCCCCAGCCGTCTTTTTTCTTGCCCGCAAACTCCTCCTTCAGATCTCTTTGCCAAATGATGGTTCCGTCATTAGCATTGGCGGCCACGAGCTTTCCGTAGGGAGTGATGACATAGACATTTGAATCATCTACGGATGGAGTACTGCGTGATCCTTGCCAGGACTCCTTGCCGCTGTTCCAGGCCGGACCGGTTTTCGTCATCCACAACTGCTTGCCGGTCTCCGCATCGAAGCAAGTGAGATACTCGTCCTTGTCTGACGCCGTCGACAGGGAGTCTCCTAGTGTATAGATGCGTCCCTTCGCGATGGCCGGACTGGCATAACCGCGGCCTGCTCCCTTGGCAGTCCAGACCAGAGCCGGGCCATCTTCACCCCAGCTGTCAAGAAGTTCTGCGTCGCTGACTACGGCAGTCCGGTCAGCACCTCGAAAGGTTGGCCAGTCATTAGCGAACGAAAGTGTGCAGCAAACAGGAAGCAGTGCCGTGGCACCCAGGATTAAATGTGATTTGGCATTCATAGCGGTGAAGCATTCCATTCGTAGGTGGGATAGAATCGACATTTATATTTTGTCCGCTTGAGAATGCTTGAATAGGCTAGCTGGCAGGATTCTTCGATTTTGTATGGCTTCCTTAAGAAACATATACCTGGCGACGTCCCCTTCGGAAGCTTCCGCTAGATTGGCCGGGACGATTCGCTTCAACGATCTGGAGACAACGTGCATGGGCAGTCGAATCATCGCGACTCTGTTGTTTTATGGTGCTGTTTGGGCTCTGGTCTCCACTCACGGCGGCCAAGCACTGGGCCGCTCTCCGCAATCCCAAGCAGGCAACGCACAGAATGCGAGGGTCGTAGGAGAGCCATCTGTCTACAAACAAATCACGGAGGGGCAGGAGACACGGTCCCTGCGGATTTACGTAACCAAACCTGAATCTTGGCAGCCTTCCGATCGTCGGCCCGCAATCGTCTTCTTTCATGGAGGCGGTTGGGTAGGTGGGGCCCCGGGCCAGTTCACGGAACACGCCAAATATTTTGCTTCGCGGGGAATGGTTTGCTTTCAAGTGGAATATCGCTTGCTCGATCGCAAGACGAAGGAACCACCCATCACCTGTACGCAGGATGCCGTCGATGCGATGCGTTGGGTCCGTCAAAGCTGCGATGAATTCGGTGTGGATTGCCAGCGCATCGCCGCGGCCGGAGGATCGGCCGGAGGACATTTAGCGGCTTATCTGGGATGCATCGACCCGCAACCCATGCAGCCGGAAAGTCGTAGCCAAGCCTCTTCGGAGAGTGTTTCCGATGGGGATGCAAAGCAGCCAATTTCCAAACCCAATGCACTGCTGCTGTTTAATCCCGTTTACGACAACGGTCCCGATGGCTGGGGAACGGAACGCGTCGGCGATCGCTACCCCGAGTTCTCGCCTTTCCACAACGTAACTGCCGACGATCCGCCTTCCATTGTCTTCTTGGGCTCCAACGACTCCCTGATTCCCGTTGCGACTGCCGAGAAGTTTCGTGATAAGTGCCTTGAGCTGGGCATCAACAGCGAATTGCACATTTACGATGGCCAGCCACACGGCTTCTTCAACTACGAGAGATCAAACGGTGTCTATTACTACCAGACCGTGATTGCAGCCGACGCCTTCCTGGCGCGACTCGGCTGGCTGGAAGGAGCTCCGACGCTCGAAGCACCAAGCACCAGCAATGACTGAAGCCGCACGCTTTGTTACTGGAATTCCGTAGCGAGTCCGTCTTCAATTTAGCCCGATCGGCAATGAACCGAACGTAGCCCAGCATCCGCGACGCTGCCCAGCCGCGGAGGCGAAGATCTTCTCTGCATAAGGTATGCCCATGCGATCTGCAGTCCTCAACACAATTTTGTTTCCGCTCCTGCTGTGCGTTTCGCCCGCGGAACTGCGAGCGGAAGAGCCAGTCGAAAATCTCGTGCTGATTACTCTGGACGGATTGAGATCGGAGGAGGTCTTTTCCGGGGCGGACGAGAGGCTGATGATTCCAGAACTGGGGGTCAAGGATCGAGCAGCCTGGCTGGAGCGCTACGGCGGCGATAGCCCCCAGCAACGACGGCGGAGGCTCTTGCCTTTTTTGTGGTCACGCATTGAAAAAAACCAAGCCTGGATTGCCGGCAGCCTGCAAGCAGACAGCAGTGTGAAAGTAACTAATGGCCGCTACTTTTCTTACCCAGGGTACAACGAGGTGTTATGTGGCTTCGGGGATCCACAGATTGACTCCAACGACAAAAAGTACAACGAGAATATCACGGTACTAGAATTCTTGAACAATCAGCCCGAGTTCGTGGGCAGCGTTCAAGCGTTTTGTTCTTGGGATGTGTTCCCCTTCATTATCAATGACCAGCGCAGTCACATCCCCGTGAATGCTGGCTGGATGCCTCTGACCAGTGGCGACGAAAATCGACTGGAGGTTCTGAACAATGTTGCAAAGAACCTCTTCCATGAATGGGAAGGAGTGCGTTACGACGTGCTTACGTCGTCGGCAGCCATCGAGTGTATGCGACACGAGCAGCCTCGGGTGCTGTACGTATCCTTGGGTGAGACCGACGATTGGGCGCACGCCGGCCGTTATGATCGCTATCTGCTGACCGCAGAACAGAATGATCGCTTTATTCAACAGCTCTGGGCTGCTACTCAACAGATTCCGCAATATCGCGACAAGACCGCTTTCATTATCTCAACCGATCATGGTCGCGGCGACGGTCGCGAAGGCTGGAAGAGTCACGGTGTCGATTATCCAGGTTCGGACCGGATCTGGATTGCAGCCTTTGGCGCTGGCATTTCCGCTCGCGGCATCGACCAAGGTGGAGAGTTCACCCAATCGCAGATCGCCGCCACCGTTGCCCAATTGCTCGGCTACGACTTCACCCAAGTTGACTCCCGCATCGCCCCCGCACTGGACATTCTCACCGTCCCGCTGCAAGCAGTTGATAAGTAACCCGACGCCAATCAGGTGTCAGGTGTCAGGTGTCAGGTGTCAGGTGCCAGGCGCC
>JANSWS010000657.1 GCA_024743355.1 bacterium
AGTCGGTGAGCGAATACGTCTGCGAGGCCCTCACCAAGAAACACAATCGAAAGGACTTTGATTGCGGCGTCCAGGTCCTCAACGACTACTTGGTGCGATTTGCCAGCCAGGACGTCAAGCGGAAGGTGGCCGCCGTGTTCGTTTTCACGGCGTCAGAGGAGCCCAACCGTGTCGTCGGCTACTACACACTTTGCGCGACATCGGTAGAACTGAGTGGCATGTCCGAAGAGGCAGTCAAGCGTTTACCTCGCTATCCACAGGTGCCCGGAATTTTGATTGGACGTTTGGCCCGAGACGTAGGCCACCCGGGGCTCGAACGATTGCTTCTCGCTGACGCCTTATCCCGCTGTGCTCGATCTGCCCAAGAAATCGCCGCCGCGGTTGTCGTCGTTGATGCGAAAGACAGATCGGCCGCCGATTTCTATTCGAGATTCGGCTTCATCTCGCTACCGAAGATGAAGTCTCCTCTAATCCTGCCGATGGAAACCGTCCAAAAACTCTATTCATCTTGATTTCGGCAACTGCGAGTACAAAAGCATGGACGAATCGTTTTGCTTTCGTGCGAGAGATGGCAAAATCTTTCTTGCGAGCATGAAATAACTTCGCCGCGCAGCGCATCTAGTGTTGCAAAAGCGAGTTTTTTCGCGAACCATTCAGATCTGATAGCGTCTATTACCCCAGAACCGGCCAGGCCGGAACACAAAAGTCACACCCAGAGAAGCGAGTCGAGCTTTCTGATGTTTACCAAACAGCAATCAAATCAACTCGAACGGATACACGAAAGGCATACCTTCGGCGGTAGCGATTGGCCCAGTGACAATGAATTCGGAGCCAGTACGTTCCTGCCCGGTAATAGCCCGGCGTATCGATTGCTTACGTGACACTCGCTTCAAGCGAACTGCTTTCGACATGAAGGCTCGGTGTCCCGCAGGCATCGAGCCTTTTTCATTAGGAATTTAGCGGTTTCGGCCGTAGGTGTTTAGAAGATGAGCCGAAGGCTCTGCCCTACCTATAGCCTAAAGACCTAAGGCCTACCCCCCTAGTTGCGGGCTGGTAGCTGAGACGGGGGCACCGACGCGCAGCGTTGGTCGTGCGTCGGTCTGAAGAACCGCAGACGAGGATTCGAGCGCCTCCCGGCCCACTGGATGCGCACCTGGCCAAAACTCATATGAGAACAACTGCGCTGGAGGTGCGCACCTACATAACCAACAACGGCTCGTTCGACTTCTGGTGAGGTCGCTGGTCTTTCAAGCCAGTTAGGTCGGGTTCAAATCCCACACGAGTCACTGACATAACTAATGGGCTTGCCGACGGGTCGGCGCTTTGACTTGCACTCAATCCCGGCGCGCCGGGATGAGTTCGATTCTCACCGGTCCCACTAAGCAGTCCGGAGGCGGGAGTCTTCAGGCTGGAGTTTATCGACGTAACGAACGTAGCAGTCCATTTAAGACTTTTGAGGTTTCAACTGACTTTGCACTGAGTAGCTGACTGTCCTCATCGGAAAGGTAGCCAAGGCGATGGGCGACGGTGATTTGGTATTCGACTTCTCGCGCAGAACCATGTGCGATGTCAAGAAACCGGATGTAGTCGCCTTCGGTATGCCGTGCACACCCTTCAACGATGTTGGATGGAATTGATAGAGCAGCGCGGCGCAACTGAGAAGTCATTCCGAACTGTTCCGAAGTTGGAAACTTCGCTGTGTATCGATAGACAAGCAAAACAAGTTCGTCGGCGAGTTCAAAGGCTCGAAGTTTGGTGTGGTCTCTCATTGATCTTCCTCCAGACTCCAGTCTACAGCCTCCCGACTGCCAGCCTAATCCCCTTCCTCACACGGCTCGGTAGGCAACCGGAAGACCACTTTGGCTCAGAACCAGAGATGCTGTGGGTTCGAATCCCACTCGAGCTATTCGGAAGTTTGAAGGGTGAAGTTCGAAGTTCGAAATCTCACACTTCACCCTTCCTACTTCAAACTCCCAGGGTCCTCGTGGAGCAGCGGAGTGCTCGCTTGCCAGTCACGCAAGAAGCCGTCGGATCAAATCCGATCGGGGACGCTGCAAGAGGTGAATAGGCTGTAGCGGTTTAGGCTGTAGGTGTTTAGGCCGTAGGTTTGCGACGCGAGCGAATCAAAGCTCCGAGAACTTTGGATGTTTCGTGAACCTTCGCATGCAGTTCCGTTTCTGATGAAACAGATCCGAGGCGGGTTGCGAGTGACAACTGGTAATCCAGTTCGCGAAGTGATCCATATGCGATGTCGAGGAACCGGAGATAGTCGGCCAAGGAATCGCGAGCACAGCCCTCGACAATGTTGGACGGAACTGAGACTGCCGCACGACGCATTTGCGAAGTGAGACCGAATTGCTCAGCCTTGGGAAAACTTGAAGTGTGCCGGTAAGTCAACAAAGCGACTTCATCCGCCAACTCAAACGCACGCAATTTCGTGTGATCCCGCATGGCAATGCCCCTCTTACCTACAGCCTAAAACCCTACAGCCTAACAACCTAATGATCTGCAACAGATAGTTGGTACTCACGTTCTTTGGCAGAGCCATAGGACATATCGAGG
>JANSWS010000264.1 GCA_024743355.1 bacterium
GCGGCTGATCGAAATTCTGGCCACTTACTTCCACGACACGAAGAATTGCTGGAGCCTGCAACCCTCGGGAGAATATGTGCGCAGATCCGACGCCGAACGCCCCTTCCGCTCACAGGAAGTCCTGTACGAATCGGCGGTCCGCGCCCTGCGTGCCGCCGAGCAGCGGCGGACCACCACCTTTGAACCCCACCAACCACTCTCGCGAAAAGACGTCGAATAGATATTTCGACATGCCGCCCCAAAAAGTCTAGCGTAGCCAACACAGGCATGACGCGTCATAGGCGTTAGCTGGCACGAGCGTGGGCATCACGGGCTGTCGGCATCACGGGTCGGGGGCATCACCGCGTTTTGTCGATTAGAATAAGGGTTTACTACCCACCTTACCGAACGAGCTCACCGTGATGCGCCTGACCCTCCCTCTGTGCCTGTTAGTGCTGAGTCTGAGTTTTGCCAAGCCAGTGAATTCCGCGGAATTGCGGGATTTGGATACGCATTGCCCGTTTCATCCGCCTGCAACTCTATCTGCCTGGGAAGAGCGAGCCGCAGAACTGAGACTGCAGTTGGCTGTCAGCCAGGGTATCTTTCCGAAGCCCATCTTGGATCCGGTGCGACCCGAGATCTATGGTGCCAAGAAGGCCGACGGTTACACCATCGAGAAAGTTGTATTCGAAAGTCTCCCCGGCTTTTATGTCACAGGCAATCTCTATCGTCCCGAGAATCTACCGAGCGGAAGCAAAGTTCCCGGAATACTCTGCCCCCATGGCCACTGGACGGAAGCAAGGTTCTACGAAGCGAGTCCCCAAGAGGTTAAAGCTCAGCTCGCACAAGGCGCGGAGCGATTTGTCCATGCGGCCATGAACCCAATTCAAGCAAGATGTGTGCAATTGGCCCGCATGGGTTGCGTGGTGTTTCATTGGGATATGATCGGATATTGCGATAGCCAGCAGATCAGCTTTGAACGCGCCCACCGCTTTGGCAAACAGGAAGCGGACGCCGAGGTACAGGAGGATGGATGGCTGCTGTTTAGTCCCAAAGCGGAATCCCACTTGCAATCCGTGATGGGATTGCAGACTCTCAATAGCATGCGATCGGTTGACATGCTGCTGTCTCTGCCCGAGGTCGATCCGCAGCGGATCGCCATCACAGGCGCCAGTGGCGGAGGTACCCAGTCCTTCATTGCGGCAGCCCTGGATCCAAGAATTTCCGTTGCCTTTCCGGCTGTCATGGTCAGCACAGGCATGCAGGGAGGATGCACTTGTGAGAATGCAAGTCTGCTGCGAACGGGAACCGGCAACGTGGAGATTGCGGGGCTGATCGCCCCGCGTCCACTCGGAATGACAGCCGCCGATGACTGGACGCGCAATATGGCCACGGACGGTTTCCCAGAGCTTCAAAAGCTGTATGCACTGTTTGACGCGCAGTCGAAAGTGCAGCTATTTCCCGCCGTGCATTTTGGGCACAACTACAACCACGTGAGCCGAACTTCCATGTACGGTTGGATGAGCCAGCATCTAGGCCTTGGCTTCGAGCTTCCGGTACTGGAAAAGGATTTTGAGCTTGCCCGCGGCGACGAATTGTCGGTCTGGGATCAGGATCACCCACGGCCACAAGGCGGTGTTGATTTTGAACGCCGCCTGATGAAGCTGTGGTCCAGTATCGTGGAACAACAACTGCTGGGCATGCTTCGCGGAGACCAGCAACAGGCAACGGAACTTGTATCGATTCTGACCGATGGCTGGCGAGTTTGCTTGGGTCTGACAACCCGTGACCTGGCCGGCCTTCCGCTAGAGGACTCCCTGACTGCGGACGGGGCCTTTGCGTTGCAAGCCGAACCCCTGGGCCAGTGGACGCTTCGCCACCAACCAGCCCGTCAAAAAGCCGACAACAGCCGCTTCGGTTCCATGCCAGCCACAGGTTTGCAGCATGACCAGTATCTGGTGGATCAGTGGCAACCCGTGCACAACGATATGCACGTGGAACTAGTCCCCAAGGACAGCTCAAGCGGTGAAGCGCTGCTGCTCTACCCTGCCCTGGATGGCAACACCACGACCGAAAAGACCGACGCGGATGGTGAATACGTCTACTTGAAAACCGTCAAACAGCCGCTGGTAGCCAACCCGCGTTTGGCCGCTGGTTACACCTATGGTTACAACCTGCCTTTGTTTGCCCGTCGCGCCCAACAACTGGGACTATCTTTGCGTTGGCTGCAGCAGGAGTTCCCCGATCACGCGATCGTGCTTCGTGCGAGCGGGGGCGAGGCGGCGCTGGCGGCGGCAGGTTTATTCTGCTTGCAGCAAATCGCACCTACTGCAGCCACCGCCGATATCCAACTGGAGTTGAAGCCGGAACAGTTCCAGTTTGCCACCGTAGCCGATATCCGAGATCCTGACTTCTTGCCCGGTTCGGCGCATTATCTCGGCCTTCCAGGCTTGCTTGCCGCCTTGCAGCAGACGCAAATCAAGATCGCCGGCATCGACGACCTGCTAGATCTTGGACGGTTGCATCAGTTGCAGGGCAATCGACTGGGCGAGCCGCAGATGGATTCCAACCCGTAGCCACGCTCGCCAGAGCGTGGACGAAAGTTTGCGCAAGTAGCTACGCTCGCCAGAGCGTGGTCGAAAGTTTACGCGAGTAGCTACGCTCGCCAGAGCGTGGACGAAACTCAAATTGCGTAAGTAGCTACGCTCGCCAGTGCGTGCTAGAAAGTTCGCGCAAGTAGCCACGCTCGCCAGAGCGTGCTCAACGTCGTCCACCGTCCGGCGACGGTGGCTACGATTGGTAAATTTTCATCTGCCGCTCGCCCTGCGATCAATGCGATTTCCGACCGAAGCGGTACGATCGATCGGCGACTATCTCGAAATTTAAATTGTGTTGGTCCAGCAGCAGCCGCTTAAATTTCGCAGCTACCACCCGACTCGTGCTCTTCCACCGCTTGCCCAGGAGTATCTTCTACGGACACTCCTTTCCAGAACGCGATGTGCCCGCGAATGTTTGCCGCTTTTTCCTTCGGTTCAGGGTAATACCAGGCTGCATCCGGATTGTTCTTGCCTTCCACTTGCAGCGAATAGTAATGAGCCTGACCCTTCCAGCCGCAGACTGAAGTGGTGGACGAAGGCAGGAAGTACTCCGATCGGATCGAATCCGGGGGGAAGTAGTGATTACCCTCCACCATCTGCGTCGCATCGGACTCCGCCACAACTTTTCCATTCCAGATTGCTCTTGGCATAACCTTCCTCTCCACAATGAAACTTTTCCAAGACGCGAGTTAGTGGATGGTAGCGGGCTGTCCACCAAGATCCTACAGGTACGTCCCGGTTGCCGAACGGGATCGTGGGAGCGCGCTGAATGCCCGAACTGAAGACTGAGCTGAAAGCATGCCCCAGTCCGCAGTTTCCTCGATCGGTTAGGAGGTGCTAACCCAATCCACTATCCGACAACATCAACCGGCTTGAAATAGATCTACCTTCGCAAGGAACCGCTCGGCAAGCGGATCCTACTTTCCGAACGGGATCGTTGGAGTGTGTTGAATGCCCGAACTGAAGACTTATTGACCAGGGCTTTCAATCTCGACCAAATTCTGCTCGGCGGCCATCTTGCGGATGTCCTCTGTGATCTTCATCGAGCAATACTTCGGTCCGCACATGCTGCAGAAATGGGCACTCTTGAATGTGTCCTGAGGCAGCGTTTCATCGTGATAGCGTCGGGCTGTGTCCGGATCCAATGCCAAGCGGAATTGCTCGTTCCAGTCGAACTCGAATCGAGCCTTGGAGAGGGCATCATCTCGATCCTGGGCACCGGGTCTGCCGCGAGCAATATCAGCTGCGTGCGCGGCGATCTTGTAGGCGATGACACCCTGCTTGACATCCTCCTCGTTCGGCAAGCCTAAATGCTCTTTAGGCGTCACATAGCACAGCATGGCAGCACCGTGCCATCCGGCCAAGGCAGCACCGATACCGCTGGTGATGTGATCGTAGCCAGGAGCAATATCGGTGACCAAGGGCCCAAGAACATAGAAGGGAGCGCCATGGCAAACCTCGATCTGACGCTCAATGTTCATCTGGATCTGATGCATGGGCACATGGCCTGGACCTTCCACCATCACTTGCGTGCCGTTCTTCTGTCCCCTGAGAGTCAATTCGCCAAGCACATCTAACTCGGCGAATTGAGCCGCATCGGAAGCATCGGCAATGGAGCCCGGACGCAGACCATCCCCCAAGGACCAGGTCACATCGTACTGCCGCATGATGTCGCATAGATCGTCAAACGCTTCGTACAACGGATTCTGCTTACGATGCGCCATCATCCACTTGGCAATCAACGATCCACCGCGGCTGACAATTCCGGTGACTCGGTCGGTGCTGAGATGCAAGTGCTCAAGCTTGACCCCGCAATGCACGGTCATGTAGTCGACGCCCTGCTTGGCCTGATGCTCGACCATATCCAGAAAGTGCTGGGCATTCATGTCTTCAATATTGCCGCCCAGCTCCTCGAGCATTTGATAAATGGGCACGGTACCGATGGGCACCGGAGAGTGCTGGATGATCTGCTTGCGAATGTTGTCGATATCCTTGCCGGTCGACAGATCCATCACCGTGTCGGCACCGTAATGCACAGCCGTGTGTAGCTTCTCGAGCTCATCATCAACATTGCTGGTTACCGCGCTATTGCCGATGTTGGCGTTAATCTTGCACTTAGCTGCGATACCGATGCACATGGGCTCAAGTCGGCCGGCCAAATGCACGTGATTAGCTGGAATCACCATTCGGCCTTCCGCGACTTCTTTCATGATTACGTCCGCGGACAGCTGCTCGCGCTCGGCTACAAAACGCATTTCATCGGTGATCTCGCCAGCGCGTGCTGCCAGTAGCTGCGTAGTCATAGCTTTTCAACTCCTTTGTATTGCAACACCTCCGCGGCATAAAACACGCGTGGGAGGCTCATCGTTCTTCGGTACAGCAAATTTGAGGTTCACGACCGCGAACTCATGCCAATCGGGGTTGACGCTTCGCCCGCGGTTCGTTGCGATGGCTTATTATCTGACAAAGCGACGTTTTCGAGAAGCCGCCTGCCAGAGAACCCGACCAAGTCGGACCTTTGGGCGGTGAAGAATCCGCTGGAACGCAACAGCGGACGTCGGGCCGCAAGTCCTTGACTGGGGCCAATCGACGACAGATGCACTAGGAACCAATTTTGATTTTCCGCACGCTCGTGCCCCTGAACAGCGATAATGGGCCTGGCTGACGGATTGGATTAAGGGGAGACCGGGACCATGATCCTTGGATTTGGAGAGGCGCTCATCGACGTTCTACCCAGCGGAGAAGTCGTGGGCGGAGCCCCGCTCAACTTCAGTATACGTGCGGCCGAACTCGCATCCCGCATGGCAGTTCCGGTAGGCATGCTTTCTCGCGTTGGCCAGGACCAACGCGGACAGCGAATTCAGGACCTGCTTCACAGTCGCAATGTGCTCTCGGAAGGTATCCAGGTGGACCCTGTGCATCCCACCGGATATGTCGATGTCCAATTGGAGCATGGCGAGGCGACCTATACGATCGGCACGAACGTGGCTTGGGACCACATCGCCTGGTCGGCAACCGCGGCTCGTTGGGCCTCACAGGCGCGACTGATCTGTTTCGGCTCCTTGGCTCAGCGATCGGAAACATCGCGAGATACCTTGTCCAAGATGCTCGATGATGCATCGCAGGCGATTAAGATCTTCGACATCAATCTTCGACGCCCGCTGCCCGAGCTGCAGATTCTGAAACAAGGCCTGGCCCGTTCCAACGTGCTGAAGTGCAACGAGTCCGAATTGAACTGGCTGGCTGAGCATTTGCCGATGGCTGGCGAAACAGCCGAGACCATAGCCAGCGAACTGCGTGAGCGATTTGGATTGGACTACGTATTCTGGACGCGCGGAAAACAGGGCTGTGTCTTACAGGACGCCCAGGACACCGTCGATTTCCCCATTCAAGTCGACCTCGCCCGATTCTCACTCCCACACGAGAATGCGGACACGGTCGGTGCAGGTGACGCGACATCCGCCGCTTTGGCCGTTGGTTTGCTGCAAGATTGGCCCGCAGCGAGAATTGTTCGGGCCGCCAATCTGTGCGGTGCCTATGCGGCAAACTCCCAGGGGGCCACGGCCGAACTGCCAATGGAATTCATCGATTGGATCTTCCAAGAACCGTAATCACAAAATTGTTTCGAATTCGTAATTCAATCGGTGGTCCGTTTGCGTTGAATTGCACTCAGCGTTTGCCATAATGCGCTACAGGACCGAAAAGGCGCCAGGCACAAAAGCAGAAACGGCCCTGCGGGTACGTCGCACTCTCGGTGCCTGGATCCTTTCTCCCTCCCGTTCGAGTTGACGCGAAGACAACTTGGTTCGGCACCCCAAGAGTCCCTTACACCTCAATTTTCTGGAGTCCGATGATGTTGAGAAACAAACGCAGATTTTCAAGTTGCTTTCTTGGTTTGGCCCTGCTGACAATTTCGGCTAGTCCGCTGCTGGCAGACTATGGGCTGAAGTCCGGTACTCCTGAACTTAAGCATGCCGGGCCCTTGGCCTTTGGGCCGGATGGCGTTCTGTTGATTGGAGATTCGCTGAGCGCATCCGTCTTTGCCATCGAAACGGTTGAAAGACCCAGCACGTCGGCGGAAGGCGAGATTAATATTGCTGGAATCAACAAAAAGATTGCGGCCATGGTCGGGGCTTCCGCCGAAGATACTCTGATCAACGATATGGCCGTGAATCCTCTCTCGGGCACGATCTATCTGTCCGTCTCACGTGGCCGAGGCCCCGATGCGATTCCGCTGATCTTTAGAGTCGATCAGAAGGGCAACGTGGAAGAATTCCCACTCGAGAATGTAGCCTTCGCCCAAGCCAAGTTCGAAAATGCTCCCGACAACGGCCGAGACCGTCGAGGCAACAACCCGCGTCTAAGTGCCATTACCGACATTCAGTTCGATAGTGGTAAAGTCATTGTGGCCGGTCTTTCCAATGAAGAATTCGCCTCGAAACTGCGCGTCTTCGATTTTCCCTTCAGCGGCCAGGATTCGTCGACTAGCATCGAAGTCTACCATGGGGCTCACGGCAAGATGGAAACCCATTCACCCGTCCGGACCTTCATTACCTACGAAAACACGGTCTTGGCGGCTTACACCTGCACCCCTTTGGTCACGATTCCGGTGGATGATCTCAAGGGCGACAAGATCATGGGCAAGACCGTTGCTGAACTGGGCAATCGCAATCAACCGCTCGATATGATCATTTACAAAAAAGGCGATCAGGACTATCTGCTGCTTTCCAATTCCGCCCGCGGTGTGATGAAGATGAAAATCAGCAAGCAAGATCTGGACTCGGTGGACGCCATCAAGTCCCATGTTTCCGGTGGAGGTACGGCTGGGCTTGAGTACGAGACCATGACCGAATTCACCGATGTTGTTCAATTGGACAAATTGGGGGCTGAGCATGCAGTCATGTTGATCGCTAGCTCGGACAACACACTGGACTTGAAAACAGTGGCTCTGCCCTAATTCTGGCGCATCAAAATTGCGGACATGCCGCCTGCCCCGGGAAAGCATAACCGGGGCGGCTGGCACGCTTTGAATTTGCGACTCCTCGGCTCGAAACCTGCGGCTTTCAGCAGAGTCGTACCGAGAACGGCGTCTTCCTAAGATGAGGGCTGGAGCAGCATGTTGCGTCTCGGATTTCTACCATCGCTATTGGCTCTCTTGCAAATCGCATGCGCGGCTGCTGTGGTCAACGCACAGCTGGAATCGGAACCCAGGCAGCTTACTGCGACGTTGGAATGGGAACCGAAAGCTCGCTTCACGATTTCGGGACTCAGGCCGCAGGACGTCAGCGAACCTTCACAACTGTTTAAGGTGTCGGTCGCGACAAGCACTCTGGACGAACCTCCCAATCTGATGGGCCATTACGAGCGCGGCGACAACAGCTGCTCTTTTTTTCCCAAGTTTCCGCTGCAGGCTGGACTTGCCTATCGCATCCATTTGTTGCCTGCGGAATTCCAAGACACGATCGACCAAGAGGCTCTTCTCTTCCAAATTCCTCGCGGAAAAGAAAATCCTAGCGCCCGAGTCAGCCAGGTATTCCCGTCGGCCGATAAACTTCCGGAAAATTTGCTGAAGTTTTACGTTCATTTTTCGGAACCCATGAACCGGGGCGCCGCCTACCAGCATATCCAGTTGCTTCGCGGTGCTGACGTCTTAGACAGCCCCTTTCTCGAGCTGGGAGAAGAACTTTGGGATGCCGAGCAACGGCGTTTTACACTGTTTATTCACCCAGGACGCATCAAGCGTGGACTGAAGCCCCGCCAGGATGAAGGTCCGCCACTCAGTTCAGGCAATGAGTACACGCTGCGCATCTTGTCCACCTGGACAGATGCCTCAGGCCTGCCGATGGTGGAATCCTACGACAAGAAATTCACTGTGACGGTAGCCGATCATCGGCAGCCGGAGCTGGAAGCCTGGAAGATTGAAACGCCGGACAAGGAAACTACGCAACCGGTTCGACTGATCATGAACGAGCCCATGGACCATGGCATGCTGGGACGCGTGCTTACGGTCAAGCACCAGAGCGGCGACGTGATATCGGGCAAGATTCAGATTGCTCAGCAAGAAACGGAATGGGAGTTCGTTCCAGACGAAGCCTGGCAGGCGGGCACCTACTTAATCGAGATTGCCGCCAATCTGGAAGATCTATCGGGAAACAGTATTGCCCGGCCCTTCGAAGTCAAAATGCAGGAGCGAACTGCCGCCGAACCTTCCGTTAAGGTAGCCATAGAATTCGTTGTGAAGTGATTTACTTCGCGTCGCATTGGATGTACACGGCAGTAATCATTCCGAACGCCAGAGGTCCCTCAATAACCTCCAGCGAACTTCCCCGGTCACCCAACACCTTTTGCATCAACTGCAGAATTTCCGCCAGAGTTCTGGCATCGGTGCGGGCGACGAGGAACAAGCTCCTGCGTTCTTGGATCGGTCCCCATTGCTCGATCCATCGAGAAGCATCGTCCACCAACGCTCGGGGCTCAAGGAACCCTCCCTGACCATCGGCCACGCAGTAGATGCCTCGCAAGGGAAAACTCAGGTAAGCGTCCAATTCGGATGACAGCGGCGGCTGAGCCTGGTTGCCTTCAATCAGTCCGCTGGCACACCACACTTCGGGTAGCACCGGCGCTTGATTGGGAGCAGCATGGGAAGAGGCCGGAGCCGTATTCGACTCCACCCGCGATTGGATCCAGGCCGATGCACTTCGCCAATCCTCTCCTCGCTGCCACCCCACCCACTGTCCCGAACGCCAAACATCCATGGTTCCCTGACTTGCCGCCATCCAGCCAAAGGCCACCAACAAGACCACACTTCGTAGCATTCGCGAACGCATTTGAAAGAGTAATAGAATCGCAAAAATCACTAGGGGCAACGCAGCGCAAAGCACGTAGCGGCGATGCATCAGCGGTGCAATGCGATTGACGGTCAACAACCAGGCAGTCACCCAGGGACCGACAAAGGCCACAGCCCAAAAGAATAGTTGCCCCGCTGCGTCCGGGGAGCAGCAAGGCGGTAGAGGCCGACGCAGGAATACGCTGCGGAGCCACGACCATGAGAGGTCCAGCAAATTACCTACGATCAGCGTCAGCACGAGTGGAATCAGCGGAAACAAGCCGACCACCGTCTGGAGCGAAGCATCGCCGGCAAAGGTGCTCCATTGTCCGCGACGCTGCCACACTGGAACTCCCGGCAATAGCGACGGAATCGACAACACAGCCAGCAATAACATGCTGATGCACCCGAACACCAGCAAGTCTTTGCGATGCTTCCATACAGCCAGCAACAGGAACGCAGCGATTTGCCAGGCCAAGCAAAGCACAGCGATCAAATGCAGGTAGATGGACAGCAGGCCAAGTAGCAACCAAATGCCGCCCCACATCAAGATGTTATTTCGAAGATCGACGCGTTGGCCAACGCCCGTCGGACGCGTCGCGCAAAACATGCGGTACAGACTCCACCAGCCAAGCAGACTGAGAACCTGCAGCATCCCGTAAACACGGGCCTCGGTGGCATAAAACAACTGCACGCGATCCAGACTGATCCACAACAGGCCGGCCGCCGCTAGAAGAAAAACATCGGCCCACGCGAACGCATGGTCCGTAGCCTGGGCCGTCTGATCCGGCGTCGGAACAACCAGCTCCTTACGCAGCGAGAAAGCCCGTACCCCCAACTTCATCCCCAGCATCTGCTGGCAGATGCAGCCAACGCACAAAATGCATAGCCCAAAGCTGAGCAGGGACGGCAACCGCAACATCCATTCTTTCTGGGGTGCGAAGACGCCAACTGGTGGGAACCTGGCTGCGGAGGCCGAAGGAAACTGGCCAAGTGTCCAACACATCGCTCGTACAATTGCTGGATAAAGCGGAGATTGATTCCCGGCCCTGGCCCGAAACTCCAGTTCGTCCGCGGGACCGCTAATGGCCCAACTAGTATGGAGCTCGTCAACCCACAGGGATTCGGACAGGACGCTGGCCGACCCGCCGACGCCGATTGCGGCAACCGCCGCCCACAGCAGAGTTGGCAGCCAGCCGGAGATCGTCCTAATCCCCTGCTCGTTTCGGTTCTGCTCGGGAGGCTGTGTAGGCAGCATCGGTTGCGGCTCGGTATCCGTCCGCTTTTGCGGGTCAGTGGGGCTCACGTTGTGCAAGAATCTCCTCGACGACTACAATGAAGGGTCTCCCTTTTCAGTTTGATCTTATTCCCGTCGTCCCGCCGTGGCAGGATTTTGTGCCCTTTGCCCGGCTGAATGAGTTTTTCTGGTTCGCTTCCGACGGAAAATTCCGCCGGATCGTGGCTCACTGGAATCGACACCAGCTTACCTTCGCATGGCTGGCGAGATTTCCGCCGGACTTCCAAGCAGAGTCAGATCGAAATGCGGAGTATATTAGATCGGCGCGACGTGTATCGTGTCGCTAAAAGATTCTAC
>JANSWS010000360.1 GCA_024743355.1 bacterium
GGTTTCGTTTGTGAAACTTATGCAACACGGAAGGTCGCTTCTTTTTTACCGTGGTGTCAATGCCGATAAGTCCTGAAAACGTCAAGGCTTACATCAATTCATCGGCCTCAACCTGGCGCTGTCCAGCTAGCCATAGCGTCAAAATACACGACGGGACCGGTGGTTTTGACTTGGGTGCAAGTCGATAACCGCCAAATAGTGCACGAGCTGAAATTGGATCTTGGCTTGCCTACGGCACACTCCATGACCTTTAGCCCGGACGGTCGTCTGTTTGCCTATGGAGCGGAGCCGGCCTTAATCATGTTCGACGTCGCCGATTTCGAGCAACAGTGGCTGCAGCAGAGCGATGCGCACAAGGCGATCTGCTTTAGTCCGGACGGCCAATTCCTTACGACTGCCGATCTCCGAGGAAACGTAATTGTTCGCAGTGTAGCCAATGGCCAGGAACTGGCGTCGCTCTCACACTTGTGCAGGCGTCAAGGAACACAGTCGTTGAGCTACAGTGCAAACGGCGATGTGTTGGTCTCCACCAACGTAGAAGGAGCACAAGCCTGGCGGGTTAATGGGGCCACAGAAAGGCGCACATTACCGGGACATTCAATGCCGATACCCGTCGTCACGTTCGCATCTACGGCCAATACTCTAGCCTCCGGTAGCAAAGATCGCACAGTCCGGCTGTGGAATACACTTACCGGCGAAAAAATTTGGCAACTGCCTGAGTTTCCCGGCGTCGTGCAAGGCGTGGCTTATGACCATCACGCGCATCTGTTGGCCGTGGCCGACTGGAGTCATGGAGCTGCCGTTCAAATTTGGGACGTCGATTCAAAATCCAAACTCTGTGACATTCCACATGAATTAGCGGACATCAATGCACTGACTTTCTTGAAAAACCACAACCAACTGGCGGCTGCCGGAGACGCAGGCGTGGCCGTATGGTCTTACCAAACATCCACCACGGATAACAACTTGCTCGAGGTAGAAACCATTTATACAGCCTCGGCCAAAGAACGCTGCCGCACCATCACCGCCAACGATGGTGGTAACTTGATCGCTTGGCCGGATGATACCGACATCCAAGTCTACGACTTGGAAAAGTCGCAGGCGATTGAGGTCAATGCTCCTCCAATGTTACAAGGATGGCATGGCTTGGTTTTTCAGAATGGAACCGACAATCTGGTTTATGTGAACCGCAACGGCCAGATCCAGCTGTGGAATTGGGTTGCCGATGAGTCAGACGGACAAATGGGAAGCATGAACCAATATCAGGGTCCCCACATCGCAATTAGCAACGATGGAGTCTGGTTGGCAGCCCTCTCGCAAACCGACACCATCACTATCAGCGATCTCCGGCAGCGCCAGGAACTGTTCACGCTTCGGGCGGAACGTTCGGCGATCTGGTCGATGAGCTGGAGTGCGGATCGTAGCCAGCTAGCCATCGGACTCTCGGACGGAGGCCTGGCCGTCTGGAATCTCACTCACATCAATGAGAGCCTGGCCGATTTAAGCCTGGAGTATCCCAACGACCGATAAGTCCATGGAGATCAAGCACCCGCCCAGCATGAAGCCTGAACCTCCGCCGGACAATACGGATCTGCTTGGGCAGCCGTTCGTAGATGCTTTGCTCCAGCTTCGTGACAATACTTGATCTCCCGTCCCTGGCGACGCAGATCGTCGCAGCAGCACTGACATTCGCACTTGCCAGGCTGCCAACGGAAACGGATTCGGTCGAGATCCGTCCTTCGGAACAGCGTTGCCCCCATCCCCACATGTTGGCTGAAGCCACTGTCGCCATGAGCTTCCCCCAAATAGTCGGCTGCAGTTGCCGCAAGACTCGCATTCGACCGCAAGAAATGCATCATCCGGCTTACGCTTCCTGGGGCCAGAACCACGTCATCATCAAGAAACATAAACCATGGCTGACTTCCCATTCGCTTGCCCCGGTTGCGAGTGCGAACAATAACGGACCAGCGATGGACGTCGTGCGGCCGCCAATTCCCGGTCAGCCGATGCAAGCGGATGTGAACACAGTCCTGCCACTCAATCCCGCGGCGGACCAGCGGATGTAACGGGCCTTGGCCTCGACTGAGCACGACCACATCGATTGTTGGATTCATGTTTTAATCAACCCAATGCAAGAGCTACAGTCGACCCTGCAAAAAGCGATCCAACTACGTTTCGACCGAATGAGGCTGTCGTCTAGTTGGACAGCGCCACTTGTGATGACGAGCCTAGCATTCTCCCACGCTTCGGCATTCCCCGGGCGTCTTGCACTCGCCGTAAGCCTCTTGCCAACCGTATAGAAATCCCGGAAAGAATGCAGCACTCTGCGCGGCGCTGACGCCAAAACTAACATTCATGAGCACAGCCGCTTCGCGCAACACGTAAACCTGTCCTCGCGTGGCATCTTTATTGGCCGACTTCGCTTGCGAAAGTAAACTCGTGAGCTCATCACCAAATGCCCAGCAATCGGGATCGTTGAAGCTCTCCTCTGGTTTCTCGGGATCGCTGGGAATGAAGATGGCTCTTACATCTTCGAGCGCGATGATGCGTTCCGTCGTCCAATCCTCATGGATACTGGTAATTGATAGAGCGTCGTTCTCACCCTTAGGTCGAAAGGGCGCATTGCAGAGTTGCAAGATCACCAACTCGGGCATCATGTCTGTGGCAGGAATGGCAACCGTATTGGCACGGTAGTAGGACCGCCGATCTGCAAAGGTTCGCCAGTTATTCGCACTCAATTTTTTGGCCACGGTCTTGCCTTTCGTAAGAAGAATGCTGAGATTCTGGAAACGCCGATTGTAGCACTCGCTGGTACGCGGTTCAAAAAACATCTGCGTCGGGCAAGGCGAATGCCCCTCTGCAGAGTAAAAGGCAAACAGCCTGATGCTTGAATCCCAATCAAAATTACTCTAGGCTTCCGTTGTGCGTTTTTGCGTCGATGGAACGCTGCATGATCTTCGTTGCGTAGGTTTCTAGAGGCCCCTGGACTGTGTTAAGCATCGTGGTGACTTGCAAGGGGCGGCTTTCGCATCTGCAGCGGACCTTGCCCAGCATCCTGGAACAACGAACCAGCTTGCCTTATCGGGTTGTCGTCGTTGATTACGGGGATCCGCAGGCCTGCGGAGCGTGGATCGCGTCCCAGGGGAACCCTATGCTTTCGGTGATTCGATGCCGAACTCAAACGCGCGAATTCAATGTCTCACGAGCTCGCAATCTTGGTGCACGCAATTCCTGGGGCGAATACGTCGCATTCCTGGATGCTGACGTGCAAGTGGCCGGGAATTGGCTGGAAGCGGCTGTCCGACCGCTGAGAGAAGGGGCGGTCATGTCGATACCCGATTGGGATCAGCCTGGGTATTCCGCCTGCATGGTGTCGAGAAAAGCCTTTCAGTTGGCCCGTGGCTTTGATGAGTCGTTTAGCGGCTGGGGTTACGAAGAAGTTGATTTTTTGTCGCGCGTCAGCAGATTGGGACGCATCGGCAAGTTTCCAGCGGAATACTTGCAGGTCATCGACTCGTCGCACCTGAGGACACGCTATTTCAAGAACAAAGACTTCCGAGCCACGAACAGGGCAAATCATTTACGCGCCATAATGCGGAACATGCCCGTCAATCGAAACGGTTACGGGCGCAGATAAACATCTTCCTCGTTGTTATGGCATGGAACGCGCATTGAACGACCTTCTGAACATTGCTCATCAATATTCCTCAAATAAGGATCGCTAATTTATGTTTGGCGAGCGTTGGAAATCGAGTTTGACGATTTTGTTATTGCTCCAAGTTACGGCATGGGGCCAAGGGAATAGTGGACTCCCCAGGAGCACGCCGGAATCACAAGGAATCGCTTCTGAGGCCGTGATGAAGTTCATCCAAGCCGCCGACTCTCAAGTGGATTCCATGCACAGTTTCATGCTCTTACGTCATGGACAGGTGGTGGCCGAAGCCTGGTGGAAACCCGAAAGTGCCGACAAGCCGCACGTGCTGTGGTCGCTCAGTAAGAGTTTTACCTCGACCGCCGTCGGCCTGGCCGTAAGCGAAGGCAAGCTCAGCCTTGATGACCCAGTGCTCCAATTCTTCCCTGAGGAAACACCGCAAGATCCTTCCAAGAACTTGCAGGCGATGCGTGTTCGCGATCTGCTGACGATGTCGACCGGGCATCAGGAGCAAGTCAATCTCAGCCAGGCGGAGAACTGGGTTCAAGCCTTCCTGCAGCACCCAGTGCCGCATAAGCCGGGAACTCACTTTATGTACAACACGCCTGCGACCTATATGCTGTCCGCCATCGTTCAGAAAGTGACCGGCCAGCATTTGTTGGATTACCTGCAGCCTCGCCTGTTCGATCCCCTGGGGATTCCCAAACCGCAATGGGACAACAGCCCCCAAGATATCGCCCTGGGTGGCTACGGTCTCTATCTTCGCAGCGAAGATATCGCCAAGTTTGGTCAGCTTCTACTACAACAAGGTCGCTGGGAAGGAAAGCAATTGATCCCCCAAGACTGGATTGCACTCGCCACTTCCAAACAAGTTTCCAACGGTAGCAATCCCGATAGTGACTGGGAGCAAGGCTACGGCTTTCAATTCTGGCGATGTCGGCATGGAGCCTACCGTGGTGACGGCAAGAGCGGACAATTCTGTATCGTACTGCCCGAGCAAGACGCGGTGATCGCCATCACGGCCAACGCACGCAGCATGCAAGGGCAACTGAACCTCGTGTGGGAGCACTTGCTAGAGGCCTTCCTCAATCGTCCGCTACCCGCGGACGTCGACGCATACAGTCGGCTCCAGGAAATCGTGGCCAATCTGCAGGCCAGCCGCTAGAACGGACAAGGCTACGCTACGCCGACTGAACCGCGGGGTCTCCGGCTTCCACCACGAAGGATGCCCGCACGAAGGTCTTGCCGCCTGGCTTGAGAACATCGTCCACTACCAGGTAATCCGACTGCCATTGCTGAGGAGTCGCGTGGCAGCGAACGTAGCCACGCTCTGCATTATGAAACTTCACACAAGGGTTATTCCGCAATAGTTCGTCCAACCCAACTGGTTTCGCCACTCCATTTCCACCGCTGGACAAAGATGTCGCTACAAACTCGGTTGCGACTAATGGCAAGTCTTCGCGGCGATCGTCAACTCGCAGCTCATTCACCCAATTACTGTGAATATCGCCAGTCAATACGATCGGGTTCGCCACATGTCGATTCGATAGGAATTGCGCCAACTGCATACGTTCGTGGGCGTAGCCGGGCCATTGGTCCATTGAGTAGTACGGCACATCTTCCCGCACGCTGCGGGCGACCATGCCCATCATGACCTGCTGAGCCAAGACATTCCAAGTCGCCTCGGATTGTATCAATTGTCCGCACATCCAATTCCGCTGTTCGCGGCCCAGCATCGACTGAGAGGTCGCCATGGCGCTTTCATTGAGCGGAGAGTGCCGATCATCGTTGGGCTGGTCACTGCGATATTGCCGCGTGTCCAGTACCAAGAACTCTGCCAGGCGGCCAAAACTGGCTTTGCGATACAGCCGTAAACTGTCACCCTGCGGCAAACAACTGGCACGCAAAGGCATCATCTCGTAATAGGCTTGATATGCGTTCGCCCGCCTGGCCAGAAATCGTATCGGGTCCATCCCCAATTCCTCGGAGATTTCTCCAGCGCAATTATTATCAAATTCGTGATCATCCCAAGTCACGAACCACGGGCAATGGGCGTGAGCCCGTTGCAACAGTGGATCACTGCGATACTGCGCATAGCGAATCCGGTAGTCGTCCAAGGACTCGATTTCACTGCCCAGATGCTGACGCACTTTTCCATTGCGACCTGCCTCGTATTCGTAAATGTAATCGCCCAAATGAAAAATCAAGTCGATCTCATCCGCGGCCATCTGTTCATAGGCCGTAAATAGTCCCTGCTCAAAGTTTTGGCAGGAGGTAAATGCGAATCGAAGCTCGTTCGGCATTAGCTGGGCCTTCGGCAACGTGCGTGTGCGTCCGATGGGACTGGTCGCATCTCCGCAACGAAAGCGATACCAATACCATCGGTCGGAATCCAGGCCAGAGACTTCGACATGCACCGAATGTCCCAGCTGTGGCAACGCTCTGGCGACCCCAGTAGCAACCCGGGATCGCATCGTTGGGTCGGAGGCAAGTTCCCAAGTCACCTCCATGGCTTCCGCCGGCATACCGCCGCCGGGCTGGAATGGCTCGGGAGCAAGTCGCGTCCACAGCACAACGCTGCTCGCATCCGGGTCCCCAGAGGCCACCCCCAGCGTAAATGGATCCGAACTAAATTTGGGCCTGGCCACTAAGCGGGATTCATTGCTTAACAGCGGCAGTGCCGTCAACGCGCCGACATAAGCGCCAAACCAACGCCGATTTACCGTACCCCGCCGTTCGGCGATCCGCAGTAGTTCCGTTAGGGATTCCATTTTCGTCCTCTCAAAATCACAACCTATGCAATCATCGCGCATCGTGCATGAGCCGAGAAAGATCGCGTGATTGGAATACATCTAATCATGGGCAGCACCCTAGTGACAGCCTACGTAGTTGCTCTCCCGCTTGCTCGCAAAGAGGGATTTATTTTAAGTGAAGTTTTGGACTTGCAATACTATCTGCATCCACTCGTGCTACCCCCGTCATGAAATTCCCGCTCGCCCACTACAGAAATGGAACGGCGGAAGCAATTAACCGAGTGCTTCGGCTACAATACGGTTCCTTGTCCCTGCTGTTTCGCTTGCAACCAACGGCCTTTACCGACGCGAGGCCTCGAATTGCCAGCTACCCTCTCATCATTTGGCACAACGGGATTCACGTGATTACCAGATCTCTGATTACCTTGATGGCTCTTTTCGCCGGCATTCCGTCCGTCGCTCAACCTCCCGAGGCTCTTGAATCGAGCGTTTATCACTTGCGACCAGGGCCCAACCTGGGATACGAGATTCAGGAATTATTGGTAAAGGCGGTGCCCGGCGATGTCATCGAATTTGGCGAAGGAAAATTCTCGCTTACAAGACAGATTGACATTGCTACGGACAACATCACCTTGCGCGGCCAAGGCCCCGACAAGACGATTCTCAGCTTTCAAGGGCAAAATTCCGGAGGGCAGGGGATTGAGGCAACCGGCAACAATCTGGTCATCGAAAAGCTGGCTGTAGAAGACACCGCAGGCAACGCGATCAAGGTGATCGGTTCCCGCAACGTGACTTTTCGCGAAGTACGAACAGAATGGACCGGGCCAGCCCAGTCGAGCAACGGTGCCTACGGTCTTTATCCCGTCCAGTGCAGCAACGTTCTGATCGACTCCTGCATCGCGGTGGGCGCTTCGGACTCAGGAATCTACGTGGGGCAAAGTCGCGACGTTGTTGTCTGCGGATGTCGTGCGGAACGCAATGTGGCTGGCATTGAAATCGAAAACACCATCAACGCCGATGTCTACGACAATGTAACAACCAATAACGCCGGAGGCCTACTCGTTTTCGATCTGCCAGGGCTCCAACTGAAAGCAGGTAGCAATGTACGATTGTTCCGAAATCAAGTGGTTGCTAACAACCATCGCAATTTCGCCGCCCCTGGTAATATCGTGGCTTTGGTGCCCTCCGGAACTGGCATCATGATCATGGCCACCGATCAGGTGGAGGCTTTCGAGAATACGATCCAAGACAATCAAACCGCCAGCGTGGCGATCATCAGCTATCTGATCTCTGGAAAGAAACTGGATGACGCCAGCTACGATCCCTACTGCAAATCCATTTCGATTCACCACAACGATATATCTGGAGGTGGCGAGCATCCGGACGGACAGCTCGGCAGCATGCTCATTCCCGTCTTGGGTTCCCCCTTGCCAGATATTCTGTTCGACGGCGCGGTCAATCCGGAGCATTTGGTCAACGGACAACTACCCGCAGCCAAAGGGTTGTCTCTCATCGCCAATGGGGAGGCAACTTTCGCCAACTTCAACTTGCTAGAACTGAATCCTGTCTCAATTGCCCAAGGCTCATACAAGGCTTCCCGTGACCAGTCTCCATACCAGCTCGAGCGATCCCCTCTCGCTCCCGTCGAATTGTCCGCACACGATCCTCCGTCACCCATTGCCGACAAAACCGTTGTGGCCTATCGCACGGCTCCCAAGTACCTCGCGGAATGGGGACTTTTCCGCGGCAATGGGTTCAGTCAGGAACCGGCCGATGGTGTGATTCCTTATGACCTGAACACCACACTATTTTCCGACTACACCAACAAATATCGTTTTATCAAACTGCCGGAAGGAAAGCCTATTCAGTTCACGGCCGAAGGGGTCCTTGGGTTTCCCGA
>JANSWS010000029.1 GCA_024743355.1 bacterium
AAGTAAGTCCGGACGCTCTGTGTCATGCAAAACGCATCCGATTCCACTTTCCTTTCCACCATTTTCCTGCCGGCCATCTTCCTGCCCGCTGTTTTTTGTCGCGCGGCGGAAGCAATCGCAGACCGACGGACTGAAATATGGATGACAGGAAAATAAAGCGTGCGGAACTCCGTTGGCAGCAAGGACCGCCTTCGGCTCGCACCTCCACAAAATGATCCGTGGGGCGTGGCGGGCTGCCAAACCAAAACGTCATCGCACGCCAACACCAAGTCTAAGAACCTCCCCGCAGGCGGTACGTACTGGAAGCCGGACAGCGACCCAAAGCGCCAAAGTAAGTCCGGACGCTCTGTGTCATGCAAAACGCATCCAATTCCACTTTCCTTTCCACCATTTTCCTGCCGGCCATCTTCCTGCCGGCTGTTTTTTGTCGCGCGGCGGACGCAATCGCAGACCGACGGACAAAAATATGGATGACAGGAAAATAAGGAGTGCGGAACTCCGTTGGCAGCAAGGACCGCCTTCGGATCGCACCTCCACAAAATGATCCGTGGGGCATGGCGGGCTGCCAAACCAAAACACCATCGCACGCCAGCAGCAATTCTAAGAACCACCCGGCAGGCGGTACGTACTGACTATTCGTCCGTGACGCAGCCTTCGGACGCTGTCTTCACATTCTTGATGTATTTGAACAAAGTCCCGCGACTGGCTTTCAGCGGCGGAGCTTGCCATGCCGCTTTTCGTTGCTGCAGTTCTTCGTCGCTGACATCCACGTCTAAGCGATTGCTCTCGGCGTCGATTGTCACTCTGTCTCCATCGCGCACCAAGGCGATTGGACCTCCGGTCTGTGCCTCCGGGGTCACGTGACCGACAATGAAACCGTGGGAACCACCCGAGAATCTGCCATCGGTCAGCAGGGCAACATCCTTACCAAGTCCGGCCCCCATGATGGCTGAAGTCGGCGTTAACATTTCCGGCATTCCCGGGCCACCTTGCGGACCTTCATAGCGAATGATGATCACATCGCCTTTAGCGATTTGCTTTTCTTCCAAGGCTCGCAGCATGAGTTCTTCGCTGTCAAACACCTTGGCTGGACCGCTAAATCGCAAGCCCTCCTTGCCAGTGATCTTGGCCACGGCTCCCTCTGGGGCCAAGTTGCCGCGCAGAATCTGGATATGCCCAGTCTCTTTGATAGGCTGATCGATGGGCTGGACCACCGTTTGGCCTGCCTTCAGCCCCGGCAGCGGATCCAGGTTTTCCGCCAAGGTCTTGCCGGTGACCGTCATGCAATCACCCTTGAGGAATCCGTGCTGCAGCAAGTACTTCATAACTGCCGGCGTGCCGCCCACCGAATGCAAATCCTCCTGGACGAACTTACCGCTCGGCTTGAGATCAGCGATATAGGGAACGCGATCGCTGACGGCTTGGAAGTCGTCGATAGTCAGTGGCACACCAACGCTGCGTGCCATTGCGATCAGATGCAGCACGGCGTTGGTCGAGCCTCCCAGCGCGATAACAACGACCATCGCATTTTCGAATGCGTCGCGGGTCATGATGTCCCGCGGCTTGAGATCTTGCTCGAGCAAATTCAGTACAGCGGCCCCAGCGCGGTGGCATTCGTCGATCTTGGCGGGATCTTCCGCGGGGATGGAGCCACTATAGGGCAGACTCATTCCCAAAGCTTCAATGGCAGACGCCATCGTATTCGCGGTATACATACCTCCACAGGCCCCCGCGCCTGGACAGGCCCGGCGGACAATTTCCTGCCGTTCCTCCTCGGAGATTTCACCCGCCAGGGCTTGCCCGTAACATTGAAACGCGGAAACGATATCCAGCGAATGCCCATTCCATTTTCCAGGTCGAATGGTGCCCCCATAGACCATCAGGGCGGGTCGATTCAGACGCCCCATGGCAATCAAGCAACCGGGCATGTTCTTGTCGCAGCCGGGCAGAGCCACCAAGGCATCGTACCATTGGCCTCCCATGATCGTTTCGATCGAATCGGCGATCAAATCGCGAGATTGCAGCGAATAGCTCATTCCGTCCGTTCCCATCGAGATGCCGTCGCTGACGCCGATGGTGTTGAAACGCATGCCAACCAATCCCGCTTTGCTAACGCCCTCTTTAACAGCCTCGGCCAATTTTCCGAGATGCATGTTACAAGGATTGCCTTCGAACCACACGCTGCCAATTCCGACTTGTGCTTTATCCATGTCCTCGGGGGTTAGCCCGGTAGCATAGAGCATTGCTTGTGAGGCACCCTGGCTTTTCGGCTGGGTAATGCGGCTGCTGTAGCGGTTCAGTTTCTGCGTCATTGGATTGATAGGGCTCTTTGGAGGAAAAGTGCGAAAGCGGGTAGTGTATGCTGTATTGCGCCGATAGGTAGCGGCTGGCAGGCTGAGCTGGATTCCCGCGAGGCTCAGTGCGGTCAAGTCTACTTTTAGTGCTGCGGACTGTGTAGGATGAGCCGCAGAAACTCCCAACAATTTCGACTCGCTGTAGAGGAACGAACAATGCGCAACTCTCGTTTCACGAGCTGCCTTGCACGGGGTCCATGGCTGGCCCTGGCGATAACTTTTTTGTTGACAAGCAGCCACCGCGGTTTGTTCGCGCAAGACACGCAACCGGCGGAAGAAGGCTTCCAGTCTTTATTTGATGGCAAGACGTTGCAAGGCTGGGAAGGCAACACAGAATTCTTTCGTGTCCAAGATGGTGCCATCGTCGCCGGTACGCTCGAAAAGCCCATTCCCAACAATGAATTTCTGTGCACAGAAAAGGAATACGCGGATTTCGAGCTGGTCTTCGAAGTGCGATTGAAAGGTCAGGGTGACAACGCTGGCGTTCAATTTCGGTCCCAACGTGTTCCCAATGATCACGAGGTCAGCGGGTACCAATGCGATGTTGGCCGCGCCTGGACTCGGCCGGTATGGGGAGCCCTATACGACGAATCGAGACGTAACAAGGTACTCGCTGAAGGCCCCAAGGACTCGGTACCCGGCTGGCTGCGTCCCGATGACTGGAACGAGTTGCGCGTTATCGCCCAGGGAGATCGCATTCGCTTGTTTCTGAACGGACATGAAACGGTGGATTACACGGAACAAGCCGAGCCAGCCGAAGTCCCGCGAACAGGAATCATTGGCCTGCAAATCCATTCGGGGCCTCCCAGCGAGGCCTGGTACCGCAAGCTGCGGATACGTCCTCTCTAATCTGTCGAACCGAGAGCCTGCATTAGCGTCTACGGTTATTTGTAGCCGTTCAAACTCCGCGTGACGAAGCCCGCTGTCCGTTGTCCAGGTCTCTGGTTTTTCGTCGCAGGTTAAAATCCACAAAGTCCAGCTGCGTTGTCCGATCCGATGCGTATCGCAGCGGAAACTGCGGATCGGGCCTCATCACGCGGAGCGATGATGGCTACTAACGGTTACGATTATTTTGCGCTCGAATTGATAGGCTGTTCGAGCACAAAATCCTTAGGGAAGTCCGCTGCCTCGTCACCGCCCCGAGAACGCAAACGTTTGTTCTGCGAGTTTCCAGCCGGTTGATTCATGGGAATGTCCATCCCTCCCAGAGCCGCCATCATCTCGTAAAGACGATTCTCCATGTCTTGCGCCTGCTGCCGAAAAGCCGGATTGCGGATCAGGTTATTTTGCTCCATCGGATCGGCACCAATGTCATAGAACTCATCGGTGTCCCACAGACCATAGTATGTCGTGTATTTATAACGGTCACTGCGCAGCGAAAATACCGTTGGAGACTGCGGAAAGTTCTTCTCCCAGTAGTACACATACAAGAAATAGTCGCGCCAGGGCACATCCTTGCCTTGCGCCAGATCAATGAAGCTGGCTCCATCCATGTGCGGTGGCTTTTGCAAGCCCATGGCTTCCATCACAGTGGGTGCGATGTCGATGTTGGCGACCATCTTGTCAACAACCGTTCCACCTTCAAATAAATCAGGACATTGCATCAACATCGGTACGCGAATCGACGTTTCATAGGCAACACGCTTATCGATCAATCCATGTTCGCCAAACATAAACCCATTGTCGCCCATGTAGATTACCAGCGTCTCATCATAGATACCCATATCTTTTAGCTGATCCATGACCGCCCCGACACTATCGTCCACCGAGCACAATGCCTCGCAGTAACGCTTGTAGTACTCCTCGATATTGAGATCGCTGTGATAAGGGAAGTCGACTCCATGCCAGCTATTGCGCTGATCCAGCAACCATCTGGGTAGATTGCGCGAGTTATCTTCCAATTTGCTTTCGCTCTCAGGCCGCTGAAAGGGCTTGTCGGCAAACTTCTGATCGTACTTTTCTTCTGGTGTAAATTCGGCGTGAACGGCTTTGTGTGAAAGGTAGAGAAAGAACGGTTGATCGCTACCGCGCTGATTCTCCAAGAACTCGAGCGCATATCTTGTTAGCAAAGTCGTAATGTAGCCGTCCTGCTTGACGCGTTCGCCATTGACGTTGATGGTGTAGCTTGGATTCGGAGGCAGATAGTTTCCCTGCCCCTTGAAGCTGACCCAATAATCGAAGCCCGGACGAGGATTGTCGTGATGGCCTCCCATATGCCATTTGCCGATAAACCCGGTCGCGTATCCGGCTTTTTGCAGATATTGGGGAAAGAATAGGGTGCCCTCCGGAACCAATCGATTGTTATCGATGACGCGATGCCGAAAGGTGTACAAGCCGGTCAGAATGGAAGCACGACTGGGAGAGCAGAGGGAAGTGGTGACAAAGGCGTTCTTCAAATGCACACCATGGGCGGCCATCGCATCCATGTGAGGTGTCTCGGCGAATTGATGCCCCATGAAGCTCATGGCATCGTAGCGATGATCATCGGAAAGAATGAAAACCACGTTGCGGGGCTTGGCCCCAGAAATCTTGACCGGTTCGACCATCGCCGGTACGGGCTCGACATGAGCGTCTGCGGCCGCTGATTCGTCAGCCGCTGAGGCACACAGGGGGCAAGCGATCAAGGCGATGGTTAATGCAACTAGCTTCTTCATCGAGTTGGTTGCTCTCAGTGGGAAAGGAAGGTGACTTTACCGGCCAGCCGAGACGTCGAAACTGCGTTTTGAACCACCAAATTTCGTGTCCCCTGCCCCGGTAGCTAATGGGGTGGTAATTCACCTAGTTTAACAAATCTGCTTGACGCATGGTTGAGATTGCCAGCCTCGGCTCTGTTTCACAGCCCCATGTGGCAGCACTCGCTGAGCTGTGCGCGGGGAATAACGGGCTTCGGCGAGTCGCGTTTTATTGAGCAAGGGCAAAGCACGCGTGCGTCTTGAGTGCGGGGCTTGCCCTGGTGCCGCCGAAGCGAAGCCCCTGTTCAATTTGGAAAGCGAGCGAAACAATCAGCCTACTATCGGCGTCCAGACTTCGTTTTGACAACGCACTCATCTTCTTCCGAGCGGGACAGATGCATGAAGAATCCCTTCGTGTTTTTTGATTTGGGAAATGTGCTGGTGAAGTTTGACCACCAGATTGCTGTCGACCAATTAGCCGAGCTTGCGGATCGGCCAGCCGAGGCTGTACGTCATGCAGTTTTTGACAATGACTTGCAGAACCGATACGAAGCCGGACAGATCGACAGTCAAGCTTTCTGCCAAGCGATTAACCATAGTCTGGAAACTGGCTTGGAGGATGATGACATTCTGGAGGCGATTAGCGCGATCTTCACATTAAACCGAGCGATCTTACCAGTCCTGGAACAGCTGCGTGCCCAAGGTCTGCCCTTGGGATTGCTCTCCAATACTTGCCCCGCACATTGGCAATGGATACTGCGACAGGGCTGGCCGGTGCCCGGCGACTGGTTCGAACCGCAGATATTGAGTTATGAAGTGCAAGCCATGAAACCTGAAGCGAATATTTACGCCGTGTGCGAAAAGCTTACGGGCAGGCTTCCCGCGGAACTTTTTTTCATCGATGACCGACTGGAAAATGTGGAAGGAGCTCGGCGACGGGGCTGGGAAGCCCACTGCTATGAATCGACCCAGGACTTACTGAGCCATTTGCAGCAATGGCTTACCGGCTGACTCGGCCCAGGATCCAACCGGCTGCAATAGGTCCATCGCCGGGTTGGCTCTAACGAATGCTCCGCGAGCGACCCTTTGACAGCTTTACCCCAAAATCGGACTGCGGATTGGCAAGGAACCGGGTCTGCAAAGAACAGCGTGCCAAAGAACAGGAGCCAACGCCGGTGGTCAGCCGCCTGTTGTTGCATAGCGTTTCCCACGGATACAACCTAGAATGAGTTGCCTAGGTGCCGTTTGGCCGAGGTCATCGACGCGGGTTACCTACGTTTGGGTACCGAACGCGTGAGCTCCCACTCCGACCTTGGCGATCGGCGGGACAACGTAACGCAACGACCCTCGGTCGACGTCCAACAAAATCCCACGTTCCCAGGCACCGTTCGAGCATTCTTCTGGTTAACCCATGTCGGCCTATGTCCACTGCTTCTTCGGTTCAAAACGAAACTCAAACACGACAAGTCGTAGCCGTTATTGACATCGGTGCGACCAGCATTCGCATGTCGATCGCTGAGATTGACTCGGCTGGCAACGTATTTCCGCTCGAAAGCCTATCTCGGGCTGTGTCTCTGGGCAAAGACACGTTCACCTCGCGGCGGATCAAGAAGAGCTCGATTGAAGAATGCGTGGGAGTGCTTCGCAGCTACCGAAAGCTGCTTTTGGAATACGGCATCACCAAGCCGGAACAGGTCCGTGTTGTTGCCACCAGCGCGGTTGCCGAAGCCATCAATCGCCTGGCTTTTATTGATCGCGTGTACATCGCCACCGGTTTGGAGGTCGAACCACTGGATGAGGCCGAGGTGAATCGCATCACCTACATGGGCATCCAGCCCCAGCTTCAGGCGGACCCCAAGCTAGCTTCCAGCCGCTGCGTCGTGATTGAAGTTGGCGGTGGCAATACCGAAGTGCTAGTCGTTCAATCCGGGAACGTCCTGTTTTCGCACACCTACCGACTTGGCTCTTTGCGATTGCTGGAGATGTTGGAGAAGTTCAATGCGCCGCCCAGCAAACAACGCCTGCTGATGGAGAGCCAAATCCTGCGGACGGTGGCTTTGATTCGCGAACACATTTCACCCAGTCCTCAACTGGAAATGATCGCTATCGGCGGCGACATGCGTTTTGCCGCATCCAACTTGATCGAAGACTGGGATGCTACGGATTTGGCTTACCTGTCCACCGATCGGTTGAACGTATTCACCCGCGAGATGTTGACGATGAGCGACGAAGACATCGTGCGTCGCTTTGGGACGACGTTTCAAGATGCGGAAACGGTCGGCCCCGCGCTGCTGTGCTACGTTCTGCTGGCCCGTGCTTTCGAGCAAACTGAGTTCGCCATATCCGGTACCAATCTGCGCGATGGGCTATTGCAAGACTTGGCTATTCGGGATGTTTGGACGGCAAACTTCCGCAGCCAAATCATTCGCTCCGCCGTCAGCCTGGGAAGACGTTTTGACTTTGATGAACAGCATGCTCGTCACGTGGCGACGCTGTGCCGCAAGCTATTTTCCGACTTACAGCGAGAACATCAGCTGGAACCGCGGATGGAATTGGTCCTGTATCTGGCCGCGCTGCTGCATGAAATCGGTCTGTACATCAATACGCGTAGCAATCACAAACACAGCATGTATCTGATCCGGCACAGCGAGTTGTTTGGGTTAAGCCGCAAAGACAAACTGCTGGTGTCTTTGGTCGCTCGCTATCATCGTCGCAGCAGCCCCCTGCCCCAACATGAAGGCTACTCGACTCTGGATCGTGTTGACCGGGTGGCCGTCTCCAAGTTAGCCGCCATCTTGCGGATCGCGATCGCATTGGACGACTCTCGCAGCCAACGGATTTCCGACATTCAGTGTCGCGTTGACAACAGGCGTTTGGTCATCACCGCCAAGGGTGTCGAGGACCTGTCACTAGAACAGCTAGCCTTGAGGCAGAGCGGCAACCTGTTTGAGGAGACGTACGGAATGTCGGTTCAGATTCGCGCTCAGGCAGGACGTTAGCCAACCCAATCGCCCCAGGTTAGCCAACCCAATCGCCCCAGGTTAGCCAACCCAATCGCCCCAGGTTAGCCAGCCCAAGCACCCCACGTTGGCCAACCCAAGCACATGGTGTCGCCGCCGCACGCCGTTCAAAGAACCAGGCAACGCACCTAGGCGGCCCGGGCGACACGCCCGCTCTCCATCCAGCGACGCTGCCAAGCTTCCAGTTGCGGAATCTGAGGCTCCGCGTGGGTCCGCATACGCGAGCCAGTTGAATGTTTGAGCATGCGGCCTAGGGTCTCCACAGTCATCCGCATTTTGTAAGAGAACTTGGCGTCGCTGCGATTCAAACGTCGCAAATGCTTCCAGGCAGTTGACGTGTATCCGCCGCGTGCCGCTGCTCGAGCCCATTTGCCGGGACCGGCAGCCGAGCGGTGGGTCGTTTCGCTTAGCAGTACATCAGCTGGAATGTCCTGTTCACGCCGCTGATAGGCCTCACTCAGCAGGCGATTCATAAGCTCTCGCTGCTGGGCAGACCTCTGCCAGCAAATACTGCTTGCATGCTGACGATAACAAAGCAACACGTCGGAGAGATTTGCCAGTCGCCCATGCTCCGACATTCTTAGCCATAGATCATGATCCTCCACCCACTCGTATTGCCGACGATACCCTCCTGCCTTTCGCAAGGCAGCAGTGCGGATCATTGTGGTCGGATGGAAATGACCGGTTCTCCTATGCAAAAGCTCGTTGAGAATAAGATCGTGCTCGTGGGGCAACTGGCTGACTCCCAGGGGATCCGAGTCGGAATCAATTTCCAGAATGGCTCCGCCCAGTACGACACACTCCGGATGCGAATTCATATAGTTCAGCTGCTTTTGCATGCGATTCGTCATGGCAATATCATCGTTATCCATCCGCATGATGCAATGTCCACGACTGAGTTCAATCCCCACGTTCAGTGCGCCCACCAGACCTTGATTGGCCTGATGAACGACCCGAATACGTTGGTCCTGAGCAGCAAACCAATCCAGCATCTCCCCGCTTTGATCTCTGCTGCCATCATTGACACAGATCATCTCCCAGTCTTGAAATGACTGTTCCACGATGCTGGCCATGGCATCGATCAAATAGTCTTGTGCGTTGTAAACAGGCATCAACACGGTGACTTGAGGAGCTTCTTGCATGGCATCAGGCTGGTAAAAATCTGCGGTTATCGTAAAAATTCTTGTTAATTAGGGGGTACAAATACACGTCATGTGACGTCACAGCTGTGGGTTTACTGAAATCAGTTGTCCACCCGGCGGCTGTTTAGAACCTAGCCGACAACCGAAGAGCCCCGCGGCTAACGCCAAAGCGGCTAATGGTTTTCGGATTGGCTCCAAGCTAAGCGGCCGACCGCAGCGATCGCGGGATTTCTCGAATCCAGTCCGGCGGAACAAGGTGCTCTTCGTCAAGACTCTTGTCCATGAACCAGTTTGGCGGCGCATAAACCGCCTTTTCTGGTCGCTGGTTGAGCCAGGCCGCCCACCAACTGAAGGTGCTGTTCGCGATAATGCAGCAGGCTGCCTGACTCATGAGCCACATGTCTTCATGGGCCGTCAAGGCGCTGTTGTGCTCCACCCAATGGGTTGGCCAGGGCAAGTCCAGTTCTTCCTGACACCAGGACATATCGTTGGAGAAGACAAACACTTGGACATTGCTCTTCCCCTCGGCCCAATGCGAAAGGCAGCTGCGATAGTAGTCCAGTTCTTGGATTGCATAGATGCCGGATGCCTGACTGCACAGATAGTCACCTCGGCGGACGTGCACAGCAACGCTGTTGCACGCTTGGATCCGCGCTGCAACACGGAGACTCTGCTCGCTTGGGGCTTCTCTCAGCGCAAATTGTCGTAACAGTTCCTGCCGCATTCCGGGGAAAAATTTTTCACTCTGCCAGTAGCCAACCAGATAGCGATTGTTCGACACCGACAGACACTTCGGATAAAAGCCAAAGCCAGGCTGTTTCAAACGCCGCAGATTGCCCCACAACATTCCATCTGCAATACGATCCAAAGCGGTCGGTTTTTGGGATCGATACCGACGGGGGATTTTGTATTCCCAGTTGCCAGGCAGCGCTGCTGCCTCAATCTGAAAGCGATCCAGTAGAAATCCGTGCTGAGGCTTGCAGGCATAACTGCCCACATCCAGCCAGAGCTGTGTGGCGTTCCGCCGAGCCGCATACAAACCGTAGGCGTATTGGAACATCTGGTTTCCCAGTCCGCCTTCCAAGCGACTAATGATCATAAGCAGGGTTCCTCGGATTGGCGCAAGTCAAGCAGAGGAAACCCAGCAGCCTTGGCGCAGAAGCACAGTTGGTCGTTGATCCGCGACAGGCGGTGTCCGAATAGGGTAGCATCGATGCATGTTCTCCTGATTCAAGCCGCTCGATGTGATCCATGGCGCCGCAAAGAATGCGTGATGACCCGGCCAAACTGCTGCATCACCAACTCTGTTCGTCGGTTCTTGGGCAAGAGTCTTACCTGAGCCGGCCGCTCGCGCACCTGGTTTTCGCGCCAATACTCGGCCAACATGTTGCAGATGTTGTTTTCGAACAGAACGCGACGCCTGGCCTCGCTAATCGCCTCCATATTTCTGCGGTAGGTGTCGGCGGCGATCACATCCTTGACGATCTGTAGCGCCGCCTCGGGCTCATAGATATCAATTGCCGTAAAGCTACCCTCCGGATATCGAAAGTATGCCTCGCGTCCGCCGAAGTAGATTGGATAGCTCCAACCCAGGTAAGCATCCGCGAGTTTCTCCGTCATGAAGTGTTCGCTGTGATCATTTTCGAGTACAATGTGATAGCGGTAATCGTAGATCGCATCCGACTTATCCTGCATGTCGCGGATACCGCGGCCGAACACATCGATTGCCTCGCCGAGTTCTGCTTTCAAGAATCGGACGAACTCCAAACGCTGCCGGTGATCGGGCGAGTGCGCTTTGTTGCTGCAGATCACGCTGATCAGGCGGCTTTTCTCGGGGCGCTGCAATCTGACTAGTTCGTCAAAGCCCAATTGACAGCCATGAATTCTCCCCGGGTGCAGGGCGTAGTGCCAGTGCTGGGCTTCGTTGCGTCGTGTCAGATGCGGGTGACGTATGGACTGGTGTGACGTCCACACCTGCGCAAACTGACCGGTATATCGCGTACGATATCGTCGCAGACTCTCGGGCTCGCCGGTTATCAACAGCGTGTTGGCTGCAGGGCATGCACCTTCTTCCGGCTGGCTCAAATCGTCGTATACGACCCAGCCATCGACGGGCTTGTTGCCATCCGCGACAAACTCGAATTCCTGCCACCTTCCGCAGCGTCCAGGAGTCTGTCGCAGGATTAGTTCCGTTGGGAATGTCGCCGAGATACGAATCCGCGGCATGCTGACTCATCCTTCCGTGGTCGCCGCCGCTTGGGTCCAAGCCCAGACTCACCCGACCGAGCGCACCCGGATAGGTTTCCGTTTGGTATCGCCGCGGTTGGCATTCGAGACGGAGTTCGAGTTCACGGATCCAAGGCGGGGGCAAGCTCGGATCCTGGGGATTATGGGATAGCCACTTTTCGTTTTGCTATCAAGAGCAATACAAAACGGCATTGCATGCATTCAGGCATCAGGGCTTGTCCACCACGTGGGCAGTGAATAGCACGGAACTGCCGAACGTGCCAATCAAGTAGAAGCCAGGCTCCTCGAATCCAGAGTCCGTCAGCCAGATACCTTCGACCAAGTCAATGCCTCGGCGGCAGCTCAAATTCGATAGGCTGATGCCTGGTGTGCTTAAGCAGTGCCCCGGGGTTGAAGAATGCCTGATTGTCCAGCTCGAGACCTTCGATCGATACGTGCGTATGCCCGAAGAAGACTCGCTGAACCGGAGCCTCGACGCAGGTATCGAGCTGCTTGACCAGCGTTTGCAGACGTTGGCAGGTTGCTTTGGGAGAATTACTCATCCGGGCCACCGCCTTGTGCAGCCGCAAGCCCACCGCAAGATCGTAAAACTGGTGCAGGAGGGGATGCGGGGCATCTTTGTCGTGATGCTTTTGACGGTAGCTGGACAGCCCATCCATGTGGATTCCTGCGTGCAAAATGTCGCCATGCACAAACAGTGCATCTCCGATTTGCAAGGCGTGTTCAAACCAGCCAAGACGCTCGTAACGACTTGCCAAGGAACTCATGGCGGCTGCGAAATCCGGGTGGCAGTCGTGGTTACCGGCCAAATACAGGATGCGGCTACGTCCGGTGCGTTCCAGCAACGTCTCGATCCAATCCACGGCCGCCCCGATCGTAGGTGTGAGACCGTCCAATCGGCTCCATCGCAGATCAAACACATCGCCGCCCAGCACAATGCACTGGCACTCCTCTTGATAGCGCTCCAGAGTTTCCAGGCAGCGGTCACCGTCACTGCGCGAGCTGAACAAGTGCAAGTCGGAAACGAACACGCCTTGCCGTAGTTCTGTGTATTCCGGAGGCGAATTGACCACCGGGTGTAGCAGAGCCGCGGGGGACGCATCTAAATCATTATCAGACAAGGAATTAAGCACCTCTGCGAATTATGTGCCTGTGGGAACTAAGCACCTGTGGGCAGACATCACTAGCAACCATGCCCATCTTGCCGCGGCTTCGTCATTAGCTTTCGGAATTGAAATTATACGTGGGTTTCAGCGTCGGCAAGTCAAGCCTGTGTAGATGACTGGGCTGCCGAGCCCCGGCGGCCGGCCTGTCGGCTGTGTGAAACAAGAAACTTGGGGCTTGGGTATACTGAAGAGCCTTAACCATGTTTTTTTATTGGGAGCCGACGTGACGGACAACCAAGGACATTATTCTTCCGAGATGGACGACGAAGCGGGCCTAAAGCGATTAAGCGAAAGCGTCGCGACGATCCGACGAGAATTGGCCCAAATCATTGTAGGTCAGCAAGAGGTTATCGAGCAGCTGCTGATTTCCATGCTGGCCGGCGGACATTGCATTCTGGTCGGTGTGCCGGGCTTGGCCAAAACGCTGCTGATTTCCAGCCTGGCCAAGGCAATTGATCTGAAATTCAGCCGCATTCAATTCACACCCGACCTGATGCCGGCGGATATCACGGGCACCGAGGTGATCCAGGAAGACCAGGCAACCGGCCGCCGCGAGTTTCGATTCATCCCAGGGCCGATTTTCGCCAACGTCATTTTGGCGGATGAAATTAACCGCACGCCCCCTAAAACGCAGGCCGCGTTATTGGAGGCCATGCAAGAAAAGCAAGTGACTTCGGGTGGCCAGCGTCACGCCCTGCCCTCACCCTTTTTCGTGTTGGCAACGCAGAACCCAATCGAGCAAGAGGGTACCTACCCGCTACCTGAAGCCCAGCTGGACCGCTTCATGTTCAATGTCAAAGTTGACTACCCGTCCCAGGACGACGAAGTGGAGATAGTGCTCAGGACGACCAGCGATCTGGAAACTCAGATCCATTCGACCATTTCCGGTGGTGACTTGTCGGGATTATCACATTTGGTCCGCCGGATCGCCATCACGCCATCACTGGCTCTGATTGCCACACAGATCGCGCGGCTGACTCGACCTGAGAACTTCGACATGACTCAGACCGATTCCGAAATCGCGAGAACGCCCAAATTTCGGGGCCAGCCGGTGCACGAGATGGTTCAACGCTGCGTGCGCTGGGGGGCCGGGCCTCGCGCAAGTCAATACATCGTCCTGGGGGCCAAGGCTCGAGCCGCAATGCACGGAAGTCCCGTGGTCCGACGTGAAGACATCGAGGCCGTGGCGCCTCCGGCTCTCAGGCACCGTATTAAATTAAATTTTCAGGCCGAAGCGGACGGTGTTACCGTCGACAACATTATCCAACAAGTCATCGATGCCGTAGACGCCTCCATTGCTTCTGGTTCCACCAGTGAACAAATCTCAAAAGTACTTCGATCCTGAAACTCTGGCCCGCATTCGACCCTTGGGACTGCGTGCCCGCACGCTGATTGAAGGGCTAGTGGCGGGTCTACACCGCAGTCCCATGCGCGGACATTCGATCGAATTTGCCCAACACAGAGAGTATGTGCCTGGGGATGATTTGCGACAGGTTGATTGGAAGGTCTATGCACGCAGCGACCGCTATTACTTGAAACAGTACGAAGACGAAACCAATCTGACTTGCTATCTGCTGTTGGACCAGAGCGAAAGCATGCTGTATCGCGGCCAACACAGCAGCCTGAGCAAACTGGAGTATGCCCAACTGATTGCTTGCAGCATTGCCTATCTGATCATCTCCCAGCAAGACAGCGTCGGGATGGCTACCTTTAGCGCTTCTATTGACGATTGGGTGCCTGCCAGCAGTTCGCCAAGCCAGCTGGATGATTTAATTCGAATCATGGAGAAGGCGGTGCATGGCAAGCGCACCAGCCTGACCGCCATGCTCGAGGAAACGATCGCGCGCTTGAAACGCCCTTCGCTGCTGGTGATTCTAAGCGACATGCTGGACGGGGTGGACGATACGCTCCGCGGCTTGAAGCTGGCGCGGCACGCCGGTCACGACCTGATGGTGTTGCTGACTCTGGATAAAGATGAAATCGAATTTCCCTTCGATCAAATGTCCGAGTTCGAAGGAATGGAGAATCTGCCCTCTTTGACCACCGATCCGCTGCTCATCGCCAGTGCCTACCGCCAGGCGGTGGCGGGGTTTCAAAGTCGGTTAAAAATTTGCTGCCAGCAGCTGGGGGGAGACTACTTCTGCATGCGTACCGATCGATCGCTTGCCCACAGCTTGCCGCAAATCCTGGCAGCCCGCTCGATGAGAGGTCGATGACTTGGGCACGCTACGCTTGTTTCTAGACGGATTTCCACTCCTCGGCAGCGGCTTTGCCAGTATTGGCATGCTGGCCTGGTTGTTGGCAGCCGGTATTCCCATAGCAATCCATCTGCTAACGCGGAAGCGCCAAACGCGCGTGCGGTGGGCAGCCATGCAGCTGCTAAGAGAAGTGCTCGAGCGGGAATCCAAGAGGGTGCGATTCGAACAACTCTTGCTACTCTTGCTGCGGGTGACGGTTTTGGTACTACTGGCTCTGGCCCTGGCTCGACCCTTCTTTTCCGACCCGCAGCAAAGCGGACTCGCGCAGAATGAACTCAGCCAACCCAAGCTGTGGATATTCGGCTTCGACCTCTCCTACTCGATGGGCTATGTCGAGGCAGATAGCTCAAGGCTGCAGGCAGCCAAAGATAAGGCAATTCAAATCATTCAGCAGTGCAATCAGGGCGACGCCTTCGCTTTGATTGTATTCGCAACTCCGTCGCAAGCCGTGATTCGACGACCCACCTTCAACCCTGAACAGCTGCTTTCCGAGATTCGCAAATTGCAACCCCGAGACACGGGCGCCGACATCCTCGGAGGACTTCAGAGCATTCAATCCGTGGTCGAGGAGGCGGAACGGGAGCCGGGGATCCCCGACGATATTCATATCTGTCTGTTGAGCGATTTAGGGAGGGACAGCTGGGATCCGCTCGCCGCCGGCAATAGCGGAATTCTGAATCAGCTTTCGCAGTCGGCAGACCTTCAAATCGTCTCCATGGCCAGCCCCCAGGTTGAGAATTTGGCGGTTACAGATTTGAGTGTCAATCAAGCCAGCAGCCTGGTTGGCGCAGCCCTCGAAGTAACGGCGGAGGTCGCCAACTTTGGAACCACGACGGCCGATCAGGTACCTGTGCAATTGGCCCTCGACGGTCAGGCCTTCGAGTCTCTGCGGGTCGATATTCCGGCCAATGAGTCCGTCCGCGTCGTGTTTTCAGCTCGGATTCGCGATACGGGATTGAAGGTGCTGCGTGCCAGTATCCCACCCGACCGATTGCAGGCGGACAATCAACGCTACCTTGTCATTGAAGCTCGTAACCAGGATCGCGTCTTGTTTGTCGAGGAGCAAACGGGGGATCTGCGGCTGCTCAGGATGAGCCTGGCTCCTCTGGACGACACTGGTCTTGACGCCAATAGGGTGAAAGAAGACGGACTGCTCGCTCCGGGAATGCGACACACGATTTCCACTATTGATCTGCCTTCCACCGACCTACCCGAGTGGGAGATAATCGTCATGCAGGACATCGCTTTCGTGGACCGAGGACTGGTGGAACAATTGGATGCCTATGTTCAGCAAGGAGGCACATTGATCTTGAGCTTTGGCCCCAGAACCCGGGCTGATGCTTGGAACTCACTGCTGCAAGGAAACAACTTTCTTGGCTTCGAATTGGCTGGACCATCCGCCGAGCAGAGCTGGACACTTGACCCATTGGACTACAGCAGCCCCATTGTGGCCCCGTTTTACGGCTACCCCGACGCAGGCCTGCTAACAACGCCGATTTTTCGGCACTGGACAATTCGCGAAACCTCAGCCTCTCTCAATGTGGAAATCGGAATTTCCAATTCCACACCTTTCTTAGTCCGTCATCCTTGGGGCAGTGGTTGGGTCGTCAGCTTGCTTTCGGCTCCATCCGCCGGCAGTATGGCTGGCGCGGGAGGAGAGGACAGCTGGAATGCGCTGGCGGTGTGGCCGAGTTTCGTGCCGCTTATGCAGCAGCTGGTACAAACCCAATTGAGCAGTCAGCTTGCTCAATACAACTTGCGGGCCGGGCAAATCCTACAGAGTCGTACCGATAGTCTTCAATCGACCCAGGTACGGATTGTTTCTCCGGATGGAACCGAGCACTCGATTTCCACGGAATCGGTCGGCGACAAAAGCTTTGGCTGGTTCTTCGCGGACACAGTTCACAGCGGCGTTTACTTTTCTCGCGATGCGCAGGATTCTTTGACGCCTTTCGCAGTCAATGTCGATCCGATTGAAAGCCCGCTTCAAGCAAGCAGTGTTGCGCTTCCCTCGGCATCTGGACGCCTTTCGGGCATGGCGGGCAATCAACCCGAAGATTCACAAACGCCTCCAGAGAGTTTACTACCCAATGATGCCGGGCAACGCGTCAGTCGTTGGCTATTGGGCTTGCTCTTGGTTCTCTTGTTGTCAGAGAGCCTGGTGGCCTGGCAGATCGGGAGGCGTGCGGGTTGATGAATCAAGCTGCTGCGAATCAGGCGGCTTCAAATCAAGCCGCTGGGGATATCCTGCAACTAGCAAGCTCGGAATCCACCACGATCGAGTCTGCCTGGCAGTCGAGTTGGCATCTGCCGCTATGGGTTTGGCTGTTGTATTCCGCCTGTGCACTGAGCTTTGCCCTGTGGATCTACTGGTCCGAGCGTGGGAATGCGGGACCGATCATTCGGGCAGCCCTGGCCACGTTGCGATTTGGGCTGCTGATGGCGGTGCTGTGGATGCTGGCCGGCTGGAATTGGCTGCAATATCGCACCGAGAAGCCTGAATTGGCGATTGTCGTCGATCGTTCAGCCAGCATGAACACCCGAGATATTGTCGGATCCGAAACTTCCCAGGCAGGTGCGGAAAGCTCGCGTTGGGAAGCAGCCCGCGACCTACTGCTTGGTCTAACCGCCTCGCAACGCAAGAAATTGCTCGGCGATTATCAGCTGCGATACTATGCCCTGGCGGACAACTTGGAAACGGTACCGCCCTTGCTCGAGTCCTCTACCTACGACAACCTGAGCCCAACCGGAGAACAGAGCAAGTTGGGTGAAAACCTGAGTCAGGTTATTGAGCGTCACGCCGGTAGAGGCGCGGCGGCCATTATCTTCATCAGTGACGGGATCAACACGGCCGGCCCAAGTCTGCAACAAGCCGAACGCATGGCCAGATCTGCTGCCATCCCTATTCAAACACTGATTGTTGGGCGTGACTTGATGCTGCCCGATGTTCGCTTGGCGGATCTGTTAATGGATCGTGAGGTTTACTTTGGCGACAGAGTCTCGGCTGAAGTAGCCTTGGTAGCCAGTGACATTGATTCCGCACAAGTAACCGTAACGCTGCGTGAAGCGGAAAGCGACCGCAAGCTCGACGAACAGCAAGTCACGGTCTCACCGAACAACGAACGCACCATCGTGAACTTAAGTTTTGTTCCGGAGGCTGCTGGCGAAATTGCACTGAAGATTGAAGCCTCAGCCGTAGATGGTGAATCGGACTTGGAGAACAACTCGCTGACGCAAAGCGTCATGGTCCGCGACAAAACACTGCGTGTGCTACTGGTACAGCAGCAGCCGAGTTATGAATTTCGATTTCTCAAACACTTGCTGGAGCGGAGTCAACAAGCCGGCCAGTCCAAGTCGGCTAGCTTTGAATTGTTAAGCGTGCTGCAGGAAGCGGATGCCATCTACACCGAGCAAGACCCTTCCGCTCTGCGACTAGTACCCAGTGATGCCGAAACCCTGGCGGACATCGATGTCTTTATCTTTGGCCCTCTCAACCCTGAACTGATCAGCCGCAGATCCCAGAGACTGATTTACGAGTCGGTGACTGAGGGAGGCGCGGGCTGCGTGTTTGTGTATGGGAGCGGATCGCCGGCAGACGAGTTGGCTGGTTGGCCCTTGGCAGATCTGCTGCCCGTGGCACCTCCGCAGAATTTCTCAGGCAACTCTACTTGGGACAACCCCCTTCGCTGGCAGCCATCTCCGCTCGGACTGGCCGCCCTCCCGCTTCAGCTATCCAGTACGCCGCAGCAATCGCTCATCTTGTGGAGTCGACTACCGGGCTTTGTTTCGATGTGCGACATGGGCGATCTCAAGGTAGGCGCACAGGTTTTGGCCGTGGCATCCAGCCGCGACGCCAATGAGGCAGATCGCCCATTGCTGATTACACAGTACGCGGGAGCCGGACGGGTCGCTTTGCAAGCCACCGATGAGACTTTTCGTTGGACCAGTTTTTCAGGCAGCGACACCTATCACCAGAGGTACTGGGGGCAATTGCTACGCTGGATCAGCCGCGGCAAGCTGCAGGTAACCACCGACGATTCAACGCTCATTGTTGAACCCCAGCAGGCCAAGCTCGGCCAGTCGCTTCGCTTTGAAGCCCAGATTGGCTTGGAGGTCGCCCAGGAAAATCTACCTCAGGAAGTGATTCTCAGTCTGACCAACGAAAGACAGTCCCGCTCGACGATCAGCCTGGCCCGCAGCACGCGTTCCAGTCGAACTTACCGCGCAACCTTTAACAATCTAGAGCCCGGAACCTATCGCGCCTTGCTCGTTCAACCCGCGACACAAGCCCCCCCCAGTCAAGAGTTCTCCGTCATCGCTCCTCCAGGTGAGCAAACTAATTTGCGGGCTGATCTGCCTTCGATGCAGTCATTGGCGGCCGTATCCAGGGGACGCTTCTACACCTTGAGCGACGCGGAGCGAATTTTTGATGAACTCCCCAAAGGCAAAGCCACGAGACTGGACGCTCTTCCACCCCAACCACTCTGGAACCGCTGGTGGGTAGCTTTCTTGTTCGTCCTGGCCATCACGCTCGAGTGGCTGTTGCGACGAAAAGCCCGGATGCTGTGAGAAACCCCTTGCCAGTACCTCTAAATCTATAATGCTGATAGAATTCGCGTCTGGCATTAATTGCCAACTGTCTTTCCCACAAGCGGCGATTTGCGTCACGAACGAGGAACACTCATGTCAGAAGAGACGACTGCGGCAGAAAATAACTTCAGCGAGAAGAGCGAGAGCGCCAAAGTTGAGAAAGTCGCTCCATCGCCGGCAAAATCGTCCCAAGAACCTGCGCGGGTCTACTTGGTTCCGCATCCAAGTGTCGTGTTCTTGTACCCAACGTTGATTGTGTCGCTCATTGCCGCCATTGGCATGACCATTTGGGGACAGCCAGCGGTCGAGGCGGGGTCTCGCATCCCGCATACTTTGAGCGCATTGTTTCTAGGCATCTTGGCGGTCAACCTGATTGTGCTGACGCTGGACTTTCCTCGAGCGACCGTTCTGACTCTGTTTTTTATCATTTGCACGCTCGTGCTCGGGCTGGTGTTGGTGATGACCTTCGCACCCAATTTCATTCCTTGGGTCAAGGACATGGCAGCCGGCCTGCACCCTCTGGCGAATGCGTCGTTCTTCTGGATTATGTCGGGAGTGCTAGGTCTGATATTGATAACCGCCAAGATTGCCGTGCAGTTTGATTACTGGGAAGTACGACAAAACGAGTTGCTGCATCATCACGGTCTGCTCAGTGATCTCAGACGTTACCCAACCGAAGGCCTGCAAATCGAAAAAGAAATCAACGACGTTTTCGAGTTCATGCTGTTGCGCTCGGGAAAGCTCATCTTGCGTCCCCAGGGCAACAATCGCGACTTGGTACTGGAGAACATTGTCTTCATCGATCACAAGGAAAAAGAGCTGACAAAGCTGTTGGGCGCCCGACAAGTTGAGATTCGTACGTAGCAACTGTCCGAAAACCATTGGCCACGTTGGTGTTAGCCGCGGTTTCTCTTGAGTTTTCGGATGGATTCTTAGCTTAGCAACGTTCGACAATGAGTGTCTGATAGTCGCCTTTCGCTCCCGCGAAAGTAGCGAACTCGCCCGATCGATTGATGCTAGATAGTCGCCTTTCGCTCCGCGAAAGTAGCGTTGCTCCGCAGTATTGCTCGAACGATCCTGAGAGCAGCTCGCAGACTTCCGTTCGCTCAGTGGATCATTGCCGCTGCCGCTGGCCGCGATAAGCGAGCGACAAATCCGGAAAGTCAGTAAACAAACCGTCCACTTGCAATTCTTCAAATAGCCAGTGGTGGAGTTGATCGAGCGAGGAAGCCCATGTGGGCAAACCATCCGCGCGGACCGTATAAGGGTGAACACACAGCTGCATCGCATGAGCCGCTTCCACCAATCCGCATGAGCGGATCGATCCATCTTGCTGGATTTCGGCGACCAACTCGAGCGATGGACCAATCCCGTTGACGATTTCCGCCAGAGCCGGCAATTGGCTGATGATGCGCGCGACCCATGCGGTTCGCGACATCTTCTCTTCACCTCCAGCACTGGGCGGCTCGGTCAGCATCATCGGGGAGCCACCGATCAACTGAATCAATTGCAGCCGGCAGTTGAGGTTCTGGCGTAAGTACCGCAACTCTTCAAACTCAAAACATTGAATGAAACACAGATCGCGGTCGGAGCGATACCCAAACTCGTTGAGAATCGGCATGAGTCGTTCACTCATGTAACCTCCGAATTCCTGCCGATGGAATGCGGGCGCTTTCAGTTCGATATGCAGGCCAACATTCTTATGGAACAAACGATTCAGTTCCTGAATGAAGCGGATCTCGTCGTCCAAGCGCACCATGCGTTGGTCGTATTTCTGTTGGAAGCGGCCGCTCTGCTCTTCTGCTGACAGCTCTCTGGCGACCAGGCTCAGCTGCCGCAGTTCCGCCCAGTCGAAGTCGGCGTAGTAGTAGTGACCATCCGCCCGCTTTCGATCGGGATACCAGTCCGCGACGTCGGTGGTTTTATCCAGCGTGATATCGTGAGCCACCACAAAAACTCCGTCTCGGCTCAGCACCACATCTTGTTCCAGGATGTCCGCCCCCTGCGCATAGGCCAAAACCTTCGCACCCTGCGAGTGCTCAGGCAAATATCCACTCGCTCCTCGATGTGCGATAACCAGCGGCACTTGTTCACCTTTCAGCTTACGGGGCAGCGGATCCTGGGAATGGGCCATGTGACTGGCTACGCAGGCCCCAATGAGCGCGAGGCTCGTGACCAGCTTAGCGGGCATGCAGTACTCCTTGAGAAAAGTCACTTCTGACCTATCCGAAAACCATTAGCCGCTTTGGCATTAGCCGCGGTTCTCTTGAGTCTTCGGTTAGGTTCTTAGTCTGAGCGGTCGCGCTGAATACAGTCATCGCAAGTCAAATCACTCGGAATTGAGCTGCGGCAACTCTACCGTGCCGTCCCGGTAAAGCACGTTGTACGCGCAGAAGGGAATGATGTGGCCACTGGGTAAAACATGATGTGTGCAACACTTCATGACGCGTCGCAGGTCAAAGTTGTAGGCATCGAGAAAAGAAGTAATGGTGATTCTCAACATGTCTCGGGCCCCCACACTTTTCCGGGCAACACCCTCCAGGAAGCGCAGTACGGATTCAGGCGAGGCGGCACCGGCCGCCTTATCTGAACTCAAATCCGTGAGTACCGGCAACTGGCTTCCGTCTGAAATCGGATCGCAACCAGAGGTTGCGGCTGATTGTCCATTGGACGAAGCGTCCGGGGCACAACAACCACTTTCCCCGCAAGCCAGGCGAGACAGCACCTGTTGGGCGAGCTTTTGCGTTTGATCGCGAGTGAAGCTGATTCCGTTTGCCAACAAGTCCAGGTGCTGCTGTGCGTCAAGCAGCTTGGTAAGCGGCACGAACCGCCCCTGTTGACGGACCGCCAAGCTCAGCCAATGGCAATTGGGATGGGCGCAAGGTAGTGGAAAAAAGTCACTCGCCTCGAAATTATTGCGGACATCACCCGCAATATTGTCAATCACATCGGGAAAAGTAATGCGACTGGCCAACTGCTCCGGCAAAACGTGCCGACCACTGTAGGTTGCCGGTTGCAGGCTGATTCCAGTTACTTCTCCGCGCGAGGCTGCGAACTCAACCAAATCAGCCGGGGCGGTATCATTCACGCCACCTTGCAGCGTAGCGACCAACGTCACGTTCAGCCCGGCTGCAGCCAATCGATCCAAGGCACGCATTTTTCGCTCTACCAGACCTGCTTTACCTCGCAAGACCTCGGTCTGGGCATCGTCCAATGAGTCCAGCTGAAAATAGATTTCCACTCGCTGGCGCCGCTCCGCCAGCTCTGAGACCAATTGCGTATCTTCGGCCAGTCGCAGTCCATTGGTATTGATCATGACGTAGTCGATGGGGCGCTCCAGGGCATAGTCGATGGCCTGGATGAGCTGCGGGTGCAAGGTTGGCTCGCCTCCCGAGAGCTGCATGACCTCGGCGCGTCCCTCCGCCGCGACCAGTCGGTCGATGGCCGCTTGAATTTGCTCTAATGGTCGGTGCTTGCGGCCTGGCGAACTGTTCGCATAGCACATGGGACATGTCAAGTTGCAGCCATCGGTAATCTCTACAACGCCAATGCAGGTGTGCTGTTCGTGTTCTTCACACAGCCCGCAGTCGTGAGGACATCCTTTCGCGCTGGCAGCAAAGGTCTTTGCGGGCAGCTTGGCCGGCAAACTCGTTTCCATCAAATCGTAGCGAGAAACGTCGCTGCAAACGAAATCTTCACGCGCTCCATGCACAGGGCACTGCTTACGGAAGTACACGCGACGGTTGCGTTCAATAATCTTGGCAGGTACCACACTCAAGCACTCTGGGCACAAACTCTGCGTTAGTCCCAGGAAGGTGTAATCGCGATGCTGTACACGATACGCACTGGCAACAGGTTGCATCCAAACCTCACACTTTCCCTGATCTTTTCCCTGAACGATATCGGCATAGGTAACCGCCCAGCACCCTCGAAGACACTTGCCCTCGATGACGGTCACTGGCCGGATTGCATCGAACCCACCGCTATGCCCCGCCGCACTTAGCTTAACAGCAATCCGAGAACCGATGAGAACCGCGGCTACCCGGCGAACCCTTGACAGTCGTCGGATTGGTTCTTAGCGAAAACGGATTGCCAGGGCCGTCACATCCGAACGCCGAATAACCCCCAGAAAACGATGCTTCGGCTCCACACTGACAACTGGCAGTATATCGTCACTAGTATAGCGAAAGACTTCGATGGCCTTGCTGATTTCGTCCTGCGGATGCAGTATGACCTGCGCCGGCGTGCTCAAATCCTCGGCGCAAACCAATTCATCCACGGACGCGTCGAAAAAGATATCGCTCAGCAGATCGTAGCGAATCAGACCAACTACGTGCTCTTCGTCATCGATGACAACATAGGTATTGTCGTGGCTGCGGCGAATATACTCGATGACATCATCGAAACCCGCCGTCTGAAGTAAACCCGCCACATTCTCGCGCATGATGTCGACGACCTTAATCTGACGAATATCAATGGTCTTTCGATTCGACCAGCCGAGAGCGTCGGTAGCTTTCATCCACATCTTGGCAACCTGGCTGCTCGGAGTTTCACGGCTATGGAATACGGCTCGTGCCAGCGGTACTTCTCCCGCCTGCAGCACCGACCAACGGATCAGCATGGGACCAACGATCTCAAAGAACACGACTGAACCAAGAATAATGACCTCCAAGCGTTCACCAAGCTCTGGCCAACGGTCTGCCGCGATGGAAGACAAGGCAATCGCGGCACCTGCCTGAGCCAACATGCAGCTGCCCAGGTAGCGGCGAACACTGGGCCCCTCACGATGCAACATGGCGGCCCACCGAACACCGAGAACCTTGCCGGCACTGCGGGCCACGATGTAAACCAAGCCTATCAGGCCGGCCGCCAGAAAGGCACTCAATTGCAGTTCCCCACCATGCACTGCAAAGAACACAACCACCAACAGGCCGGCGATCTTTTCTTGTTCGAATAGCAGCTGATCCGCGGACTCGGAAGTGTTCACCACAACCACACCGGCGATCAAAAAAGCCAGCATGTAGGGCAAATGCCAGGTCGCGCACAAGCCAAGCATCAGAATCGCCACCGCAATTACCATCACCAACCAACGGCGTTGGCTGAGCAGACCCGTGCAAAAACTAATCACCAGGCCGCCGGCAATCCCCAACAGACAGGCACCACCAATGTCGAGCGTCAGGCGACTGAGCTGAGTTGCAATCGGATCCGTAAACTCGGCGGATACGAGCCTGGCCACCAAAAACAAGATCTCAAACGCGATGATCGCGACGATGTTGTTCAGAGCCACCAGGACTCCAGCCAACTCGGTGACGGGCCCTTCCGAATTGCACTCCTTCAACACCAGTACGGTAGTGGCGGGGGCGGTAGCCAGTGCCAATGCTCCCAAGAGAACTGCTCCTGACAAGCCGAACCCGAAGAGCCAAACGGCCAATGCCACCATGAAAAAAGTGGTTAGCAGCTCGCCCGCGCTCAAGGCCGTGGCGTGGCGGAGGATGGGTCGCACCTGGGCCAAGGGAAAGGCACAGCCCAACTCGAGCAACACCAGAGCCATCGCCAATTGAGTAAGTGGTTCAAGACGCTGCATGTGCTCGACGCTGATGGCGTTCAGCAGACTGGGGCCGACGACCATGCCGGCCAACAAATAGGCAGTGACTTTAGGGATGCGAACCCAATCCGCCAGAATGCCGGCCAAAAGAGAGGCCAGCAGCAGAATGCCGATTGCGACAGCCGCGTCGTACTGATTCGTCGACGCCGCGACGAGATCAGCAGTTACCGAGAGCAAATCCTTCGGCATGACAGCTTCTTTCTGCCAGGCAGGGAGCCGTGATGAGTGAACGCAGCGCTACGAGAAGGATAGCCTAAAAGGCTGACTGAGAGAATACAGCTTGGATGATTACAAACTTCCGAAGCCCAAACGTGCAAATGACCAATGACCAAATCTGTAAATCTGCAATGTCCAAATGTTGGGAGCCTGGGCGCGTCATGCGGTCCAATCGGGGCCACCTGCTGCTTGGGCATCTACGGTTACTGGGCATCCGCCATGGCATCCAATTGCAGTACGGAACGGTTCTGTTCCTTCTCAAGAAAATCACGACCATACTTGACGTTCACGTGGTCCCACGGAAGTTTAGACATCAGCTCGTAGGGTTCGTGCAACTGCTTCTCGATATCAATGTCGCTGTCATGGAGCGCCTGCCACCATCGATCGGCGTCCAGCATCTCGGTCCAACCATCCATACGAGCGCCCCGTCTCCAGGCGAGTTCAATGGCCTCGCAAGTCCGCCGATCCCCGCGGCTCAAGACTCCTTCCAGCAGACTGGTTTCAATATTGTGACACTTGATATTTACCGAGCGGATTTTTCGATGTTTCCACATGTGCTTGTGGGCCCACTGAAAATACTCGCGGCGTTGCATTCCATTCCACTGGTAGGGCGTGTGCGCCTTGGGCACGAAATTCGAGACGCTGGCTGTCACCTTGGGGTAGCGCCCACGGATCTCTTTGCCGATTCGAGATATGGTTTCGGCCATCTCGACAATACCTTCAAGGTCCACGGCCCGTTCGCCGGGCAGACCACAAAGAAAGTAGAGCTTGACGGACTCATAGTTGTTCTTGAAGGCCACCCGGCAACCCTCGAATAAATCCTCGTTCTTGATTTTCTTACGGATCTGCTCCCGCATGTCATCGCGGGCTACTTCAGGTGCCAAGGTCAGGCCTGCGCGGCGGCCATTGCCCACGAGATCCGCAATCGTCCTGAGCTGCTCGTTAACCCGCAAACTCGGCACGGAGATATTCACGCCCAAGGGATTGAACACTTCCTTGAGACGCGTAACGAGCTGTTCAAAATGGGGATAATCGCTGCTGGATAGCGAGAGAATACTGATCTCGTTGAATCCGGTATTTCGATAACTCTCCATGGCGCCGTTCACAATGGTCTCCACGCTGCGAACTCGCAGTGGACGCTTAATCACTGTGCTCTGGCAAAAACGGCATTGCCAGGGACAGCCACGCATGATCTCGATCGCGATGCGATCATGAACGCACTCCACATAGGGCACGACGGGAGCCGTGGGCAAGGGTATCCCATCAAGATCCTTGATGACGCTGGGTTCGATCGTCTCAGGAATATCGCTGCGGGATCGGTTGAGCGCCACGATTCTGCCGTCTCGATACTCGGGCTCATAGAATCTCGGCACGTAGGCGAAGGGCAGCCGAATGGCGAGTTCCGCTAAGGCTTCCGCGCGTTGTCGTTGACCTGCCGCGCCCGATAGCCAGCCACCGTTTTCTTTGGCGGCATTCTTCAGTTCCAACCACAGGTCACAAATCAAAGGCAGCGCGGGCTCACCATCACCCGTCACAAAACAGTCCACGAACTCCGCCATGGTTTCTGGATTCTGCGCGCAAGGACCACCGGCCAGAATCAAAGGATCGGCCATGGTACGCTGACTGGCACGCAGCGGAATACGGCCCAAATCAAGCATGGTTAGCACGTTGGGTGAGGATATTTCGTACTGCAACGAAAAGCCCACCACGTCAAATTCATTCAGCGGTGTAAAAGTCTCCAGAGAGTAAAGCGGTAGATTGCGTCCGCGGAGCTGCTGTTCCATGTCGGGCCATGGAGTAAAGCAGCGTTCGGCAGCCCACTCCTCACGGGCGTTCATCAACGAGTACAGAACCTGCAGCCCATAGTGGCTCATGCCGATGGTGTACGCATCCGGAAAACAAAGACACAAGCGGCCAGCCACCTCGCGGTGGTCTTTGACCACAATGTTTCGCTCTCCGCCAATATACTGTCCCGGCATTCTGACCTTGGCTAATACGTGGCGGGTCAATTCGTATTTGAGATCGGTGTTGATCATGAATCCAACAATGTGAGTGTATGTCTTCTCGGTCCGAAATCGTGCCAGCAGGCAAGCGCGGTTTGTATCGAAGTATCAGCCCGCAGCTGACAGCGGTCGACAGGCTGTCTACCAAGTCTAACAGAAATCTCTTCCCATCTAGAAGGCGAACTTACTGTTCGCCAGCCCACCGCTGCACTTCCCCCAGAAACCGCCTGCGTCCGACCGACCATGGATGGGACACGGCTTGGCCCGGTAACCTGCCTGTCAAACTGGAAGGAAATAGCCGACTTCCAGCGCTGCTGGCAGCTTTCCCAAAAATGCAGGGTGCGAGCACGGGCACGGGCACGGGCACGAGCACGAGCACGAGCACGAGCACGAATAGAAACCCGGATAGGTCAAGGCTTTGAGGCTTGCCCCACGGAAACAAAGAGCATCCGCATTTGATGCAAGGTCTCCTGCAGCATCTGATCCTCTTCCTGACTGAGATTTCCGCGTGTTTTCTCCTCTAGCACGCCAATCAGGTCAATGAAGTGGCGTGCATAGGCCAAGTTGACTGGGGGCCTGCTGCCGTCTTCATCGGGAATCTGTCCCAGTGCTGCCAAGGCTTGCGTGGCCAAGCTCATGACCAAGAACGGTATCGATGCTTCGGGTGGTGGGGGCAATTCCGCATTCGCTGCGGCCTCATTCACCGTGGCCTCGTCCGCCGACGCGCTTGCAGCCTGACTGGAAGCCGACTCAGCCTCCGATGACTCGGCCTGTTTCCGTTTTAACTCTTCTTTCTCACGCTGAACCTGGGTCTTCCAGTCTTCGTCGATGATCAGCTTGGGCTCTTCGGAGTCAGAATCTTGATTCATGGGAAGTCAACTTTTCTAGTCTAGCATTATGCATTTCATGCCGGCTAAAGTTTAGTCGAAGAGTTGGCAATCGACCAATGCACACCGCCTAGGGGAACTAGGCCGGCTGACCGGCAGAGGGATCCTGCCCGGATTGCACGCTCGATGAATCAGCCCGACCCTCGGGCGCCTTTTCGGACTCGCCAGCCGACTTGTTGCGTCTGGCCCGTCTTTCAATGGCCGCCTGAACGAAGCCGGCGAACAGCGGATGTGCTTTGGTCGGCTTCGATTTGAACTCCGGATGGAATTGCACGGCTACGAACCAGGGGTGATTGGGCAGTTCCACAATTTCCACCAGCGCATCGTCGGGGCTCGTACCGGCGAATTTCATCCCATTGGCCGAAAACTGCTGCCGGTACACATTGTTGAATTCATAGCGATGCCGATGTCGCTCGGCGATTTCTTCCACGCCATAGGCCTCGCGAGACCGCGTCCCTTCGGCCAGCTTGGCCGGCTGGCTACCCAGGCGCATGGTTCCACCCATTTGCGTGATCTCGCGCTGCTCGTCCAACAAGCAAATCACCGGGTGCTTGGTGTTCTTGTCAAATTCCGTTGAGTGCGCGTGCTCCAGTCCCACGACGTTCCTTCCGTACTCGATCACCGCACACTGCATGCCGAGGCATATTCCGAAGAAGGGTATCTGCTTCTCGCGAGCATAGCGAACCGCCTGCACCTTGCCTTCGATGCCACGCTCGCCAAATCCGCCGGGAACCAGGATGCCGTCATAGCCGCTTAACAGGTACTCAGGACCCTCATCTTCAATATCACTGCTCTGAATACGACCGATGCGAATCTGTGCCCGCTGACGAATACCCGCATGATCCAGAGATTCGTAAATCGATTTGTAAGCGTCTTTGTGCTCCGCATACTTGCCAACCACGGCGATACTAATCTCGTGATTGGGGTTGCGCAGGCGATGAAGAATCTCGTTGAAGGGATCCAAATCGGGAGACTGTGTCGATAATTTCAGACGCTCACAAATTTGATCGTCCAATCCATTGGATACCAGACTGAGCGGAACTTCATAGATGGAGAAGTCTTTGTCACGCTCTTCAATGACGGCCTGCGGCGGCAGATTGCAGAACAGAGCAATCTTATCCCGCTCCTCTCGGGAAATGGGCTGCTCGCAACGGCAGATCAAGATGTCGGGCTGGATGCCAATTTGCCGCAGCTGCCCCACGGAATGCTGCGTGGGCTTGGTCTTCAGCTCGCCGGCCGCCTTCAAGTAAGGCACCAGCGTCAAGTGAATGTAGAGACAGTTCTCGCGTCCGACCAACAGTGGATATTGCCGAATGGCTTCCAAGAACGGCAGACTTTCGATATCTCCGACCGTTCCGCCGATCTCGGTGATCACGACATCCGTATCCGCATCGGCTACTTTGCGGATCACATGCTTGATTTCATCGGTAATGTGCGGGATGACTTGAACCGTCTTTCCCAAAAATTGACCCTTGCGTTCCTTCTCAATGACGGACAGATAAATCTGCCCGGTGGTGTAATTGGAATCCCGGGTGAGCGGTGCATTGGTGAATCGTTCGTAGTGCCCGAGATCCAGATCCGTTTCACTTCCGTCATCCAGCACGTAAACCTCGCCGTGCTGGTAGGGACTCATTGTCCCCGGGTCCACATTGATATAGGGGTCCAGTTTCTGCATGCGGACCTTCAGACCGCGGGCTTCCAACAGCATCCCAATTGAGGCACTGGTCAGACCCTTTCCAAGCGAGCTAACGACTCCTCCGGTAACGAAAATGTGCTTAGTCATGGGCAGTCTGAGTCTCGCGATAAGATGCAGCAACCAAATATTTCAATTCATACTTCGGTCAATCTTATCGTCGTCAGCAACTCCCGCAAAGGCACGGCTTCAGCCGCCAACTGCTCGGCACCCGTCATGGGCATTGGATGCCACGGCGATCCGCATCGCCGACTCAGCGTGCGCGCGGCGGAAAACGCCGCTTGAACGACCATCGCAGAGTTGTTAGGTCGCAATCCGCCCCGAAAATCCGCTCGGTCAGTATCAGCGGTTTTCTAGACAGTTCGCACCCTGGCCCACACAGCATCGACCAACCAAGCAGCGTTCACACCGCAGATAATTTTCTGACTTTGACCGGTGCGCTCAGAAGACATGTACGCGCGCTTCGCAGCCCGCCGTCTTACAGCAGTCGAGCAGGTGTGGGAAACTCCAGCACAAACTTGGTGCCCCGCCCAACTTCACTTTGCACACTGATCCTGCCTCCATGGGCCTGAATGATCTTGCGGGCCGTTGGCAGCCCCAATCCGGAACCACCATTCTTCGTGGAATAGAAAGGCTCAAACATGTGGATCGCCGTGTTGTCATCCATACCGCATCCGGTATCGATCAGATCCAGAGCGATTCCTCTTGGAGTCGTATAGGTCCGAACCACCAGCTGCCCACCCGTTTCCATGGACTCCATCGCGTTCTTTACCAGATTGATCAGTGAGGCTTGCAGGGAATCGCTGTGCAACATGATCAGCGGCAGATCGGGATCCAAATAACGAAGGATGTCGATATGGTCGCGATCTGCCTGAGCTTGATAGAGCTTCAACACCGTCTCGATCTGCTCGTTGAGATTACCAGGGGTCATTTCCAGATCCCGCAGTCTGGAAAATCGCAGGAAATCTCGCAGCAAATTTTCCATCCGCTGACACTGCTGTCGGATCATCTCAACCTTGGCCTCAGCCCTCCGCTTACCCGGCCAATCGGCTTCGCTGATCTCTTCGCTTAGCAAGTCCGCATTCATATGAATCACGGACAACGGATTCTTGATCTCATGCGCGAGCGAGCCGGCAAGCTCCGCCAGTTCGTGATACTGTCGGAGCAGTGGATTTTGGTCGTCCAGCTGATGATCAACTTCGCCGTGCACCATTCCCTCAGCTCACTTTAACAGGTAGACGGAACCAGGAATTCTGCAAGTAGCCCTTGGCGTTCCAGGGAACTCTCTCGGGCATGAACGCTCCGCGACTGTCCTGGGCACGGACAATGATCGACCGCGTGTCACGAGTCACCGGGACGCTCACCTTCCACAGCTGCCAACAGAAGGCCTGGTTCTCCCCCGTCAGCTCCGCCTCCGTCCAGTGGGCGCCATCATCGCTCGACACCCAGACCTGTTTCACCCGCGCATTGGAGAAGCCGGACGGTAGCACATAGCCTGACAGCTGGACCTCTCCAACGGCTAACTCCGCGCCTGCTGGATGCGAGCCAACCGCGGCGTTCACTAAATAACGATAAATCGGTCCTGCTTCCGCCCAATCAATATCCTGAGTTTCTTGTACCAGTTTGTAGGCGGTTGCCAGGTAATGGTTGCTCGACGTCCGATCGCTGACAACGACTTTGCCTAGCCACTTGACGCTTCGCGCGCCGATGTAACCCGGCACCAGGCTGCGCAGCGGATAGCCGTGATCGGAGGTAAGTGGAGCGCCGTTCATGGCATGCACCAGCAACGCGCCCACATCATCCTTGCCACCCATAGCTTTCTCAATCGGAATGGAGGCTCCAAAGCCAATGTTCGAGCCTTGATGCTCGATACTGTCCAGCCCTTCAAACCAAACGTGTTGAGCCCCCGACTGCACGCCGGCCTGCTGCAACACATCGGCCAGCGCGGCGCCTGTCCAAGTCGCGTTACCAATCGCCCCCGCCTGCCATTGCACACCGCCGACTTGACCCTCCGCGTTGAACTCGGCGCGTCGATTACCGGCGCAGGTCAGAGTAGCCGTCAGCGTCCGCTGAGGGAACTTCATAAGATCGGACAACGACAGCGAAAGCGGTCGATCGACCAAGCCTTCGACCTGCAAGCGGAATTCATCCGCACCGATCACTGGATTTTGCTTGGCGTGGCTGCGAACATAAAAATGCTTGGTCGGTGTGATCCAGGACTGAATGAGCTTGTCGAGCTCGGGCTCTGCGTTAGGTGGTTCCTGCGACCAGTAGATCAAGTCCTTTTCCGGGTGGCTGGGCTGCTGTCCCGACACCGTCTGCTGGCGAACCGCGGTCAGCAATATGCCACTGGCCCAAATCATGTCCCGCCGCGTTAAATTTTTTACACTCATCAACTTCCCCGTAGACAAATTGCTCGCATTGTCTCCCGATTATAGCTAACCCCAGACCGTGCGTAGCTCCAACGACAGTCGATAGCTCCAAGCCATCCACGCGATCGCGTCCTTACGAACATCGGCTTCACGGCTATCCGAATACAACTACTGCCCTGTGGAATTTCTCCCATCCCCAAGATCCGGGATCAACACCCAGCATCAAGATCCATGATACGCATCCAATCACGCCCACTGCCAACCACAACCTTGGGGGGACTGCACAATCAATTTCGACAGCATTGACCTGGGAAGCCCACCGCGATCTTGCTACATTTCCTGCGCACCTCGGGCAGACTGGCTTACGGCATAACCGCTCACCCTACAACAGTGATTTTGGGAACGGAATTCCAAATGAACGATTCCAACTCGACTCCTCCATGGGCGAACATTCGGGACCATCGCCAACCCGAAAACCTTGACGAGGCTTCCCGCAAGCAAGCTATTGCCATCGGTCAGAGCCAGCATCGCCACGCCGGTTGCAGCAGCCAGATTGTAATTCCGGCCCGGCTGGCATCAACGCGACTGCCTGAGAAGCTGTTGCTGCGTGCGACGGGGAAAACCGTCTTACAGCATACCTATGAAGCCGCGCTATCCGCCCGTCGTCCGGGCGGGATCACAGTTGCCGTCGACTGTTTGAAACTGCAGCGGGAAGTCGAACGATTCGGCGGAATCGCGATGCTGACCGATCCCGAGCTACCTAGCGGAACCGACCGGGTGGTAGCCGTCGCCCGCGGCAACGCCACTGCTGATATATTCGTCAATGTACAAGGGGATGAACCAGAGATTCTGGGCCAGACCATTGATCAGGTCATTGAGCTACTCGAGTCTGACCCTGCCGCGGATGTGGCGACCATGGCGACTCCCATTCGCAACCGCCAGCAGCTCAACGATCCGGCATGCGTCAAAGTGGTCTGTGACCAGTCTGGTAAGGCCCTCTACTTCAGCCGCAGCCCCATCCCATATGCCCGCGAATGGCAGGACGAACTGCTGAGCAGCGATCCACCGCACTTCCTTCAGCACATCGGCATCTACGCCTATCGTCGCAGTTTCTTGCTTGAGCTGGAGCAGCTTCCACCAAGCCCTCTGGAGAGGCTTGAGAAGCTGGAGCAACTAAGGTTCCTGCAAGCCGGTCGGCAGATCCGCGTCGGCGTGATTCCTCACGCTGCCGCCGGGATCGACACGGAAGCTGACTACCGTTCTTTCGTAGAGCGTTACCGCCGCGCTGCTTAACCCCGGTACTAGCTGCGACAACCCTACTCTCCCCTCCTGCGCTCGTTGCACCACACAAGTTTTTGTTTTGCAGCAATTTGCTCTTCATCCGGTTGCTCAAACCAGAATCTTTGCGCTAGAAGCCTGGGAAGCCGCTCCACGTCTTGACGCTTCTTATTCTCGGGCCATGATGAGCACGCTTCGAATTCAGTGAGGACAGCAGCAAAGGCGATCGGCTTATGACAAACAGCGAGGCGGATTCCGCCGACGTATCGTTTGGCGACTTCCAAACGCTTATCCGCAAGATGTACTACGATAAAGATGTACAGCGTGGCATCGACGGTACCTTTATGTGGTTGATGGAGGAAATCGGCGAGCTAGCAGCCGCTCTCAGGCAAGGCACCCCGCGTGAGAAGTCAGAAGAGTTCGCCGATGTCATCGCATGGCTGGCCACCATCGCCAATGTGGCTGAAGTGGATCTCGGCCAGGCCATTCAAGACAAATACGGAACCGGTTGCCCCGGGTGTGGCAAGCTGGTCTGTGATTGTCCCATCAACGAGAAGCCCTAAGTATCGCTAGGTTGAAGTCGCTGCCGCAGTTGAGCGCCATAGATGACTCCCCACAGGCTGCATATTGAAGACCGCATGCACCTCTCAAGGCCGCGTGAGTCCAAGCAGCTGGATCTCGTCAGGCTGCTGGAACGCGGACCTGAAGATGCGCAATCAACCAAGATGGCCTGGAAGCTATTCCGACAGTTCCAAGAGCTGGATTCCTGCTGTCGCGAATTTCAACTGGCCAACGAACCGCATGTCGCTTGGCACATCGACGGCCGTGTCGGTACCGTCGAGGATCGAGCGATCAAGTTAAGTCTGCGTGGCCGTCAGCCTCAAGAGACCAGCCTACGCTGCGAAACGGTGGCACTCTTTCCAGGCACGCATTCAACGGACCTAGGCTCACCCAAGTCGGCTGCTCTGCCTCCCGCCAGTAAGCGCTGGCCGCGGGCCACAGCTTGCGTCTCAACTCAACCCGGCTGCGGCGTCAGATGCCCTTTCTGCTCAACGGGGGAACTCGGCTACCGAGGCAGTCTTTCCGCCAGCCAAATCGTTGAACAAGTTTACTGGGTAGGCCTGGTCGCCAAAGAGTACCGATTTCGGCTGCGGAATGTCGTTTTCATGGGCATGGGCGAACCTCTGCATAATCTCAGCGCGGTCTCACAAGCCGTTCGCATGCTCACCGATTCGAAGCTGTTCGGATTACAACCGCGACATATTACGATTTCAACGGTCGGTGTCCCGGCAGCCATGATTCAGTTGGCGACTGAGTTTCCATCCCTTCGTCTGGCGCTCAGTCTGCACTCGGCCATTGCCGCACAGAGACGGCAATTGGTGCCGCGAGCTGTAGGCGATCTAGAGCAATTGCGCGAGGTGATCGCGGAACTCAACCAGCTTCAGTCGGGACAAACTGTCTGGTTGGAAGTAGTGCTGTTCGACGCAATCAATGATTCTATGGAGCATGCCGCTGCCATTGTTGAATTCGCCCGAGGCTTGAATGTCGAAGTCAACCTGATCCCCTACAACCCGGCAGCCGCAGCATCGACCTTTCGCCCCAGCAACAAGCTGCAGCGAGAACGCTTTGCAGAGAATTTGCGTCAAGCCGGCATTCGCACCAGCATACGCTCTTCCTTTGGCAGCCAGCAAAATGCCGCCTGCGGGCAATTGAAACCGAGTTGAAACCGATCTCGAGGCAGCAGCACTGCCCTTGAGCCCTGTACGCTAACGCTGTGAAGCATTTTTGCATTGGATTTACAAGCACGAAGCGCCAGCAAGTGTGTACTTGATGGCGACCGTAACTCACTCGCTCGCCCGTCGTGTTTGTATTTTTGGGTGAGCCCGCTCGATACCAAACGTGGTACAGCGTTGTTGTACGGGCATAGCATTCGGGTGGCCAACCTCGGCCTGAAAGGCCAGGAACATACCAGCCCAGG
>JANSWS010000673.1 GCA_024743355.1 bacterium
CGACCGTCTCATCCCCAGAGGGCGATGCGTTCTATTTTGGCGATCAGGAAGAAATGGGATTGGGCATCCGCGTTGCCACCGAGATTGCAGAGCTGAAGAGCGGCCAGATCAGTGACTCGGAAGATCGTCGCGGAGCGAAGCAAGTTTGGAGCCAGCCATCAAAGTGGTGTGACTACAGCGGAACGATTGGCGACGAGAGAATTGGTATGACAATACTGTGTCACCCGGATAACTTTCGCGAGAGTTGGATGCACGCGCGAAACTACGGCGTGATCGCAGCAAATCCTTTCGGACGCCAGGCGATGAAGAAGGGCCTCAAGAGCCGTATCGAAGTTTCAGGAGATGCCGGCTTGAGATTGCAGTATGGAATACTGCTACACGGACCAACGCCCGACCTGGATGCAGTTTATCGACGATACGTTGATCTGTCGGGAAGTCAAAACTGAAAGCCCCGCAAACGCGTTATGAAGTTGCACGGTTTCAATTCACCCTCCCTCGGGAGGGTCAAAAGCGAGCTTGCGAGTTTTTGGGGAGGGGGTTTGGGCGAAGAGGTCACGCGTCATGCCACGTACTATCCCCTCCCCGAAGCCTCGTTCCTCGGCTTCGACCCTCCCCAAGGAGGGTGAAATACGTTGTGTAGATTCCGTTGCCCTCATTCGCGGCTTGCGTTTGCTCTTCGCCGATGCGAACGTCCTTTGCTCTTTGGCCATGGTCAGATCCGTTTCTACTACGTTTGAAAACTCATCGTTTCTTGGAAGTCCTTTGTATGTTTCGAGCTCTGCTTCCACTGTTATCCCTGACGCTCGCCGCGGTCACGTTGGCGGACGAGCGACCCAACATTGTCATCATCATGGCCGATGACCTCGGCTGGAATGGCCTTGGATGCTATGGCTCCGAACTCGCACAGACACCTTGCCTTGACCAACTGGCAGCAGATGGAATGCGGTTCACGGATGCCTATGCCATGTCGCAATGCCTCCCGACCAGGGCGGCCATATTCTCCGGACAGTATGGTGCGCGAACCGGGCTGACATCGGTTGAGACTAGTTCACCCGGCTATGCGCCCATGATTTCCCCGGGCCGCCCCAAGGCGCTTGAATCTGAGGTTTACACCCTGTTTGAGATGCTGCGGGACGCCGGCTACAAAACCGGCATGAGCGGGAAGCTGCATCTTGGAGGGCCTCTCAATACGAATTCCGCATTGAAGAACAAAAATCGTGGAATGGACTACTTACATGACTATGGCTTGCAATGGGCCGGGACGGCGACGCCAAATCGAAATGATAAAAATGTCAGCGCAATCACGGACGACATCATCGAGTTTATTGAAGAGAACCGTGATGGCCCATTCATCGCGTACGCTGCCCATCGTTCGCCACACATGCCTCTGGAGGTTCCGCCATCCAGTGTTCAACGGGCGGTTGACCGCGGGTTCAAGCGAAGCAGCAATCCTCGAGGTCTCTATTCAGAACGGGTCACCGCCGACTACGTTGGCATGATCGAATATCTCGATAGTTCGATCGGACGGATCACCAACAAGTTGGACGAATTGGGCATCGCAGAAAACACGCTCTTGCTTTTCCTGTCCGACAATGGGGGCCTCACCCGGGTCTGGAAGAATGATCCGCTTCGCGGTGGAAAAGGGCAGCTTTATGAGGGGGGAGTCAGGGTGCCGTTCATTGTTCGCTGGCCGACCAAAGTGAAAGCTGGAAGCACTTGCGCTACCCCCGTGCATGTGGTCGACCTGTTCCCTACATTCATGGACCTGGCGAAAGCCCAGCCGAGGAAGGAGCAAATTCTGGATGGCGTAAGTCTCGTTCCGCTACTCAAGCAAACAGGCTCTTTTGCACGCGATGCCATTTTTTCCCATCATCCAGAGTATGTGGTTGGCTACGCAAAGACACCTTGCTCTATGGTTCGCAAAGGGAACTATAAACTCATCTACTACTTCGGCGACTACCTTGATCCCACTGGCTGTGTGCCGGGCGGGGCAGGCGCCCTCTACGGGAGATTCATCGTCGGCAGCAGAACGGAGCTATACGATCTCAAGCAAGACCCAGGCGAAACCCAGAACCTCGCGAATGACATGCCCCAAGTGGCGGAAGAGCTGATGGCCGACCTCCAATCATGGTGGTCGTTAACCGGAGCCAGGATGCCAAGGCCCAATCCAAACATGGATCGCAGCAAATGGAAATGGAACAAGAATGATTAGACACGCTTCAGGCCATTTGCAGGTTATCCTGGGCGATTTGTATAGCGACAACTAGATTTGCCGGGTGACGCCAACTAGAAGTTCCGTTTTGGGTAAGCGGTTGGAGTTGGTTTGGGGCTTGTGTGCAGGTTGGGCAGAGTCTGCTGACGACAATTAGAATTACCGGTTTTGATTTACTA
>JANSWS010000491.1 GCA_024743355.1 bacterium
CGCGTTCGAAGCTGGACTGAATGTAGGTGACGAAATGTTGGCAATCAATGAATATCGCTTGAGCGGAAGTCTTGAGGGACGGCTTGAGCAATATTCCGTTGGCGACACCGTCCAGTTGTTGATTAGTCGTCGCGGCAAGCTACGTTCTGTGCCTGTGCGGCTCGGCGCTGATCCAGACGAGAAGTGGCGGTTAGAAGTGCTGCCTGAACCTTCCGAGCAGCAGCGAATCAGTTTGGCCGAGTGGCTTCGGCAACCTGCAGAGCAAGCCGATTCGTCAGACGGTCCGACATCAGAACTACGCGACGCTGGCTGAGAAAGCCGCAGCAACTAATGCCAGCGGTGCTTCCGTCCCATCGTTTCGCGGAGTGCAGACGGTTCACCGTGATGAGATCAACGACCCCGGGAGCGATATCCTCGTTAATCGATTGGCCGAGGCGACGCCGGATGTGAAAATGGGCTGAAGGAACCCTAGGACCTGAAGGAAACTCATTTTCATTTGATTGGTGCAGGAGGTATGCTCTGCGTCGGTTAAGCGCTTATCAAGTTCAAAGGGCCCTTGTCGCACACCAGGATGCCAATCGTTTATAGTGAGATTTTGCAATCGGGAAAATTTCACTCTGAATAGCGCAATCCAAAGTGGTCGCACAACTGAATTCATCATGGAACTTCTATGATCATTCACTGGAACACCCTGGCAGCCTCATGCGTTTTGTTACTTTCCACAGTATGCGATCTCAAGGCTCAGGAATCGGTTCCACTTGACAAGCATGCGAAGGATGCATCCGCGGAATTTCGTGGTCAACCGATTGGTTACTGGGTCGAACGGCTCCGGCAAGGACCTGTAAAAGAACTGGAAGATGCGGGAGAGAAGGCTCTGCCAATATGGGTCGCCGCGGCCCGCGATCCGCAAGCGATCATGTGGGTGCGGCACGCTATGTCATCGGGACTTGAACGCGAGGACTGGGTAGGCCCTATCTACATTGCCATGCTGAATGCTCCCGCCCCCTTTCGGACGTTAGCGATTGCTGACCTTCAGCGTCGCCCGAAAGTCGCTGGCAAAGTCGCACCGGAGATAGTGGACTTTGTACGCGAGTGGCCAAAGGTCGATGGGCATCACATTCGGCACGATTTATATTCTGCGATTCAGTTGCTAGTCAGTTTAGATCCTCCTCCTTCAGCAACAATCCAACTGGTCAATGATGTTTGGCCGTCAGCTCAAGAGGACGGTTTTTTAGAGCGGTATCTCTTGGAACTCCTGGCAACCGCAAAACCAAGCAAAGAAGGTGTGCACACCTTGCTGGAAATTTACCGCGAACACCAGCCGAGTCTGGCGACACTCCAGGTTTATGCAAACAAGGTCGACCAGGAGGGGATAGCGGAAATCGTGGCGGTCAGCCATTCTGCGGATCCGACAACGCGACGCTTGGCGGCCGCGATGATTGACCATCTGACTACCTCGGAAATAGGCAAGGCGGACGTCGAGATGCTTTCCAGTGAAATTGAACGATTGCTGCTGGACCACGACTACCACGTTCGTCAATATGCGTTGCGAGCAGCTAGATCCGTCAATGGAGCGGTAGCCGCTCGCAGCCTGATACCGACTCTTGAGAATATCCTCAGTGACGACGACGCCAAATCTCGTCACGCGGCAGCATCTGCCCTAGCTAAATTTGGTAGGAAAGCCGTACCAGTGATTCAGTCGGCCGCAGAGAGCGAAAGATCTGATGTACGGGTCGCGGCTTGCTCCGCCATTGCAGGCATGGAGCCAGTTCCCGATGAAGCAATTGAAATTCTGCTTGAACTGGCAGATGACCCTAACGGAGAAGTACGCAACTACGCGGTCTTTAGTATGGGCGAGAGCCAGTCCGACGATCCCCGCGTGACGGAGGAACTCATTCAAGCATTGGACGACCCGAAGACTCAAGATTGGGCCACACGGGCCTTGGGCACGCTGGGGCCAAAAGCCAGGACGGCCGTCCCAAAGTTGAGGCAACGATTGGAATCAGAAGACCTGTCGATACGTCTTCTGGCTGCTTCTGCCTTGTGGGCCGTTGATCGAGATGCGGAGCGCGTGCTTCCGATTGCTAAAGCCGTGGCCAACGACGATCGCGGAATTTCTTCCGCTGCCTACTATTCAGTTTATCGAAACGTGGACGGCAAGCGGATTGAAGAGCGAACGAATTATCGGTACCCCCTAGCTGCGCGAGCCGCAGAATTGCTCGGCCAAATGGGCGCGGCAGCAGAACCAGCGGTCGATGAGCTAGTCAACATGTTGCAGCATGAGAATCCACAAGCACAATCTGCTGCCTTAAAAGCGCTCGGCCAGCTCGGCCGGACAGCTACCTCGGCAATCCCCAAGCTGCGAAAACTGGTAGAGACAGGAGCATTTCCACAAGCTCAGCGTGCAATCGATATGATCCAGTCTGCCAACCAAGACAAGTTACCTGAGAAAAGGCATCGGCCAAGAAGTTGAACTTTGCGGTATACAGTTCCTCAGTCAAGAATACTGCCAATGCATTCTTAAGGCTTTCGGAGAGTTTGGACGCTTGAAGACGCGAATAGAATCGCCGGAAATTTCACTCCCTGTTCTCGTCAATTTCTTCCCGCTGTTTCACCACGTATAAAGTGGGTTATACGCGGGATGGTATGTGGCAGCCCACAGCCAATATAGGCCCTGGTCTGTCAGTGATTTTGCTAGACCTTTGACGATCATCGATGGTATACTGGTGAGATGGATATTGAACTCGACACCACAGTTGTAGCGAGCACTTTGTCGCCGCTCGTAACGTCGTTTGACCACGCTGGGTTGGAAAGCCTTATTAAGTTTCGGGCTGACGAAAAAACTCAAACTAGATTTGAGGAGCTAGCGGAAAAGGCAAGTAATGGAGTGATTTCGCCTCAAGAGCAGCGTGAATACGATTCCATTATCAGAACGTCATCGATCATAGCAGTTCTCCAAGCACAGGCTGAGAAACTTCTCGCTGACGATAAAGACCCACTTCAGTAACGATGCCAGCTTCCACCGAACTGCGTGAGCTAGTTGTGGCACGGGCCGAAAATCGTTGTGAGTACTGCACGATCCACCAAGATCACGATCGTGTTCTCCGTTTTCCAGTTGACCGCATCGTTGCCGGGCAACACGGCGGTGTGTATACGGCTGAAAATACCGCTCTTGCCTGCCCACATTGCAACGGGAAAAAAGGGCCAAATCTCACGAGTCTCGTTCCTGGTACGAGTTCCCCGCCGGTACCACTGTTTAATCCACGCACCGAGCGTTGGTCAGCCCATTTTCAATTTCGTGGTCCGATCATTGTTGGAATAACAGATGTTGGAAGAGCCACAGTAGCATTGCTTGACATGAACGCAGATGAACGAGTTTCACTCAGGGCAGCCAGAGGCTATGGCGAAGATCCGAACGGCTAGGATTCCAGAGGAACCGGTTGCGATCAATGTACACCTTGAGGGAAGTCAGCTGAAGAGTTCTTCGACCATTTCTTCGTGCCCTTCCCGGGTTTGAGCGGCGTAGCGTTCGAGCTGGTTAGAGGATCGGTGCCTACGCTAGAGAGCAGGAGGCTGTTTCAGCCATTCTCCGCGTCGCGGCAAGTACTCAAACGCAGACAGCGAAAACGTTCCCAGTGAAAGAAATCGAACTGGAGACTTGCAACTCGCAGGTCCCCGAGCCCTGCTCAATTCACCCGCGAGTGCAGAACCTTGCCAAATCCACCTTTCTAGCCCTTGGTGACACGTCTGTCAGCCAGCTCATCTGCTTTTCAAGCAGCAGCTCCACAGCGGCAAGAACCTGAAATGTAGCCAGTCTTATTCATTGAGAAAATCAATGAGGATAGGTGGGCCGATTGCTTGCGGTTCACTTTCCACTTTACGCTCTACCTTGGTCGCTAGATTTAGAGATTCGACAGCTTTGAAGCCGTGAGAGCAGCTCGTGTTGGTGGATTTTACCGCCTGAGTTCTGTGCAACTTCTCAACTTGCGTTGGGGTGGGAGCCCACGTTGGCAAACTCAAGCTGGACGACTAGCCATCAGGCTCGCTGCTGTTAAGAGATAAGGGCAGAGCTGGGACCGACACCAGTGAAGTCTCAACGGCAGCATGCTGCCCCTTGCCGCACTGCCTGGAAGAGCAAATAAAGTGTTTTCCATCTCCACATGGCGGACACCTTTGCATTTTTACCATTTGGCCAATTTGCCGAAGTTGGACCAGCCTCTGTTGCGAAGCTGTTGGTGGTAATTTGCAGAGGTGATTTTGACCGAATCGTGCTAGCGATTGTCGATTGGGCGGAGAGAGACTCAAAACGGGGAACTGAGTTTCGCGACGATTAGTACTTGAAAATGTGTGGCGGAATCATCTTGCCGAGCCACTCTAGGTTTTTAGCCTAGAGCGAATGGATGTGTGGTCGTCGTTGACCGACAAAACCCTGGAGAGCCGGTACTGTCTCAATAGCAGAAGCGACGAATTAGCCGTGAAGATGTTCCCAAATTCTTCCCACTTGGCTGAGCCACACTAAGACTGCTGGGAACACAGGGTCGAGAAGACCCAAGAAAAACCAGTGCGGATGAGAGGATTTGAACCTCCACGTCCTGTAAGGGACACTAGGACCTGAACCTAGCGCGTCTGCCAATTCCGCCACATCCGCTGGTGATTGAAGCTCCTGGAATTGTCAGCCTGGACGCGGGGATGTCAATAGCTGAATGTCGGGTTTTGGGCACTGGGCCAGAGTTGAAAGGACGGGACTTTGGATTTTAGCGTCAAATACCACGAATCACTCCCAAAACCTAGGAAAACTGCGGCCAGCACCAGAGCGACTCAGCTGGATTTTGCATCAACCTTTGTTTCGTTCCGGTACCTGTGAATACCGGCACAACTTGAAAGCAAGTTCCAACAGCCAAGCGGTCGGGCAACGATTTAGCATGCATGAACGCAAACACACCTGAAACCAGCATCATTGCTAAGCGGCAAACATTTCATCTAGACCCAAGCCTCGGCCCCCAGAGCTGTTCATCCGTGCCCCCGTAGATCGCTTTCTGACCAACCGTTGGGTTGCCGCTGTTCACGAACGGCTCGGCTTTGGCTGGCCCAATTGCGGCTTGGCCGGCGGAATCCAGCCTATTACACGCGCGGCTGCACCAAGGCGGGCAACCGCGCAAAGCTTCCCGGTTGAAAGCCGAGACTGTCAATTGGACATCTACCCGAAAACCGAAGAGAACCG
>JANSWS010000715.1 GCA_024743355.1 bacterium
GTGGTCTGCCGGAACGTTTACGATTAGCCATCCTTGGCCCTCTGGTGATTGGTACGGTGTAGGAACCTCCAATTTCCCTGAGGGCTTTTTTCGTAGCAATATCAATCCACGATTTGTTTAATGAGATCGCCTAAAGTGCAGAAAGTTAAGAATGGGGGGAGCATTAGTTTCCGGGGAGCACTACATTCCACCGAACTCAGAATGATAGAATTCCTTCAAAACCCTTTCGCTTTGCAAACCCGGGGTCTCAAGCATGACGCGCCCTCAACCGGAATCCATCGATCCAAGCCAAATTCGCTCGCTTGCACGGGCGGTGATCGAAGCCGATCGTTTTCCATATTTGGCCAGCATCGATGGCGATCGCCCGCGTTTGCGACCAGTGTCGCCGGTTCGCACGGTCGACTTTACGGTCCATGTCGCCAATTTGCGTAGTTACCATAAGACTCAGGAAATTGCCAACAATCCCAACGTGGAATTGTGCTACCTGGATGAGAATCACGATCAGGTGCGTATCAGCGGTCTGGCAAAAATTGAGACAAACCGTGATCTGCTGCAGGAAATTTGGGATTCCAATCCTTTGTTGCGAAATTATTTGGGCTCGCTCGACAATCCAGATTTAATCGTTTACCGCATCGAACCGGTACAAGTTCGTTTCATGCGGGAGTGGGCACTGGAATACCATGAAGTTCCGTTCGACTAAAGCGGAGTCGAAGCATGCGTGAACTCTTTCGCACTCTGCCACTGATGTGTCTGGTGCTATTGGTACCCGTGCTACCCTTCATCTTCTTCGGCGGACAATTTGAAAGTTGGCTGCGTGGGATCACCGAGGACCCTCCATCGCGTGCCATGAGTTTTGCTTTGGTGGTAGGTTTGCTGTCCACCGATATTCTCTTGCCCATTCCCTCCAGCGTGATCAGCACTTTGAGCGGTTGGCAACTAGGCTGGTGGTTAGGAGGACTGGCGACTTGGCTGGGTATGAATCTGGGAGCCGTGCTTGGCTTTGCGGTTGCCCGCCGCTGGGGACGGTCGGTGGCTTCGTGGTTCTCTAATTCGCAAGATCTAGATTCTATGCACCGAATCAGCACCAATTATGGTCCTTTGGTTTTGGTGTTAACGCGAGCCATGCCTGTATTCGCAGAAGCGAGTGTGCTGATCGCCGGCATCCATCAGTTGAGCTGGAGCCGATTTCTACCGCCGATCCTACTGAGTAATCTTGGGGTTGCCGCAGCCTACGCATGGTTCGGAGATTTCGCGGAACAACATCAATGGCTGCCCTTCGCGTTGGCCATTGCAGTCGCGGTACCAATTCTTGCCGCCGCCGTCGCCAGACATTTGCTGCCACGTGAGACGGACGAGATCCAAAGTTCGTAGTGCTTTCTGTCCTCAAGTATTCGTGGCCCTCGGAAACATCCTATCCGGCAGATGGGACGTACTAGTACCTCCCGCTTGCCGAGTGGGAGGTGGAGTGTGGTTGGGATCACGCTGGTGATGATCGAAGCCCAAATAGACTGACGCCAGAGGAGAACAGAATGCACTCCGCAGAGAAACGAGCCTGCACCTTGTGGATTCAGCACCGTTCAGGCTTTCGTGGCTGCGCTAAGCCGTGTGGTCCGGCGTCCTCCCAACTTGCCTCGTTGCGCGAAGTCAAAAGCCACATCCCATCCGGCAGATGGGACGTACCAGTACCTCCCACTTGCCGAGTGGGAGGTGCAGTGGGGTTGGGATCATGCGGGCGATGATCGAAGCCCCATTTGCCTGACGCGAGAGAGAGGAACAGAGTGGAACCCGCGGAGGAAGGAACCTGCGCTGAATGGATTCAGCA
>JANSWS010000594.1 GCA_024743355.1 bacterium
GAGGTTGCTGGAGACACCATCGACGGTGGGGTGTGGCGACATCTGATCAAAGTTGTCAACCAACTGGTCGATCAGGGGTATAGTCTGCACGGTGGCGATTGGCTGATCGCAGGTGCCTTGGGAAGCGTGCATGCTGCGGACCCGGGAAACTACACAGCGGATTTCGGTGGCCTGGGGCGCATTGAGTTCACTGTCGAGTAGCTCATCCAGGGTGCTTTGCCGAGTGGATGTTTCCAGCAACTTTCTCGCGGCCAAGCTGAGATTGTTGAAAGTTGCGGCGGTGTATGCTCTGCTGAAGGTTTCGCATCCTGTCCGGGAGCCATTTCATGTCAGCAAAAAGGGGTTGGTCACGCAGGAAAGTTCTGGCTGCGTCGGCAAGCGGGCTGGCCATTCCACACTTGATTCTGCCACGCCGCGCCAAGGCGGAAACTGTCATCGGGCAGGGCGACTTTGTCTACGAGGTCACGCACAACTATCCCCAACTGCCACCGCCATTCACCTGGCAAACCACCCATAACGTGGCGGTCGACGCGTCACAAAACTTGTATGTGATCCATGAGGGTGATGTTGGCAAGAAAGAGCATCCAGCGATTTTTGTCTTCGATCCCAGCGGCCGCTATCTGCGATCTTTTGGCCAAGAGTTTCAGGGCGGTGGCCATGGACTGGAGATTCGCAAGGAGGGCGGCGAGGAATTTCTCTACGTCAGCGGCTACAAAAGCATTAAGTCCTTTGCCAAGTTGACATTGGATGGCGAGCAGGTCTGGAAGTTGCGAGCGCCCATGGAAAGCGGGGTTTATCAAGCAGGCGAGGATCAGGGAGTCGCATTCGCTTTTCAGCGGGACCGATTTCTACCAACGAATTTCGCCTTTTTGCCGGATGGTGGATTTCTTCTGGCAGATGGCTACGGCTCCTACTTCATTCATCGCTATGACCGCGATGGCAAATGGCTCTCTTGCTTCGGTGGACCCGGGGCTGGTCAGGGTAAATTCAATACACCGCATGGCTTGACGCTGGACGATCGCAATCCGGACCAGCCGGTGGTGGTAGTGGCCGACCGGGCGAACAACACTTTGCAGCGTCTCAATTTGGAAGGGCAACATCTCGAGACCCTGTCTGGCTTCGGCTTGCCGGCCAATGTACAAGTGCAAGGTGATTTGATGCTGGTTCCGGAACTCTACGCGCGTCTTTCCATTCTCGATGCCGACAATCAAGTGGTAGCCCAGCTTGGTGACGATGCGACGCGCCTGAAAGCGGATAGTGACAAACGTATTCGGGTGACTCCCGAGCTGTGGCTCGACGGAAAATTCGTAACGCCACATGACGCTTGCTTCGATGCGGAGGGCAATATCTTCGTTGCCGAATACGTACCAAACCTTGGCAGAGTCACTAAGCTGCGCAAATTGGACGGATGAAAATCTAATTTAAAAGTTTGCAGAGAAAGGTTTTTCATGCATCACACAACACGACGAAGCTGGATCAAAACGGCGGGCGCATCCATGGGTGCCATAGCCTTGGGGCAGATGCCGCTGGCGTCGCCTGCGGTGGCTAAATCCGCGGACTCGGATTCATTGCCCATGCAACTTTACAAGAGCCTGAGCGATGAGCAGAGGCAAAAGGTGTGTCTGCCGATGGATCATCCTCGGCGACAGTATGTAAGCAATTGGTGGTATATCCATCCGGATCATCGCATTCCAAGTACTTTCGATGCCGAACAACAGCGGCTGATCAAGCAAATCTTCGATGGTTTGCACAGTGAGGAGCATCAGGATGCAGTAAACAAGCAGGTGCTCATCGACCAGTACGGCGAGGAAAAGAATGCTCCTGCCGCCGGCTTCTTCGGAACGCCCGACGATGAAGACTTTGAATTCATCTTCACCGGACACCACGTCACCCGACGCTGCAACGCTCACAGCGATCAGGGGAAAGGCTTTGGCGGTGCTCCCATCTTTTATGGACACTACCCGCATCCGGAAACCGATATGCGGGCCAATTTCCGCGAGGCGAAAGACCACCCTGGCAACCCCTATTGGTATCAGGGCAAAGTTTTCAATCGTTTTGTGACGGCCCTAAGTTCCGAGCAGCAGCAGATGGGGTTGCTATCTTCAGAGCCGCGGAGCGAGAGTCCCAGCAAAGTGATTCAAACTCCGGTGGCAGGGCGTGGATTGGCTTGTGAGTCGCTCGCGGAAGATCAGAAGCAACTCTTTGTGCAAACCATTCGAGACATGCTGGCAATGTTCCGTGCCGATGATGTGCAAGCGACCATCGATGCCATTCAAACGACGAACTTGATCGAGCGTCTTCACGTGTCCTGGTATGCAGGTCAGTACGATATCGGTTCCGATGGAGTCTGGGATACCTGGCAAATCGAAGGGCCGGATATGGTCTGGTATTTCCGCGGCGAACCACACATTCACTGCTACTTTCATTTAAAGAAAACGGCGTAAGATTCTCCTTCGCTTCTCATAGCAACTTAATGAAGTTCAGGCAGAGGAACGGCCATGGTTTGGACCTTTGGAAGCCATGCAGACTTACGCTGCAGGCGCAGAGTACGACGATAAGAGACGACGTTTAGAGATATTGAGCATTTTCAAGCAGAGGAACGTATGCTTCGTAGGCGATGGGCGATCAACACAGTAGGTCTTGTGGGCTTGCTAGGCGCGGTGTCTTGCTTTTCCAGCAGCCGAGTTTGCTCTCAAGAAGTCATTCCATTGTGGGAAGGCGGCGCACCGGGTTTTGAGGATCGCCGGGAAGAAGAAGAGGAAGCGGAAAGCTATTGGGTAAAGAATGTGCACTATCCGACTTTGACTGCTTACCTGCCCGATCCTGACAAGGCTACGGGGGCGGCTGTGATCATTTGTCCGGGTGGTGGTCATCGTCTGCTGGTGTTTAAAGCCGAAGGCGTGGAAGCCGCGGAATACCTGCAGAGTCTGGGGGTGGCTGCATTCGCTTTGAAGTATCGTCTCGGTCGCGAAGAAGGCTCGCCTTACAGCATTGACGAGCATGCCAAACAGGATGGCCAGCGGGCCATGCGTCTGGTTCGCAGCCGAGCTAAAAAATGGGGGTTGGATCCATCACGCATCGGCATCATGGGCTTTTCGGCCGGTGGTGAGGTCGTTTCCATGGTCGCCTATGGCGAGCCGGATGAAAATCCACAGGCAGAGGATCCCATCGATCGCGTGAGTAGCCGCCCGGACTTTCAGGTGCTCATTTATCCGGGACCGCTTGGCATTCCGTCCGTCATTCCATCGGATGCACCTCCCGCATTCCTGCTGGTTGCGAACGATGACATGGGGGCTTCTAGGTCGATCATGTATCTGTTGCCCAAGTTGCGGCTGGCGGGTGTTCCGGTGGAGACCCACATTTACGCTCGCGGTGGGCATGCCTTCAACATGGGCAATCGTTCCGACTTAGTAACGCTGAAGGGGTGGCCCGCACGTCTGAAGGAATGGATGCAGGATA
>JANSWS010000341.1 GCA_024743355.1 bacterium
CCGGCTTGGATGCAGCTCTCATCAACCGTTTTCTCGAACAGCGCCTGCAAGCTGGAGAAACCACGCTCATTCGGGCTTTTCGAAGTGAAATCGATTAGCCCATTCTTGTTTTACCGCGTGCCCAGCGGGCCGCACTCGTCGGCAAAACACGAGACGCTGTCCACGCGGTAAATCGCAATAGCACTAAAGGAAACAGTATCTGCCTGGCCTGTGCGACGCTCAGCCAATCGGCTTGAACGCGTGAACGAGCCACTTACCGAGTGTGAAATTGCATCGGTACGCAGGTCGGCACAGCGAGGAAAGCCACTGGGTGAACCAACCTGGGTTGAGTCGATTGCACGACGCCTGAACCTCGAATCCACCATCCGCCCACGCGGGCGACCTACCAAAAAAGAGTCCTGACCCTTTTTTGTGTCCTTAACCCCAAGGCTGCGAGAGCAAGTGTATGAGATGGCGAAAGTTGTTCGCGCCTAATGCTTCCTCTACTTCAGCCTCGATCTGGTCAAAAATCTTCGAGGCATCATGCATGATTTTCCGCCCCTTGGCGGTCAACGAAATTCGCCGCATGTTGCCTTGTCCCGGCAAATCGTGAAGCTTCAGATAACCGGCTGACACCAACTCGCCGACGGTGCGGTTGACGGCTTGACGGGAGATGTTGAGACGAGCGGCTATTTCTGAAGCGTTCGTGCAGCCAGCATCGATCTGCCCAAAAACGAGCGATTGAGCTCGCGTCAGGTCGCTCCAACCGTATTCTGCAAGCGCAGCCAGCAACTTCGAGTCAATCCATCGCTGTTGCTCAAACAGCAACGCAATCAGAGGTGGTCTTTGAGGTTGAGTCATGCTATTGGCGTTGTTAACAATGTTGACAAGGTCCGTTGGGCAGGCTAGAATGTCAGCATTGTTGACATTGCGATCGGAGAGGAAATATGTGGAAGCACAGTTTTAACACGGCTACGGACTTAGCTGCAGACGCACTGTGGCCTACTTTGGTTGATATTAAGAACTGGGCAGATCTGGACGAGCAAATCGAGTCGATTGAGATTGACGGTCCTGCCGAGATTGGCAAGCTTTTCTACCTGAAGCCAAAAGGAGGCCCAAGGCTCAAACTTCGAGTAACCGAACTGCAGCCGGCTGCCGTGTATGCCGACTTATGCTACATGCCCTTGGCGAAGATGAAAACCATTCATAGGTTGGTGCCCACGAAAAGCGGAACCAATATCATTACAGAAATCAACATCTACGGCATCATGAGCTTCTTTTGGTCGGGACTGATTGGCAAGAAACACGCTCGCGGCATTGCCGCAATGAACAAAAAGCTGATCGAGCGTGCCAGAGAGACTAGCGGGTTGGCCGTCGAATAGAGCTGGCGTAGCGCAGGTCGTAGGCTGGAGGCATTGGGCCGGAGGAAAGCCCAATCTCAGGGCAAATTATAAGTACTCAGGGAAGTTGGTTGACTCCCAGGTCAATCGACCCGTGCTCTGGCCGAATGAGTCCATTTCTATGCCGCAGTCCTGCAACAAACGAACATACAGATTGCACAGCGGCTGGTCGTGATCTTTTCGCATGGTGACGTATCGACCATGGTGGTAGCCACCGCCGGCCAGAAAGATCGGTAAGTTCTTCGCTTCGTGTGAATTGGCATTTCCGAGGTTGCTACCGAAAACAATTGTCGTATGATCCAACAAGCAAGAACCGAACTCCGAAGACCGTTTCAGTTGTTCCAACAAACTGCCAAAACAGCGGATAATACCGGCTTCAATCTTCTCAAGTTGATCAATCTTGGAAGCGTCCTTTCCATGATGTGAGAGATTATGGTGATCACCAGTTACACCTTCGATCTTGGGTACGACAGCGTGATCCTGAACCGTTACGGCAATGACGCGCGTTGAATCGGTTTGCACGATAAGCGGAACAAGATCCATTATCAACTGAGTACGTCCGATCAAATCTGCGGGGTCGGAGATGTCAAGCAGAGGCTTTCGATTGACGGTGGGCTTCGGCTTCTTCATCCAACTCTGCGCGGCAGAAAGTTTCTTTTCGGCCTGTCGAATGGACTCAAAGTAGTCATCAAGTAGATGGTTGTCCGACGCGCTGGATCGATTACGCAGCTTCTTCGTTTCTGTCCCCAATTGATCCAGGATACTGCGGCCTTCTCGAAGTCGTCTTTGTTGAGTGTTTACTTCGTCTGGACTCCCCTCCAGGAACATCCTTGCAAACACCTTTGCGGGAGATGTTTCCGCCGGAACCATAACGCCACCGCGGGTGTAGGATTGACTTTGTGAATTCGCGGTTCCGAGTGTGACTGAAGAGAATCGCGTTGCATTTCCGAAGTGGTTGGCCACGACTTGATCGATAGATACCGTGTTGCGAAATCCCGCCATTCCCGGATTGCGGGCGGCGGTTAGCCAAGTCATTTCGCTATCGTGCGGTTGTCGGCCCGTTTGCTCTTCATGAGAAAGCCCACTGAATAGGGTGAAGTTATCGCGATGATCCTGCAAGAGTTCAAGGTACGGGGTTGTATCGTAGTTTTGCCCAGCCGCTTTGGGCCAAAGCTTCGGCGGGTGCAGGCCAAGTGCCGTGCAAACGAAGATCAGTCGCTTAGGCGGTGCAGCAGGTGGCGACGCAAAAGCAGTCATTGATTCTAAAAATGGAAGGGCCACAGCAACACCGGAGGCTCGCAAAAATGTACGGCGATGGAGCGACTGGATCATAGGCTTATCCGATTATCTTTGTCGAAATAGGCGGCTTTGGACAACGCAGTGAATCAGATCCCGCACCGGATAGTTGTCTGCTGCGGTCTTGCCAAGGATTGCTTCGATGACTTCACGATCCGCGAATTCAATCTCACCACCGGTAGAATAGACGATCAGCTGTGACACGAAGTTTCTGGCGATCTGTTCCTTCTCTTCCAGCAGCAACTTCTTGAACTCGCTGATGTCCGAGAACTTTCGTCCATCGGCCGTCTCGCCGGCGGGGACGACGGGCGGGCCCTCATGATAGGTGGCCCCGGATAGCTGTGCCCAAAAGCCCACGCCAGGACCACTGGATCGGTAATGGGTTCGCATCGCTCCGATGGGATCAAATGACTCCAGTGCGAATCCCGGTGGATCAATCATCCGGTGGCAAGCACTACAGGAATCATTGTCCCGATGCGCCGAAAGAATCTCACGGATGGTCGTCTTTCCACGCGTGTCAGGCTCAATCGAGCCAACTCCCGGCGGTGGTGGTGAAGGTGGTGTGCCTAGCAGGTTGGTGAGTACGAAATTTCCGCGGGTGACGGGCGAAGTCACTGTCCCATTGGCAGTTGTCTTCAGAATCGCGGCCTGTGTGAGTATGCCGCCACGGAGACTGCCTTCTGGAAGCTGCACCTTACGAAAATGCTGTCCTTGGACATTCTCGATGCCGTAATGCTGCGCTAGTCGTCGATTCACGAAGGTGTACGCTGAATCGACCAGATGAGTGAGCGGAGCGTTTTCACGAATTAGGTCGCCAAAGAAGAGTCGTGTCTCTTGAGGAATCGCATGGCCCAGGAGTTCATCGTACTCCGGATAGAGTTTCGCATCAGGTGAGGTTGCATTGACTTGATCGACACGCAGCCATTGGCCAACGAAGTCGTTGACAAATCGCTCGGATCGGGGGTCCTCCAGCATTCGGTCAACCTGCCGCGCCAATTCCTCGTCTGTAGTCATTGCACCCATATCAGCTGAAGCGAGCAATTCACGGTCAGGCAAACCCTTCCAGAGAAAATACGACAGTCGACTGGCAAGCGAATAGGAATCCAAATCTCCCGGTCGACCCTCATGCATGAGAAACTGCGGTGAGCACATAATGGATCTCAAGGGCAGTCGGATGACTTGGTCTAGCGGTAGTCCTTCCTTGATGGCTGGTTGGGCAAGGTCAACGAATGCCTCAGTTTCCGCCTGTTTGACTGGGCGGCGAAAGGCTCGCTCCGCAAATGTGGCGACGATTTCGCGAACGTGTTCGATCGGCTCTTTGGAAAGTTGGATTTGCGTTGTACCTGATTCTCCATTTGTCACTAGGTCGACCCCATGCAGCAGGTTGCGAGTGCTCGGCGGTGGCCATTCCTGGTGAATCGGGCCGGCTACGCTGAGAGATCGAATCGCCAATCCCGATCCCAAGTAGTTCTTTACGTCCATCGCCATGAGCGCGACGTAGACAGAACCAGGATCATCGTTATGCACGGTCACATAGAAGCTGTCCCCTGGTTCAAGATACACTTCAGTCTCAATGGCCTTTGCTTCGCCGGGCTCGAGATCGCCCAAACTGGCGATGCTGGCTTCTCCACTTGGTCGTTTGGTAATGATCTTGTACGTCACCGGCCGATTGGCTTGAAATGCTTCCAGCTTGGTTGTGATTCGGTAGGTTCCAGGAACTTCGATGTTCATCCCCATCGTTCGGTACGAGTGAATGAGATAGTCGTTGTCGACAAAGATCGCGACTCCTTCGTCCAGCCGGCGCATGATGTTGCCGCCTTCGTGCAATTTTTTGTCGTCGAAATAACGAAGGTTCTCGCTGTTTTCGAAGTCGAGATGTGTCTGGCGATAGGGATTCGCATCGAGTGAAAGTGCAAGATCTAGGGCCTGATCTGCGGATTCTAAAAAACCTTCGATATGAATTGCAGACAGTCGCTGTGTGCTGCCAACCGTATCGAAGCTTCCCGAATTCAGCTCGTCAGGAAGATGGCTTGTTACATCTCCATCGATACCCAGTAAGTCTTGCAACGTGTAACCGTACTCCAGTATGGTCAATCGCCTTGCAGGAACACGGCCCGAGCGTTCTTGTTGCGACCTGCTGAATTCACGTAGCCATTTTTCCAACGCATTCGTCGCGGCAGCTGCGACAGAAGCGTCTAGTCGCTCTTCAGACTCCGGGGGCATGCTGCCCGTTCGAACGCGATCGAGAACCTGAATCCACTTTCGCATAGCAGCCGGTTCGGTCAAATCTCCCGACAGAGATTCAAAATTCAGCGGCGTCTCCGTATTCGAATCATGACAATGAATACAGGAGGTCTGGAGCATTGTCTGGATGGCAAGATCTAATTCCGGCGACTGTCGAGCACGAACATACGTGACAGGCGAATCCTGGTCTTGCACTAGCACAGGGGCATCGTTAGGCAGAGCGTTAAAATGTCTCTTACCTGTCTGCCATTCATACAAAACCTGCCCAAAAAGGCTGCAGCACTAGACGGCTGTGCTGGTTGAGTTCGCCAAGAGTCTAAGCCAGGCAAGTGCGGTCATATTCGAGTCCGAGCCTGTTCGGCGATCTAATTTGCTCATTAACTTTTGCCAATTTTGCTTGATCGCTGCTGGAATAATTCGCGGATTCGCGCATGCGCTTGGCTGATTGCTTCAAAGTTGAGATTAAGGTTCAGCGATTGGTAGGTATACTCGTAAACAGCTTGCCAATCCGTGTCCATCTGCTGGGGTGCAAGTGCAAGCGGAGTTACGCCGTAGGAATTGACTACGGTGCTGTCCGCGCCCGCGTCCAGCAACAGTTCGACAATCTCGGGCTGAGCGAAAAAACAGGCTTGGTGCAAGGCCGTACCGCCTGACTTATTGCGAGTTTCAAGATCTGCACCTGCCGTGATCAGCAAACTTGCGGCCTCTCGATTGCCGAAAGTGGCAGCCAGCATCAAGGGTGTGTTGCCGCCGACTTGCTCCGTTTCGTTTAAATTTTCTCCATCGGTGAGGCACTTTTGAATTGCCTTGACGTCGCCGGTAATCGCCGCATTCAGAATACAAGTAGCTTCGGGGCCCTGATCACTTGCTCGATCACTTCCGACCAGCAGTTTGAGAATCGTCAGTCGTTGGCTACGAATGCGATTGATATCCAGCGGAATCTTCATCTCAGCTTCTGCCCGTCTGAGTTGGTCTTCGTAGACACTGCTCAAAGGTGCCCCCGCGCAGTCGATTGAGCTGAAACCAGCAGAATTTCGGGCATGCGGATCTGCTCCATGAGCCAACAACGCACGCACCACGTCCGTGCGTCCCAGGAATACGGCCATGTGCAATGCGGTATTGCCTTCGTTGTCCGCTAAACTTACATCGGCATTCTGGCTGAGCAGCAACTCGACCGCTGCTGTCTGACCGAACACTGAGGCGACGTGCAACGGTGTGTACGCCTCTTCGGATCGCACATCGATGGAGACGCCACGTTTTAGCTCTGCCTCTAGCACCGGCAGGTTGTCAGTAGCAGCGGCGAACCAAATATTCCGCTCGGTCCACGATACGCCTGTCGGGAGCTTACCCAACAAAGGCACTGCCATCGCTTGGCGGGTGATGGGGGCCGAGAGGATTAAGAACATCAGCAGAACCGTGGCGACCAGGCAGGAGATACCGGTAAGGCACTTCCAAACAAAGTTTCGGCTTGCATTGCTGCCGGCAGAATCTTCAACGCGATGCGACAACGCTGGATCTAGGCTGCTGTTAGATTGGGCTTCCTGGCGCAGGTGTGCGTCCAGTTCAGCTTGGAACAGGAACTCATCCTGAAGCTGGTCGTCCACAAAGAGACGAGCTTCAAGTTCACGCACCTCTTCTTCCGAGGCGATTCCGGCTAGATAGCGATGCATCAATTCGTGCGAGGACTTGCTCATGGGGCCTCCGCCGCCAATTTGAGACGGATACACTCGACTAGTTTTTCGCGAAGGCGTCCCAGGAGCTTGTACAGAGAGTTGGGCGTTTTTTGTCTGCGATCCGCCAAATCGACGACAGAGGTAGCACTGCTGTGCGGGGCTAACAACAGTTCGCGCTGTTCCGCAGAGAACTGTCTCAAGCAGTGATTCAGCGCGTTGGCTCGCGCTGCAATTGTCTCTGCTGAGCGGCTCTCAGCGCGGTCCGCGAGAGTTGCTAGAATCTCGTCGCTAAGCAGCGGACGCCGAGACCGTAGCTTTTCGACCTGCCGGAGACACTTGAACCGAAGAATCACCCTCGCCCAGGGTACAAAACCATCCACACTCTCCAGCTGTCCGCGTTTCTGCCACATGGTGACACTCGCTTCCTGCAATGCCTCATCGACCAAATCCCAGTCGGGCACCAGGCTGCGTGCGTAGGCGCGAAACGACGGCTCGTGCTTGACCAACAGCGTCAGGAATGCCGATTCCGTGAGTTCAAATTGTGGAGACTCGTTTTCCATGTATCTCTTTATCCACCATATTCTCGAAACCTGCCGGGTTTTTTTCGAAATTTAGGCGGCAGCCTGCCCCAGAACGCTCGTCAACGTGTCGCGCGTTCGGATCGGAATTGATGCACCCAAAGAGGTGGCGATTCGAAGAGGAGAATTGTGCATCAACGATAGTAGAGAAATTGGCGGAGTCACTATTTCCGCAGCGGACGCACATCCTTGTCATGACGATTGAGCCATGTACTCGTACCTTGACGCGTGCACCCCGCTTACCAAGCCAGGCGGTCGATCATCCCGCCATGGCGCCCGCGAAGTGCCAGCAGGTAAGCTCGATCGGTGCGGTCCGGCGTGCAGTGGTGCGCAGCTTCTACCGAGGCAAATTTGTCGTCGAAGTTGCCTGGTGATACGGCGGATCGCGGATGCTTGTGAAAAGTTGCTCGCTCCATTCAGCGAGACGCGAGTCCACGCGAGCGCGTGTTGACCTACCTTTCGAACCACTCCAAGGTTGCTGACCAACGATTCTTCCGGCTACATACAAGCTCATCGGCCATTTCGCCTTCATGTAGCTGACCCTCTCCAGAGCGGGGAGCCTTGGGTTCATCAGCATCTCCGAAGAATGGCGAAGCTCGGATCCGGTCTGTGGTCCGCCAACGTCAACCCGAGTTGTCGCTGTTGCCACTACAGTGGACACAAAAGTCGAATTTCAGCGCAATATAGCAAGGAAAACGGCGTTTTCGGCTTTCGGCTCAGCGTGTGCTTGGTCTTTCAGGCGAACAACCACTACTTCAGCGAAGCGGCAAACTCGCTCGCGATTTACGGATGGGATCAACCTAGTTTGCGTTCGCCGGCCCTCTTCCTTCGGAGCTCAAGCTGATGCCCAACTCAATGTTCCACGACAGCGCGAATGACTCGCGACTGCTAGGCGGCATCTCCTATGTCACTCAACACAAATCGTCAAAGATGCGATCCCTAAATAGTGAGGCTTTGTCAAAGCCGACTTGCGAGAGACAGCAAAAGCCTGAGCCTGCCTACTCAGAGGAGGCTGAAGAGCGGCACATTGCGATGCTGATTGCAATCATGCTGATGGTGACAGTTTTACCCGCAATGCTGACGACCATCTACCTGATTTTCAACCCCGAAGCGAGTTAGGCTATCCGCAATGAAAAGCGAGTTTGAGCTGAGTCCAGAATACGCAAGCGAGGTCCCTACACACTGCCGACTTGTCAACGCTTGTTGACACCTCTTGAGTCATCGTTTGCTCGGGGTGGGAGAGCTGTGAAACTTTCATTTTTTTCAGGGCGTATCACTGGCGAAAGTGAGGAAGCGAGGTCGATTTCTCCATGCAGTCCAGCTTGAGGGAAGCAGGACGGAAGCCTTGCTATAGGGAGAAAGTCGTGAAACTGGCGATTTATGACACCTTTGCAACGGCTCCCAACGGAGCCATCTTGCATTTCCAAGTCTTTGCGCCCACTACAGCCTTGCAGTCGGTCGTAGAGCCACTAGTCCTCAATCAAGCGACCGCTGATTTCGATTTTGACCGATTAGCAGGCGAAAATTTTGGCAGACCGGTGGCCCAGCTGGCGGTTTGTTCGTTTTGATTCTGTGCATGGTTTGTTTTCCTGATTGGTTAGGCGCCGCG
>JANSWS010000380.1 GCA_024743355.1 bacterium
CAGACTTGATTGCTCTGGGACGCGATGTGTGAGAAACTGAGTGAGAGGTGTCAGCTGGGAGCCGGATGCTTTAACTGGGCACGTCCGGTTCTGAGAGGGTGCGGACCATCAATTGAGCAGGGTTGAAATATTGTGGCACCGTCGGGAAACCAGGCGGCTAACAGCGAATACAAACCTCGACCTAAACTTGAGAGACTCCAAACTACTCGCCGCCAGTCGCCGAGCTTGTCCAACTTGCTAACAAATCAACCCCGGCGACGACGTTATCGCCTTCGTTCGTCGAATGATATACTTAGGCGATGGACACTGTTTACATCGAAACATCTGTTGTCAGCTATCTTCGCCAACGCCCAAGTCCGCAGGTAGTGATGGCTGCTCACCAATTGCTGACGCACAAATGGTGGGACACCGAACGAACCAACTACGAACTGGTCGTGTCGCAATACGTAATCGACGAGGCATCCGCTGGTGACCCCACCCTTGCTGCAGAGCGACTGCAATCACTGGACGGGATTCCGCTGCTGCCCGACGCTCCTGAGATCACGCAGATTGCCAAGGAGATCATTTCGCGTGCGATCCTGCCCGCAAAAGCCCAGGTTGACGCATTGCACATCGCAACCGTTGCCCATCATCGGATACAATACTTGTTGACGTGGAACTGCAAGCACATTGCCAACGCGAAAATCTTGCCCCGCATCCATCAAGTTCTAACCGACGCTGGAGTGCCGATTCCCGTAATCTGCACACCAGAGGAGCTGCTTGGAGATGATTCAGAAACCGAAGACTGAGACCCCGATCGAAGAGATTCACCGAATCCGTCGCGAAATTTCTGACCGGTTTGGCGGTGATATTGCGGCCATCGCAGCGGATGCGGCTCGCCGAGCGCGCGAATCAGGCCGCCCAATCTGGCAACCAAAGGCGACGAACCATGCGATGCAACGGAGCGGCGGTGGTGACGTTGCTGACAACGGAGAGTGAACTCCCGCCGCCCGCTGATCGCCGTCGTTGCACAAACTATCCCACATCGTCCTCACGTGGGATAGTTCGCAATTCGTTCTGGCTTTGGTCGTACTCGTACTCAGGGCGCAGCCCGGTACTCGTACTCGACTTATTCGAGAGGCTGGCGATGGACAAACCGACATTCGATCATGAACGGCTGGATGTCTACCGGCTCTCGATTGAGTACGTCGCCTTTTCATATCGGATCGCCAAAGGTCTGACCGGCGTTCATCGCCCGGCTCGTGACCAATGGCTTCGTGCCGCCCAATCAATTCCGTTGAATCCCGGCGCGCCGGGACGGAAGGCAATGGTAAGCAGAGCCTCAAAGACAAGAATCGGTTCTTTGAAATTGCACCGGGTTCCGCGTTAGAATGTGCTTCGATTCAAGATGTATTGCGAGTTTGCGGTGCGATCGATGGCCAATCAGATATTCAGGGCAAGTCAAAACTCAAACGGATCGTGTCGATGCTGACTCGGTTGATCCAACGGAGTCAAGCGATTGCCGAGGGCGCTTTCGGGTACGAGTACCGCGGTGCTGAGTACGAGTACGAGGAAATCCAGTAAATCCAAACAACCCTAACCATGGCTTGCTTGTGACGGCGTTGAATCAAGGAAAATCGGCGAGCGATCTTAGAATGCTCTCAGGCGGATGGAAATGAATTGGAAACTGATGACTCGAGGAATATTGGTTTGTTGCTTTTGGGCAGCTTGGGTGCAAAGTATCTCTGCCGATCAGCGGCCCAACATGGTTTTCATTCTGGCCGACGATCTTGGCTATGGAGATCTGTCCTGCTTTGGCCAATCGACGTTGAGTACTCCCAACTTGGATCGCCTGGCCCGTGAAGGCATGCGTTTTACCCGACACTACGCGGGGATGACCGTCTGCGCTCCCTCCCGTTGTGTGCTGATGACCGGAATGCATTCCGGGCACGCGGCCGTTCGCACGAATCGCGATGAACCGATGCCGGATACCACTCCAACCATCCCCAGTCTACTGAGTGCCGCCGGCTATGCGACAGGCGCGTTTGGAAAGTGGGGAATTGGATTTGACATTCCCGAGGACGATCCGAATCTCAAGGGTTTTCAAGCATTCTACGGTTACGTCGACATGTTTCACGCTCACAATCTATTCCCACCTTTTCTCGTGCGAGATGGGCAACGCGAGAATTTGGGCAATGGATTGTTGCCGGGCAGTGATGCGGGCAGCAACAGTGGTCGGGGGAATGGACTGGCGGAAACTCCTGTGGATTACGCGCCGGACATGTTTGTGGCCGAGTCACTGAAATTCATCGAGGAAAATGCCCAGAGACCCTTTTTTCTGTACCTGGCGCTCAACACTCCGCACGCCAACAACGAAGGAGGCAAGGCAGAGTATGGCAGAGGGATGGAGGTCCCGGATTACGGCCCCTTTGAAGATCGCGATTGGCCCAAGGAAGAGAAGGGATTCGCCCGCATGATGTACGATATCGATGGCTACACGGCACAGGTTGTGAACAAGCTGCAAGAATTGCAGATTGCAGACAAGACCCTGGTGATTTTCTCCAGCGACAACGGACCTCATCAGGAAGGTGGGCATCAAGTCGATTTCTTCGACTCCAATGGTCCTCTGCGAGGGCACAAACGTGACCTGTATGAAGGTGGCATCCGCGTGCCAACGATTGCCTGGTGGCCAGGTCATATCGCTGCGAATACGGAAAGCATGCATCTAAGCGGATTCCAAGACTATCTGCCGACTTTTTGCGAATTGGCTGGCGTGGAACCGCCGGATTGTGACGGGCTCTCGCTGCTGCCGACTCTACTCGGTCAAGGAGAGCAGTCAAAGCATGAGTTTCTCTACTTCGAGTTCTATGAGGCTGGCGGAAAACAGGCGATTGTGACTGAGCAGTGGAAGGCGGTGCGTTTGGATTGGAATGCACACCCCGATGGTCCGCTTGAACTCTACGATCTGTCCCAGGATCAAGGGGAAGAAATGAATGTCGCCAACTCTCAATCCGAGAGGGTGCAACAGATGGAGGCTTGGATGCAGGCCTCGCATCAAGGGGAAACGACGAAGTAGCGCTCCCATCAGTACGCGGCAAAGCAGGCCAGGCCCGTACATGCTAGACTGATTCCCCATTGACCGTGGTTGCGAAGCGGACTTGAGGAGCGCAGCCATTGAATTGCCCTCGGAGCCCCGTGACGCATGAGCAGTATTGCAGACTTTCTAAGTTCGGACGTGTTCGCTGTGGCGGGTGCTTCGAGAGACAAGTCCAAGTACGGATATCAGGTTTTTCGAGCCTTGTTGGATTCCGGTCGGAAAGTCTATCCGATCAACCCGAACGCCCAAGAAATTGAAGGACATTTGGCCTTTTCTTCCATTGATGCTTTGCCAGAGATGCCGCAATCGTTGTCGGTTGTCACTCCGCCGCCAATTACCGAAAAGATCATCGGTCAGGCAATCGAGGCTGGAATACAAAATATCTGGATGCAGCCGGGGGCCGAGTCCGCGGCCGGCAGTCGCTTGGCACGAGAGGCGGGACTGAATGTGATTGATGATGGAAGTTGTCTGCTGGTATCCCTGGCACTGGAGAAACACAAGCGATGAATCGACTGGGGATTCTATTGCTGGCCGGATTGCTCGCCATAGCTGGTGGATGTCGCCGGGAAAGTGTTTATCCGTCCCGTCCGATTACGATGATCTGTCCTTGGGCTGCCGGCGGCGGTACGGACCGTGTGTCAAGACGTCTGGCGATGCATCTGGAACAGGAGCTGGGTGTGCCGGTCAGTGTTGTCAATGCAACGGGAGGCAAGGGCGTCACGGGGCATAATCGGGGACTCATTGCGCGTCCCGATGGTTACACATTGACCATGATGACCTTTGAATTGAACACCATGCATTGGATGGGGCTGACGGAGTTAAGCTACCGCGACAGCCAGCCGCTCGTGTCGGTCAACGAAGATTATGCCGCTTTGCTGGTGGCTAGCGACGCGCCCTGGAAAAGTGTTTCTGAGTTGGAGCAGGAGGTTCGCAGTCGCGTTGAAAGCGGAGATAAAAAGCTAACAGCTTCGGGCACAGCTGCCGGAGGCGCCTGGCACTTGGCTTTGGCTGGCTGGCTGGATAACGCGGGCTTGGCTGCCGACGATGTGGTGTGGATTCCTTCCGAGGGAGCGAACCCTTCGCTGCAACAGTTGATGAGTGGTGGAGTCAGCATGGTGTGTTGCAGTTTGCCGGAGGCGCGGTCTTTGTTGGAAGCCGGCGAGGTGCGGGCACTGGGGGTCATGTCCCCGACCCGAGCCGTTGGCTTTGAAGATGTGTCTACCTTCATCGAGCAGGGACGTGATTGGACGCTGGGTGGCTGGCGCGGCTTGGGGGTACCCAAAAACACGCCTGCACGCGTCACGGAACCGCTCATTGCCGCCTTGCAACGGATCGTTAGCCAGCCTGCAGTAGACGGGAGTTTCGCCGAGTTCATGGAGCAGCAGAAATTCGATCATACCTGGAGAGCCCCGGATCAGTTCCAGGAGTTTTTGGCTGAGAATGATAGAAAACTAGGTGCCTTGCTCCAAAGTGAAGCCATGAAGTCGATTACAGTGAATCGCTTTAGCCCCATGGCATTTCCCTCAGCGCTGTTGATTCTGATCGCCATCACGCTGGTCGGCATTTTTCTGACAGCGTGGTACTGCAAGAATAGCAATGGAGAAGTGGTTCCAAATTCCATTCCCGATCCGCAGCCAAGTGATCAGGAAGGGACCGCGGATTCTCTACACACCGTAATCAGCTTTGGCGTGATTGTGTTGGCTGTCGCAGCTTACGCCTTGCTGGCGGAACCGGTTGGCTTCTTGATAACGGCAGCTTGCGTGGTTTTCCTACTATTGCTCTGGCTGGGCACCCGGTGGTTGCCGGCAGCGGGGATTGTGGCCGTTTTTGTACCGGGCCTGTACTTTGTCTTCGATTTTGTTTTGCGTGTTCCCTTACCGCGCGGTTGGCTGGGGTAAGCGACAATGATTGAGCGGGAGCTATCTTGAGCGACGTCGAAACTTTGTGGGCTGCCATGGCCACCGTTGCTGATTGGCGGCTGTTGGTGGTCATTGCTGCTTCGGCAGCTTATGGTCTGGCGGTTGGCTCCATACCAGGGCTAACAGCTACCATGGCCGTAGCGCTGCTGGTGCCGCTTACGTTCTATCTGAATGATGTACAAGCGATTGCTGCCATCGTAACCACGGTTACCTGCAGCATCTTTGCCGGCGATCTGCCAGCCACCTTGGTTCGCATACCGGGCACGCCAGCTTCTGCTGCTTACGCCAACGATGCCTATGCATTAACACGGCAAGGCAAGCATCAGCTAGCGCTCGGAACATCCTTGTTGTTCAGTGTGCTGGGAGGTCTGTTCGGAACCTTGGTTCTTTGTCTTGCGGCCCCTGCCCTGGCCCGTTTGGCCACGCGTTTCACCAGCTACGAATACTTCTGGCTGTACGTGCTCGGTTTGTCCTGTGCCGTGATTGTTTCCTCGGAGTCGCGTCTGCGAGGCGCGCTGGCGCTGTGGATTGGGCTCTTGTTGTCCGCAGTTGGCTTAGGCACCGACTTTGCCCAGCCAAGGTTGACTTTTGGATTTGACGAACTCATCAGTGGGATTAACTTCATCCCGGCGATGATCGGTCTGTTCGGTATGTCGGAGGTGCTCCGCAATGTTTCGCGTCAGAAACTGGCGGAGGCGGATGCTTTGCAGCTGGCTTCGGATAGCAAACAGAGTTCCGTCTTTCACAGTGTGTTGCCCCTGGCTTGGAGACGCAAATGGACCTTACTGAGGAGCAGTGTCATCGGCTCGTTAGTCGGCATGCTGCCAGGTGCGGGGGCGGACATTGCCTCTTGGATTGCCTATGCAGTGTCCAAGCGATTTTCCAAGACTCCGCAGGACTATGGAAATGGTTCGGTGGAAGGCATCGGTGATGCCACGGGCGCGAATAATGCGGCACTTGGCGGCGCGTGGATTCCGGCCTTGGTATTCGGCATCCCGGGGGATTCGGTGACGGCCATCGCGGTTGGCGTGCTGTTAATGAAAAATATTACCCCAGGCCCTGGAATTTTTGATGCCACTGAGAATCCGCAGCAGGCCGTATTGGTTGTCAGTATTTACCTGGTGTTCGTGCTCGCCAATTTGGTGTTATTGCCTTTCGGCTGGTGGGCCATCCGCGGTGGTTCGTTATTGATACAGATACCGCGTCGGATCTTGCTGCCACTGATTGTGATGTTCTGCATCGTGGGCAGCTATGCCATGTCGGGCAGCTACTTCGACGTGTGGGTGATGCTGTTGATGGGAGTTCTGGGATTTGTGCTGGAGCGTTTCCAAGTCCCCCTGGGGCCTATCGTCTTGGGCTTAATCATGGGGGCTCCCTTAGAACACCGCTTCCTTCAGTGTCTGACTGCCTCTACCGACATGACATCCTTCTTCTCCAGACCTATTGCCTTGGCTTTGGTGCTGCTATTGGCCTTGTTATGGTTGGCTCCCTTGCTGTCTATCAAGCGCGGTAATCCGTCGGCGACGGAATAATCTCGGTTGCTATTGACGGACCAACTTCTGGCCATCGAAGGTGAATTTTCGTGGGACGGGCGCGTTTTGGCGAAACTCAGTTCCCGCTGGTATTCCCAGGGAAGTCACGTCAAAAAGTCGAGAGTCGACGTCGACATTGGCTTCCAGTCGAGAAAATTGAATCTCGACCACCAACACCCTGGACGTTTTGCCCGTATCCGCATGTTGGACCATCCGCCGCGTGTATTCATGTGGCAGCATCGAACCGTCTGCCCCAGACCACTGTAAGTTGTGCTCTTGTACGAGGCTGCCTCCTGCTCGAACAGCAACTCTGGTCAGGCATAGTGGCATTGGTGGCGACAACATGCATTCGACCGACCAGTTTCCGCCCTTGCCGCGGCCTAGCACGCCTCCGTTGCGGAGCTTGGTGATCGCGAAATCGAGATCGTCATCTCGCAAAATGTGCGAAGCATCCTCCCAAATGCGGACCGGATGCGATCCGGGCGAATCCAGATTTCTGAGTAACTTGTCGCACCAGGGACGCGTTAGCAGGTAACAGGTGGGATTTCGTTCCGCGTCGAAGCGGCATAGGTAATTCGAATTTCCGTCGGAGATCAGCGTCTGTTGCACAAATCCATCGGCGTCGAGCAACCATGATCCTCGCTGGTGCGCCTTCTGCAATTTGTTGATACGGTAGTCACGCTCCAGGCGGATCCGTTCTTTGTCGAACCAGACGCGAAAATCACAATCCAGCAACGTGTTCGTTTGACCCTCGTTCTGGTCCGAACTGAGGATCATGATGTTCCCGGCACCAGCAGCGGAACGCAGGATGCGTGCGCGGTCGGCCTCTGATTGGTCCAACAACATGAGGAATTCTTGCCTTTGTTCGGCTCGAATTTGAACAAATGGAAGCAGGCTAAGAGTAAGCAGGCCAGCGATTGTTCTACGGCTCATGTTTTCACATTCCCGGTTAAGTTGTGTGTTGACGAGGCTCTTGGCAATTCTCTCTGGGGCTCGTCGTACCACACAAGTTCGACTGGCGAAGAATACATCGCAAAGCTGGCGTCTGCGAGTTATTCCCTAGACTGCGTGTCTGCAGGCTAGTAGATGGAACAGGAGACAACCGAGAAAACAGAACGGTTTGCTCACGCTGCATGACAGAAGTCTGCCATGC
>JANSWS010000126.1 GCA_024743355.1 bacterium
ACGACAGCGAGTATCGCTGGAAAAATGTTGGGTGCACGGGAACCGTCAAAAAATGGAACGGGAAATGACTCAAGCCGGAATAGTATAGCGACTCACAATCCCAGGAATGCCCCAAGTTTACTCCGAATCGCCTGCTTGTTTGAGGTGAGAGTTTCCTACCTACGTAGGGCTTTCCCCTGGCAAGCCGGCGACCACACGGCTTCTCGGCTCTGTTCCTGCCAGTTGTGCTGGATCTGCGCGAAATTCGAGGCCGAGGGGGACCCGATTAGAGGCCGGAAAGCTCCTCGGGAAACATCGATTTTGCAGTTTTCGACATTCCAATCCGTCAGTAGCCAAGCGAGCTGATAGAATTGAGCTTGCCCAGTTGAGACAATTTGAACTGAGCCTCTTTTTCTTGCCATCTATAATGATTCCGCGACACGCTTGCGGACTCATACTCGTCGATCACGATCTACTTCTTGGTTTCTGTGTCTGTTTGGAGTTTCGGGAATGATCCAGCTTCACCGTGGCTTGATAGCCGGTCTTTTTTTGCTGCCTTTGGCGGTTACTGTACGCGCTGACGAAAACGAAGTTCGCGCCATGGTCAAGGCTTATGCGGATGCTTTCAACGAGAAGCAACTGGAGGTGGCCGCTGGCATGTGGGCAGAAGACGCCAGTTACACAGACCGTCTCACCAATGAGCAGACGATGGGTAGGGATGCAATCGCAGCGGATTTGAAGGTAGCCTTCGAGGAGAGGCCCGACGAGCGTCTGCAAGGTAGGATTGATTCCGTCCGCATGGTGACCCCGGATGTGGCCCAAGTTCAGGGCGAAACGACCTTGAGTTCGCCTGGTATGGAACCGGTTGTATTTGAGTTCAGTGGCGTGGCTGTCAAACGTGATGGAAAGTGGCTGATTCATTCCATCGAAGAAATTCCGGAAATCGCGCCGCCAACCCCTTATGATGCCCTCAGGGAACTCGAGTGGATGGTCGGAGATTGGCAAGATACGGGCTCTGAGACGAATGTCACGATCAATGTCCGTTGGTCTCCCAACCAGGTTTTTCTGATTCGTTCCTTTTCGGCGGAAGTCGATGGAGAACTGGTCCAGCAAGGGAATCAGATTATCGGCTGGGATCCTCGTGCGCTGCAAATTCGGTCGTGGACCTTCAATTCCGATGGTAGCTTTGGAGACGCCGTGTGGTCCCAAAATGGGGCGGACTGGCTGGTTAAGTCCAGCCAGACTTTGGAGAACGGGCAAGCGGCGTCTGGGACCTTCGTCTTGACTCCGGTGGATGAAAATACGGTGCGCTTGCAACTGGTGGGGCACGAGATTGAGGGTGAACCACAACCGGCTTCGGAAGCCATCGAAGTTCAGCGTGTGCCTGCCACCGAAGAAGGAGAGCCGTCCGCTACCTCGTCTCAAGGAGCGGCTCAATGAGAATCAGGAGATTACTTACCGTTCTATCGATCGCGCTGGCTTTGACAATCGCTTCACACGATTGTTGGGCTGGCGGATTCAAAGGCGGCGGAGGACGTGGAGGCGGGGGCGGCCGCAGCATGCCCAGGCCCAGTCCTGGTAGCCTGAGTCGTCCGGGAGGTGCAAGCCGCCCCAATGTCAGCCGACCCAATGTCAGCCGACCCAGCGTGAGTCGCCCCAGCGTGAGTCGCCCCAGCCCATCGCCGCGACCTAGCATGCCAGGGGGTGGGAGTCGTCCCAGTTTCAATGTTCCTTCGGGAGGCATGAAGCCGTCCACGCGTCCCGCGACGCGTCCGTCGATGCCCACCACCCGTCCAAACATACCCAATACGCGTCCGAACATCCCGAGTACTCGGCCGAATATACCGAGCACACGGCCAGGCAGCCCCACGACGCGTCCCGGCATACCTAGCACGCGACCTGGCGGCCCGACGACAAGGCCGAACATCCCCAGCACGCGGCCTGGCACAGGCACCGGTCGTCTGCCCGGGGCTGGAACACGCCCTAGTATTCCCGATTTGGGCGGAGGTAATCGGCCTAGCAGACCGGGTAGTGGTGCTACACGCCCCAATCTGCCCGATCGACCAGGAATTACCCGACCTGAGACGCGACCGGGTGGAGGCATTAATCGGCCCGACACTGGCCGACCCGAAATTGGGCGTCCCGGTACGGACCGCCCTGGGACTGGCCGACCTGATATCGGTCGCCCGGGTGCTGGCCGCCCCGGTACTGGTCGACCGGATATTGGTCGACCGGGCGCAGGCGGTGGAGTGGCGAGGCCACTACCAGGTGACGTCGGAGACTTTTTGGGAATTGGCAAGCCCATTCGCCCCACGCCTCTTCCGGGACGACCCGGTGTTGGCGATCGACCTGGCAGCGGGAACCGACCTGGCATTGGCGATCGACCCGGTAGCGGCAACCGACCGGAGCGTCCCGGATCTGGGAATCGCCCCAGCCTTCCAGGTAATCGTCCGGGAATTGGCGATCGTCCCGATTTCGGTAACCGACCTGGAAGACCAGGAGTGGATCGGCCGGGACTCCCGGGAAATCGTCCCGATTATGGACGTCCAGGTTGGGGGGATCGACCGATCAATATCGGCAACATCAATATCGGCAGTAACAATATCATCAACAATCGCCCGTCTTGGGTGAACATAGATCGCAACCAGATCAATAACATCCATAACCGCTGGCAAGGACAGCTGGGAGGCATGTACGATTGGCGAAGTCGCTACCCAGCTCGTGGGGCTTACTGGAACGGTTGGGCCGATGGAGTGCGAAGTAGCTGGGGGCACTATCATCACCACGGTTCTTGGTTTGGACCGAATTGGTGGGGAGCGCATCGGCACACCTGGTGTGGATGGCACTATGGCTATGGCTTTAACCGATATCCATGGAACTATTGGTGGACCGTTCCCACTTTCGCTGCCTGTACCAGCTGGTTTAATTGGTCAGCGCCTGCCTCCGTCTGGAGTCAGCCCGTCTATTACGACTATGGTCAAGGCGGAAACGTCGTTTATGAAAACAACATTGTTTACATGAACGGCCAGCAAGTCGCGACCGCAGAACAGTTCGCGCAAAGTGCCGCTGAATTGGCCACAGTCCCACCGCCTCCGGAGGATGTGAATCTCGAAGAAGAAGAATGGCTGCCGCTGGGCACCTTTGCGGTCAGTTCCGATGAAAAGGACCTTGAGCCTTCTCGCGTGATGCAACTGGCTGTGAATCGTGACGGAATCATTAGCGGCACGCTATACAATCTCAGTACGGATCAAGCTGATAGCATCCAAGGTCAGGTCGACAAGGAAACGCAACGCGTGGCCTTCCGAGTCGGTGAGAGTGAGGATGTAATCGTCGAATCCGGTCTCTACAATTTGACCCAGGAAGAAGCTCCCGTGTTGGTGCACTTCGGCACGGAACGCGTCGAAGACTGGTTGCTGATTCGCCTGGAGTCACCCGAGGATGAACAGGGAGACGATGCTTAGCCCTGACAATCCCCTGGCTTGCTAGCGGGAAAAGTTGCTATGAGAAACGCCATTGTCCTCTTGGGCAATGGCGTTTTTGGTTGTTTGCCAGGCGAGAAACACGCGAAGACAAACGACCGCCGATGCAAAACAGGACTTTGGCTTTGCATTCAGGGATTCTCTTGGATCAGCCGTTTCAAGGCAGCTGTGGGGCCGTAACCGAGTCGGAGTCTTTGCGGTAGCAGTTGGAAGCTCTGAGTCGAATTGCGTTCGAGTTCGCCGTCCAGACTGAACGGCATAATCGGATCGCTGGTCAGTCTTAGTGACGTGGTACGAAATGCGAGCAAGTGCTGCGAGTTCTGTGGCCGGCCGAGAGCCATGTCCACTGCCAGCCCCATCAATTCCAGCGGAGTCGAACTGGGGACGACAGTAACGGATACTTGCCCGTCGTCGAGCAACGCTTTGGAGGCAATCGGGAAGCCGCCTCCCACAAAGCGGCCGTTGTTAACCGCAACACCCACCACGCTGCCTTCGTAGTCTTTGTCGTCCGCGTGCAGCGAAACCCGATATTCAGGCAGTTGGCTGAACTTGCCCAGCGCAGCGAACCAATAGGCGAACGCCCCCCATGTTTTCTTAGCGTCGGTTGTTACGTCGAACGTTACGGAACTGCCAAAACCGCCCGAGGCAGCATTTACGAAGTAATGGGAGCGATCCATTTCCACTTGGACGACGTCCACGGCCGCCGTCTCGCAACGAAATGCGTATTCGGCAGCCAGGCCAAGATCATGGAGATTTAATCCCAGCGACCGCGCCAGATCATTGCCGGTGCCCATAGGCACCAGGCACACGTCGATGGCTGGGAAATCGGGTGCGAGTCCCTGCACGACTTGGTGTATTGTTCCATCACCACCAGCAACCACGACGCGATCCAAACCCCGGCCAATGGCCAGCCGAGCAAAGTCGGTTGCATCCGACGCCTGTTGGGTCACATGGATTGCCGCCCCAAATCGTTCTGCCATCCCGCGAACTTTACGACCGCGGATCGAGTCGGCTACCAGGCCATTGATGATCAGTGCGCTTTTCATGCGACTCGAGGTGTTCCTGGGCAGTGGGGTACGAATGGAAATTTGGAAAGCGTTCCAGCTTTTGGGTGCGGACGATCGACCACATGCTCATGCCGGACTTGGAAATCTCGCGTTCGAGTACGAACACATGTACCGCACGATGGACGATTGCGGTTCAAATACTGACGCCTATTGGGCAACGCGCCAAGTGGCTTGGGAAAGGACTGTCGATTGAGTCTGAAGTGCCATTCATGCTGCTAGAAGCGAAAAAGAACCACGATATTGCAGTGCGCTCTGTCACGATTAGATGTTCACACGCGTTCCTGGTATCGCTCAGCGACTTTGCTCTGACGTCGGAAAAAACCTGGTGTAAACTTTTCGATACATGCGGATGTGAGTCTTTCAGAAAAGAGCTCCAGGAATGGACGAAATCAACCAAAAAGAGAGCGTCAGCAACTGGATTGATGAAGTCCGAGAAGGTAGGTCGACTGCTGCCATGCATATCTGGCAGCACTACTTCGACCGTCTGGTGCGAGCTGCCAGAGCTCGCCTGAAGGGCCAGGACCGCGGGATGGCGGACGAGGAAGACATTGTCGTCAGCGTTTTTGAGAGCTTTTATCGGGCGGCCAAAGAAGGTCGGTTTCCCCAGCTAGCTGGCCGTGACGAGCTATGGCGTTTGTTGTTAACGATGTCGGCACGGAAAATCGTCGACAAACAGCGCCACGATCATCGTCTCCGGCGCGGTGCTGGGCAGACGGTTCGCTCTCTCCAGGAAGCTACGGGCGACGCGGGGCTTGCAATTCAAGTCATCGGAAACGAACCGACGCCTGAGATGGTAGCCATGATGACGGAATCGGTTGAGCGTCTATTTTCCCATTTGGGAGAGGGGCCTCTCCGCGAATTAGCAGTTGCTAAGTTGGAGGGATACAGCAACGCGGAACTATCCCAAAGATTTGGCTGTTCCGAACGCACCATCGAGCGGAGACTGCATCTCATCCGTGAAAAGTGCCGCCAAGAGATCATGGAAAAGGATGACTCTCGCTGACATAAGCCCTGACCGTCGGATTTCAAAAAGCCGCGACCTTGGTTGCCGAGCCAAGCCTAAGCTTCGAAGTCACCGAATTCCGCGCGTTCTTCCAAGAGTGCCTTGCGGGTGTAGTACCAATGCATCGTACCCCTCCATAGATAGACCAAGAACATCAGCACTGCGACCTGAACTGCGGCGCTGACAATCAGTGCCATGGCTGCCAACTGAGGGTCCACGTTTTCGGGGTAGTTCCAAGTTGGAATTTCTAATCCAAACAGCCAGCAAAAGTGAATGACACTCAAATGGAGACCTGCCTCGAAGGAGGCAATCGTATCGGGTTCAACCATGAATCCGAGCAAATCTCCGAGCAAAGTTCTCGGGCCTGGCAGAAGACAGAACCCAATCGCAATTAAGAGAAAAGCGAACCTGCGAAGCAAGATTTGCGTGTATGTGATTTCCATTCTCAATCAAGGCGTTCAAACACCAACCGGTTGCTACCTCCTGTAATTGCTTTCCGGTGTGTAGCCGCCCCCCATCTAAGAATCCACCCGTCTAAGAATCCGCTCGTCTACGAATCCACCACCCCTGTAGAGTGCAGTTGCTATCACAGCGGATAGCTAGGGGAAGCTCAGTAACAAACCTAACGCATTTCACACTCTGACGATAATCGGCACTGGAAAAAACTCAATCCCTACGGACCGTCGCGGAATGAAAACGGTTGAGTTGAAGGCTATCTCCGTCGATCTACCGACATCACAAGGTTAGCCCAAATCTCGAATCCTCGCTGAATAATCGTCGTCCTTTCTCAACATCTTCTTGGACTGCGATCGTCGCAACCTTTTTAGCGTGTGCCCGAAACGAAATTGAGCCGAGCCTGCCCCGCTCTGCCGAGGGGTGCGGGCCTCGGCTTGCTGCCAGCGATGATCTGCCCAATTATCGCGATGGTAGGGATCTTTCTAGACTTGCCACCCGTTTCCGCAAGTCTTTCACATCGACGGCCAATCGAATTACCAAGATGCGGAGTTCTTCGTCGCTCAGTCGATCCACAATGTCTTTGGGACTAACTCCCTGCTCTTCAAACTTCTCGAAGGGATTGGGGATTTCACGGAAAGTCGCAATTTCCGCTTCGAGTTCGGCGATTCGTCGCTCAACAGAGGATAATCGCGGATGATTGACCCCCATGCCGGCACGAGCGTCCTTCAGCCTGTTCAGCTCACGCTCCAGACTGGAATCACGGTCTGTCAAATAGGCTTGTGGCGGAAGTATTCCGTAGCTGCTTGCCTGGTTTCGAGTCTGCCCAATTCCGTACTGCCCAAGTTGAAAACCTGTCAGCAATACGAAGCCTAAGATGAGAACTGTCCATTTGTTTTTCGTCATTCGGTACCTTTCTCCTGCTCAAAACAGTGTTGTTGCGACTTGTGCTCAATACACGACCACTGATTTAGAATCTATCCGAAAACCGAAGAAAGCCCCGGCTAACAGCTGATGAAGAAATTCTTAGCTTAGTCCAGCCAACCATTGGCTTGCATCCATGCTTCACAACGCGCAGGCCAAGTGGTTGCCTGGTGTTCGCTTGGGCGCAGGCCGTAACCGTGTCCTCCTGTGGGATACAGGTGAACCTCAGCCGGTATTTCCTGCCTTTTTAGGGCGATTCCCATTCTTAGGATATTCTCGGGCCCAACGCGATCATCAAATGCCATCGTCAGAAACATGGGCGGAGTGCGATCGCTGATCGGCAGGTTGGGTGCAATGAGCTCGTCTCCTTCTTCGTACAGGTACGCCGGGTAAATCAGGACGGCGAAGTCCGGACGACAGCTGATTTTGTCGACCTCTTCCAGCAGATCGTAGGCTCGCGTCTCGAAGTTGGTGGCGAGACGAGCTGCGAGGTTGCCACCGGCGGAAAAACCGAGGACGCCGATTCGATCGCTTCGAATTCCCCACTCCTGTGCATGCTCACGTACGATAGATAGAGCCCTCTGGGCGTCCATCAGAGGCCCCACAGGTGGCCCGTCCGCCCTGCCCTCGCCTGCGGGGCGCGGTACTCGATACTTCAACAGGATGCCGGTTACTCCAATCGAATTCAGCCATTCACAGACTTCGCTGCCTTCCAGGTCATAGGCCAAAATGTTGTATCCTCCGCCTGGACAGACCAGGACCGCAGCACCTGTATTCATTTGCTCATCAGCGGGATAGACGGTCAGCATGGGTTCGGACACATCTCCCAGCCGTACCACCGGTTTTCCGGCCACCATGCGGCCTTCAGCATCTGTCGTGTCCCGCTCTTGCCCTTTTGCGGCAATGATTCCTGGCGCCTTGCCGTTCCATAGCGGAATGGTTCTCAATTCACTTGATTGCTGTTGGCCAGTGGCGACCGGACCCGCGGTGAACAAATAGAGGAGCAAGACAAGTTTGTGCGGCATGAGGCCCGCTACTTTGGGAGGTAAATGGAACATCCAGGACTCCGGTATCTAGTCAACTTGGTGCAGGCACGATGAGCCGCCAAAATCTCACTAGGCACTGCTGCTGTGGAATTTACTTGGCGTCGAACATCCCAACTATACTGGAATTAAGGCTAGTGTGGCACGCTTCTCCGAATCGCCACGCGCAGCTCAGCCATCAAGTTCGAGATGAGCCTTGGATATGGGACCTGTCCGAGCATGTGAGGCGATTGAAAAGAGGCCCGAAAAGTTTGGCAGCTCGGCGGCCAGAGCGCGTCACATCGTCAAGTTGGGGAGAATCTAAGTGCCTTCATGGGTGAAAGTCTGCCTGAGCCTCTGCATGGGGTGTTTGTTGATTCCGTTGAGCGTTCGCTCGGAAGAGCCACTGGATGTTTTGCCAAATCATCCCCGAGAGGATCGCATCGCGTCACCGCAGAGTTTTTTTGGGTACGCAATCGGGTCGCGGCACTTGCGTCATCACGAAGTGGTCGCGTATTGGAAGTATCTGGCGGAAAATTCCGATCGTGTCGCTCTGATCGAATACGGTCAAACACACGGTCATAGACCTTTGGTCATGGTGGCTATTACGTCTCCCGTCAATCAGGCGAATCTCGACTCGATACGTCGCGGGCGCAGACGTCTGACTACGGGTAAGTTTGCCGGCGACGTCGCTGAGCAGCCCTTAGTCATGTATCTGGGCTATAGCGTGCATGGTGATGAAGCAAGCGGCATCAACGCGGCACCCCTGATCGCCTATCATCTGGCAAGTTCCCAGTCTGACGAGATCGAGCAGTGGTTGGAGCAAGGAATCTACCTGGTCGATCCAGCTTTGAATCCGGATGGGATCGATCGCTTCGCCAATTGGGCCAACGAAAACCGAGGACGATTCGCCTCGCCATTGCCCTTGGATCGGGAGCACGTACAACCGTGGCCGGGAGGACGCACCAACTACTATTGGTTCGACCTCAATCGAGATTGGTTGCCCTTGGTGCACCCCGAAAGCCAAGGCAGGTTGCGTTTGTTCCATCAGTGGAAGCCGAATGTAGTGCTCGACTTTCACGAAATGTCGGGTAGCTCGAGTTTCTTTTTTCAACCGGGTATCCCAGCACGCAACAATCCTTTGACTCCGGCTGAAAATTTGGAACTCACCCGAGCCTTCGCCAAGGAACACGCGCTGAGCATGGATCAGGCGGGAGAGAGCTTTTACACGGAAGAACGTTTTGACGACTTCTACATGGGAAAAGGAAGTACCTATCCCGACTTGCATGGAGCGGTGGGGATCCTGTTCGAGCAGGGCAGCACCCGAGGCATCCGCCTGCGCACGGATCGGACCGATCGCCACTTTCGTGATACCGTCGCCAATCAGGTTCGAACCAGTCTATCGAGTCTGCGAGCCGCCAATCAGCAACGGCAAGCTTTGCTGCAGTTTCAAGTCAGCTTTTATCGCTCGAGTTTGGAGAAAGCCCAGACAGACACTACGACGGCCTACATTTTGACGGGTTCGACGAGCCGCATTCATGCGGCGGCCGATCTGCTGCGCAGGCATGCGGTGCAATTCTCTCAGCCAGCACAGGGTATTCGCCATGATGGGAGACTTTGTCAGCCGGGTGAAACTCTGATTGTTCCTACCCTCCAGCCAGAGTATCTGTTCGTTAAATCCTTGATGGAACCCATGCAGAGCTTTGCTGAGAACATTTTTTACGATGTCTCTACCTGGCACTTGCCGAGCGCCCTGGACCTGGACATGCATCGCTTCACCAACGATTTACCAAGTTCATGGCTTGTCGAAAGTGCGAGCAAGACGTCTACCGAAGATTCCACAGAGACCGGCAGTGACGTTGGACATCAGCTTTCACAGAAAGATGAAGAGAACTTGGCCGGCCTGGCTTTCGAGCCCTTTGAGCTCAATGCGCCCCGACTGGTTTCACTATTGCAGCGACGCGGCGCGGCGGTTCGCGTCGCCACCGACGAGTTTTCCACGATCCGCGGTGCGGAGGAACATAAATGGCCACGTGGCAGCTTTGTTTTGCTGCGTCAGGCCAACAACAAGAATTGGAAAACCCTGGTTGAACTTGCAATCAAATCCGGGAAAGAACTGGGAGTCCCAGTGAGCACCATCGCGTCGAGCCTGACGCCCGACGGGCCCGATCTTGGCAGTGATACCCTGTTGGAGTTTCCCCGATGCAATCCATTGCTAATCGTTGGCGAGGGGACGAGTGCCTATTGCGCGGGTAATCTTTGGCACTTCCTTGATACACGCATGTGCCAGCCATCGACTCTGGTGGATGCGTCGCGCGTGCAAGGTACCAACCTGTCTGATTTCAGTTGCGTGCTATTGCCCTCGGGAGACTACTCAAATTGGTCGGCCGCGGAGGCAGAACAGTTGAAGGACTATGTTCGTGACGGCGGTACGGTGGTGGCCATTGCCACGGCTATTTCCTGGTTGCAACGCAACCAACTCGTCGATCGGGCGGAAAAACAGCAGGCTCCCGCCGAGGATTTACGGCACGAATCGCCGCGGGATGCCATTCGCTTCGCCGATGCCCAGGATCAGCGTGCCCTGGAGTCGATAGCGGGAGCTTTCTTGGAGGTTGGTGCCGACACAACGCATCCCTTGGCCTACGGACTGCCGGATGCCAGCGTGCCTGTATTTCGTGATCACAGCCTGACTTTTTCATTGCCAGACAATCCCTATCAGTCGGTGGCCAACTACCGGAGTGTCCTGGCAGGATATGTCAGCCAGCGCAACCGTGAACGACTGACCGGGACAGCAGCGGTTTGGGTCCAGCCTTCCGGCGTCGGGCGCTTTATTTTGTTGGCCGACAATCCGGTCTTCCGTGGCTACGTGCGCTCTTCCGAGAGGTTTTTGAGCAATGCCTTATTAATCGGACCCTCGCTGGCGATACCACCAGCTCCCAACGATCACTCCGAGGAGCAAGAAGAACACTAGGCCTTTGTTTCCATTCAAAATTAGGGTTGGCTGTAGTGGACGGGACGAAGAGTCCCGGCCATTGGCAAGGATCTTGGACTCGTCACATGGTCCACTGGCCGCACAGGGGCTCGTTCTGGGGGTGTACGCGACGCCCCATCTTGCCTGCTTTGACGTTATATTCCTGCTGATCGTAGTACTTTGACAGATCTTCGCGACACGTTACGATATAAGCTCCCGCCGCGATAGACGCAATCCCACCTTCCTTACGATTCCTTACCTCTGCCTTCGGGTCTTTAGAACCATTCCTATCCTCCCCGTTTGTCCGAGCCCGATGCGGATTTAGCATTTGACGGCTCTTAGTGAAACTGACAGGGACTGAGCAGCCATGGACGCGATGAAGTTAGTTGCAACGCACGCTTGGTTACTTGTTCTTGGTTCTGCACACTGCGATTTCAATCATCTGGCATGACGAAGGCCAGTTCAGCGCTACGGATTTTCACGTTTCGATTTCAACCGAATTCAGTCCACACGAATTCATCATGGAGTCCCAGTCACGATGAAGTGCATCGGCAATCAACTTTCACGACGTGGTTTACTGACGGTCGGCGCCTTTGGCAGCCTAACGCTGGCGGACTACTTCCGGGCTCGCTCAGCATTGGCGGAGCAAAAGAACTATGACTTCATTCCAGCCAAAGCGGAGAGCGTGATACATGTATTCTTGCCCGGTGGTTTGGCGCATCAGGAATCGTTTGATCCCAAGCCTTTCAGTCCGCTTGAGTATCGTGGCGAGATGGGCTCGATCAAAACGAATACGGGAGAGGTGATCAGTCAAACTCTGCCGCAGTTAGCGAAGTGTGCCGACAAATACACGATTATTCGCTCGATGACGCATGGTGAAGCCGCGCATGAACGTGGCACTCACAATATGTTTACTGGCTATAAGCCCAGTCCTGCGCTGGTATTTCCCAGTTTTGGCAGCGTCATCAGCCACGAGTATGGTCCGCGCAAGGATCTGCCACCCTACATCTGTATTCCCAATAAACCGAATGAGTTTGCAGGGAGCGGTTATCTCAGTAGTTCCTACGCTCCCTTCGCGCTTGGCAGTGATCCGGCCAACAAAGGCTTCAAAGTTCAGGATCTCAATCTGCCCGGCGGGGTCGACGTGGAGCGATTCGATCGCCGTCGTCGGGCTTTGGAAGCGGTGAATGGCTACTTTGCAACCAGGCAAAGTGCTGATGCAGTGGGCGCCATGGATAGTTTTTACGAGCGAGCTTACAGCCTGATCAGTTCTCCGAACGCTCGCGAAGCATTTGACATCGACAAAGAAGATGATGCCACTCGCGATCGTTATGGTCGCAACCAGGCAGGTCAGCGACTCCTGCTTGCCCGTCGTTTGGTGGAATCCGGAGCTAGATTCGTCACTCTCACCTATGGCGGCTGGGATATGCACAATGACATAACCAGCAATTTCAATCGGCAGATGCCCGCATTGGATCAAGGGCTGGCGGCACTGCTCAACGATCTGGATTCGCGGGGACTTTTGGACAGCACGCTGGTGATGGTTAGCAGCGAGTTCGGTCGCACGCCCAAGATCAATTCGACAGCTGGTCGCGATCACTGGCCCAAAGTATTCAGTGTGATGTTGGCAGGCGGAGGGGTGAAGCGCGGATTCGTTTATGGTGCTTCGGATCCTACTGCCGCCGAGCCGGATTTGGATCCGGTGTCTCCCGAAAATCTTGCCACCACGATGTACCACTTGCTGGGGATCGTGGCGGACAAGGAATTAATGGCCCCTGGTGATCGGCCAATCGAAATCGTCGATGGGGGCAAGGTGATTAAGGAGCTATTGGCTTAGGTATTCGAAACGTAGCAATCGTGGCCAGCGACGACCTGCCGGCCTAGCTTTCACCGGACCAATGAATCCGATCCGCCAGCGCTACTACGAAACGGGAACGGCATGGTTGTTCCGAGAACTGTCACGCAGGAACTGGAGCATTCCACGCATCCGCGCGTCGATAATCACCAGACTTGGGAGCTTAGGCCACCAAACCGAGGCAAGCCTGATGTTGCCCCAAACAAGAATGTCAATGCAGGCATTCATCGCTCTTTCACACGTTCATTTGGCAAGGAAAGAAATGCTTATACCCATGCGAAACCAACCCGCGGCCTGCGCGAGAAGCGTTTGGGAAATTTGCCTGATGCTGCTAGTTGCGATGGGCTTGGCAAACTTGGGCCAAGCCGACGATCCTGCGATTAGCAGCTTAATGCCACCTGGCTTTCAGTCCGGAACCGAAGTGGAGTTGCGGATCGTAGGTGCCAGACTGCAGGATGCGACGCAACTGCTGCTATACGAAGCCGGTGTTGAGGTACTCGAACTAAAGCCCGAGGAGAAAGAGGTTAAGGTCAAGTTGCGGATAGACGAGCATTGCCGACCCGGGTTGCATGCCATGCGGCTGGCTTCGGAAACTGGTATCAGCAACTTGCGATTCTTCGGTGTTTCTCCATTACCGCATGTTACCGAAGAGGAACCCAACAGCGATTTTGCGACTCCGCAAACATTAAAAATGAATACGACCGTCAGTGGCGTCATCCAAACCGAAGACGTGGATTATTATGCGGTCGAACTCCAGGCTGGCGAGAAGCTGACGGTCGAACTCGAGGGATTGAGGCTGGGAACCGAGTTCTTTGATCCGTTTGTCGCGATCTTGGATGCTCAACGATTTGAGTTGACTCGCAGCGATGACGCTCCGCTACTGCAGCAAGACTGTGTCTGTTCCTATGTTGCCAAAGAGTCGGGACGATACTGGATTGAGGTACGCGAGTCTTCGTTCGGCGGAAACGACCGCTGTCAGTATCGACTGCATGTTGGAGATTTTCCCAGGCCTCTGGCCATCATGCCCGCTGGAGGCCGACCCGGCGAAGTACTGCAAGCCACCATTGTGGATGCCTCGGGTGAAACCTGGACAGATACGATTGAACTGCCCCAGCAGGCTGGAGACTTTGCGTTTGTGGCTAGCCGGGCAGGCAAGCAGGCTCCTTCTCCCAATCTCTTGCGAGTGGTAGAGCTGCCGAATGCGATGGCCAATGAGCCAGACGATGACCGCGCTTCATTACCAGTACTGGATGTGCCTGTCGCTCTGAACGGTGTTCTTGAAGAGTCCGGCGATGTGGATTGGTTCAGAATCCGTTGCCAGAAAGATCAAACGCTCAAGTTCCAGGTGTTCGGTCGCAATACTCTCCGGTCTCCGATCGATAGCATACTGGAGATTCACAAAGCCAGTGGTGGACGTTTGGCAGACAACGATGATGCCGGCGGCCCCGACAGCGCGCAGGATTTCAAGGTCCCGGAAGATGGAGAATATTTGGTTGCGATACGCGATCAACTCCTCGAAGGTAGTCCGCTGCATGCATACCGAGTAGAAATTGCGCCCCCGGCCAAGTCACTAGCTCTGACCGTGGATGAATTGCAACGTTACATTTCCCAGACCGTTGAAGTACCGCAAGGCAGTCAGATGGCCGTACTGTTGCGGGCCCGCCGCTCGGGGTTCGGCGGGGAACTAAATCTTCGGCTGGAAGGTGCTCCGGCTGGTTTGGAGTTGAAAACACCGGTTATTGCCGCAAATCAAAGTTTTATTCCGATGCTCGTCAAGGCAGATGACGATGCTCAGCCGGGGGCTACTCTGGCTACGCTGGTGGCGGAGACACTGCCAGACGGGGCCGGTGTTGTCGGCTCTCTGGAGCAACGCACGATGCTCGTACGCGGACAAAACAATCGGGATATGTGGGGGCACAATAGCGATAAGCTGGCCATCGCAGTGACAAAAAAACTGCCCTTCTCAATTGAAGTCGAACAGCCTCAAGTCCCGCTGGTTCGAAACGGAAGCACCGAGTACGTGGTGCGTGCCAAACGAGATGAGGGTTACAAAGAAACGATCTACCTTCGTGCTTTGTACAATCCAAGTGGTTGCGGTGCGAGTGGCTCCGTTAGCATCAATCCCGATCAGAACGAAGCTCGGATTTTGATCACGGCCAATGACAAAGCCGCCCTTGGTACTTTTCCCATTACGATTCTGGCACGGGCTAAATCTCGCGACGCCGCAGTATGGGTGGCTTCTGAATTCATTAACCTCGAAGTTGCAGACTCGTTTTTCGAGTTCCAGTTCGGAAAGACGGTAGCGGAACTAGGCGCATCGGCTTCTGTCTCGGTTGGAGTCAAGGCCAAGCGGCCCGTTGAGGGCGATGTGGAACTGGAGCTTGTCGGCCTGCCTGCCGGCGTCACCTGTCCACAGCCGAAGTTGCCCTGGTCAGAGGAACAGCAACAAGTGGCGTTTCCAGTTCAGATTGCCGCGGATGCTCGGGACGGCCAATTCAAAACGCTCTATGTCAGAGCAACGATTACTCGGCCCGAGGGGAGCATTCTGCAAACTGCCGGCGGCGGCGAGATACAGCTGACTAAGCCGGCACCTGCGAGCGTGGCGGTCGCGGTTGCTCCTAAGCCTTCTCCGTCACAATCTCAGCCGCTGAATCGCCTGGATCAACTGCGACAGGCAAAACGTTCGAACGAAGAAGGGTCGCGGGAATAGGAAATGAATCGATCAAACTTGCCTTTAGGACGCTTTGTCGTGAATCCAAGAAATTCGAGTTCGCCAGCACGAACGCCGCAAGCCTGTTCGCGCCATGCCATAGCCCGTGTTGGCTGGAGGCAAACCATGACGTTTAAGATGTGCCTGTGCATGGGCATGCTGCTGGGCACGCTTTCCTCGGGCCTAAGCCGTCTGTCAGCCCAAGAACAAGAGTGGAGATCGCTTCAAGTATTTCCACAGGAGGTACGGCTTTCGGGACGCGAAGATTTTCAATCCATGATTGCAATTGCCGAACGTTCCGATGGGGTAACGCAAGACGTTACGGATTTGGTGGATTGGAAAATTGAGCATGAGGCTGTAGCTGACTATCAGGATTTTCGAGTTCTTCCCAAATCGGACGGTGAGTCAAGTTTGACGGCCAGTTGGATGGGAATGGAAGCAAAAGGGAAAATTCTGGTGACCGAAGCAGAGCGTCCCAAACAAGTCAGTTTTCATTTGGATGTCATGCCAGTGCTGACGCGTTCCGGTTGCAATACAGGTTCCTGCCACGGTGCGGCTCGCGGTAAAGACGGCTTTCGATTGTCACTGTTCGGCTTCGATCCTCAGGGGGATTATCAGCGCATTACACGCGAAATTGGGATACGACGCATCAACCTGGCCGTCCCGGATCAAAGCTTGTTCTACCTGAAGGCGATTGGTGGCGTACCGCACTCAGGTGGCAAGCGCATGGAGCCTGGTAGCGTTTACGCGCAGACGCTACTCAGTTGGCTGGAGGCCGAAGCTCCAAATGACCCCGATACACCACCCGTTTGCACGCAGTTGGAGTTGTTTCCCACGCAAGCAGTCCTGGAAGGCGAAGGGGCAACTCAACGTATGGTTGCGGTGGCCCACTACAGTGATGGGACTACTCGAGACGTCACACATTTGGCAGCCTTCACCACGAACAATGAACGCTCTGCCGCCGTTACCGATCTTGGTGCAATTACCGCCGGTGTCCGGGGCGAGGCGTTTGTCATGGCTCGCTTCGACACGCACACGGTGGGCTCGCAAATCCTGGCTCTTCCCGCTGGGCTCGAGTATCAGGCACCGCAAATTAGCGGCAACTACATTGATCACTTGGTAGGAGAAAAGCTCAAAAGACTGAGAATACTTCCTAGTGAGTTGTGTAGTGATCAGGAGTTTTTGCGAAGGGTCACGATTGACATCGTCGGCTTGTTGCCGACCGAAGATGAGTTTCAGCAGTTCATGCAAGATGACTCGCCGGATAAGCGAGCGAAATGGATCGACCGACTGTTGGAGAGAAAAGAGTTTAGTGAAATCTGGGCCATGAAATGGGCCCAGTTGCTGCTGGTGAAAAGTAGCAACCAGGTCAGCTACAAAGCTGCCTTCCAATACTCCAGCTGGTTGACCAACCAATTGGCAAAAGAAACCCCTTTAGACCAGATTGTCCGTGATCTTCTCGTTTCCAGTGGTGGTGTCTTTGAACAACCAGCCACAAACTTCTATCAGGTCGAAAGAGATACTCTGAAAACGGCCGAGAACGTTGCACAGGTATTTATGGGGATTCGAACCCAATGTGCTCAATGCCATAATCATCCATTCGATCGTTGGACCATGGACGACTACTATGGGTTTGCATCCTTCTTTTCCCAGATTGGACGCAAAACGGGAGAGGATTATCGCGAAATTATCGTCTTCAACCGCGGTGGTGGTGAGGTCAACCATCCTGTCACGAGCAAGCCTGTTCCACCAACTTATCTGGGAGGTCCCAGGCCGGAAATCAAAGGCAGGGATCGACGCGAAGTGCTGGCCGATTGGCTGGTAAGCGCTGAAAATCCTTATTTCGCCACCAGCGTGGCGAATCGTGTCTGGGCGCACTTCATGGGGGTCGGAATCGTTGAGCCCGTGGATGACATTCGAGTCAGCAACCCTGCCAGTAATCCAGCCTTGTTCGATGAGCTTGGCCGCAGGTTGGTGAGCTACGAATTCGATCTCAAACGCTTGGTCAAGGACATTTGCAATTCGGAAGCTTATCAGCGCAGCACCTTGACAAACCCTTCCAATGAGTTGGATTCGCGCAATTACTCACACGCTCAGGTGCGACGAATTCCCGCCGAGATGTTGTTGGATTGTATCTCCCAAGTAACCAACACCCAGGACAAATTTCGCGGCTTGCCGCTCGGGGCACGGGCCGTGCAAATTGCCGATGGCAATACCAGCAACTATTTCTTGACCACTTTTGGACGCTCCGCCAGAACTACAGTCTGCGATTGTGAGGCAAGCACCGATCCATCGCTTTCTCAGGCGCTGCATCTGTTGAACGGAAACTCGGTACAGGGCAAGATTGGGCAGGGAAAATTGATTGAGTCTTACCTCGATCAACAGTTGTCTGTACCGGAAATCATTCGCCGCCTTTACACCCGCAGTCTTTCACGTGAACCAACCGAGCAGGAAT
>JANSWS010000509.1 GCA_024743355.1 bacterium
AGTCATTGACGGTCCCAAAGCAGGCGCGAAGTGCTGGCTGAAAAAGGATCAAAGGATCACCATCGGCCGGCTGAGTACTTCCGATTTCTGCGTCGCCGAAGACCACCATATGTCGCGGAATCATCTCGTCGTCGAGGGCGTAGGAGATGGTTTTAGAGTTCGCGACGTCGGTAGTTCTAACGGCACTTTTCTAAACGATTCGCCCGTTTCTTTGGTCGAAATCTGCAATGGTGATCAAGTTCGCGCCGGGATGACGGTTTTTCAGGTTGAAGTAACCGCAAGTGACCAATTGCGAGAGGGTACCTTGAGCTCTGCCAGCACGAGTGGCAGTGAGGCCGATATCCCCGAACGAACCCTGAATCCCGAAGAACTCAGTTTTGATGACGAGATCACTCACCGCTTTTTCAAGGCAGGGGCCGCGAAGGGAAAGAGTGATCAGTCAGCCGATTTGCAAACTGAAATTGTGCCCGAAATGGATTCTGCGGATCCGGATGCTGGAAGTTTGGAAGGCTCTACGGGCGCTGAAGGTTCCGTCGATGCCGTGCCCGACTCTCAGGTTCCTGAAGTTCGCCGAGTTTTGGCGGACACCTTCCTGATGCATTTTCGCAAGACCAAGGAAGTAGCCACGCTTTGGAAGCAGGTGCGGGGTCGGCAATCCGTTCCCAGCAGGATCCTCGATGCGCTATTGCGCTCGGATTATGGCGGTAATCTGAGTCTGATTGTCAACCGCTACCAACTCGGTCCGTCCGAGCAGGCGACATTGGACTTTACCGTATCCACCGCTGAATCGAGACCGATCACGAACACGCTTTATCTGCTGCAGAGTGATCGTCAGCAAATACCCATCGAATTCTACAAGCGTTGTCTAGGCAAAGACGCTGTTGTTTGTCTTGGTTCCAAAACGCCTCTTCGAAATGCGTATCTCGATAACGTCATCGATACGTTGAGTTACCCCTCCATGCTGTATGACTTGGTCTGCAATTCCAATCAGCGTACGGAGGAGATTCTGAAGCCCGTGGATTTTCTTCTTTTTGAAGCACCCGCCGATGGAGGGCTGTGTCTGCTCCTGGATGCCGCCGATTGAGTTGGCCTCTGTTCTCGCCCTACGTCGCAGACGAGGCTGCTTGCTATGAGAGCAAGTCATCGGTCGTAGAGAAGCCATGGTGAACCAGGATGTCGCCAAGTTCGGAATCGGCAACGGCTATCATAGACGTGTGATTCCAAGGCGAGCAAAGGACGACGCCGGATAGATTGGGAAGAAACAGCCGTTCACAGACGGCGATTCCCTGGGCGTCCAAAATAGCCATCAGGCTGGAAGGCCAATAGCAGGGCAAGTGGCCATCGGGTTCGGAGAATCCCGGAACTCCAGTCCGCAACATCTGCTCGATCTGCAATGAAATTGCGGTCTGAGATTTGCCTAGATAGGCCAGGCATGCGTCCGCCGCAGCCAGTCTGGGAACAAGATCCAACAATTCCGGGCAGTGGTTCAACTGGCTCCAATTGCATTGCAGCGGAGACAAATTCGCATTGCTGCTTCCGGGGTGGGATGTAAACAGCGGTCTTCCTACCGTCAGCGTATGGTCGACCCGTATCTTGATGGGATGCAGGATCAATTCGATAAAAAATGCCTTGGCCAATGTGTCCATAACGCCAAGAAAGCTCATGGCAGCGCCTGCGGATGCCATGCGTCGGAAAGCTTGGAATCCACGAGTCGGCTTCGCGCTGGTCGGGGCCGTCTGAGCATGCCCAAGATCTGGAAACACGCTGGACATGCTGGAGTCACTAAGCGGGTTATCGGTTCGCCGATGGGAGGGGGCATAAGCGTATTCCGACCCGGGACGCGAAGGCGGCCGCGCGAGGTTCGGTTCGTCCTGGAATACAGCGGCCGAATCGTCGGTGAAGGAGCCTTCTATGGGGCTCGAACCCGAACTTGGCCTTGCCCCAGAAATCGGTGGTGAACCTGTAATCGGCCGCTCTACGGGGGCTGCCTGGTAATTCGCAAAGGGGCCGGATCTGTCGGATGCCACATGAGGGAGATCCGGAGGGGTGCTCTGAGTGACGGGACGCGAGGAATCACCTGGTATGATCGGATGATGCGGTTCACCGGTCGTTGGGGCATCAGCCGAACCGGGGACGAATGGTGGAGAGATGGGCTGTGTGGAAGGTTGCTCTCTTTTTCGCGGAGGTGCCGCATCGACTTGGAAAGTACCCTCATTGCCAGCAATGTCTTGGGGCATGGGTTGAACAAACTCGACGGTAAACACCGTCTTCCCGGCACAGAACCGCTCTCCCTCACGCAACGGGGCTACGCTGATCCTTTCCCGGTGAAGCCAAGTCCCATTCGTGCTTCCCTTGTCACGAAGCTCGGCCGTAGAACCCAGGTTGGCAACTTCAAAGTGCAAACTGGACATGTGTTCATCGTCGGCGAAGGACTCGTCCGCAACTTCAGTCCTGCCGAAGGTTTTGGATTGTTGAGGCTCAATGGTGAACACTTCACCGCTGCGTGAACCCTGTACGACTGTGAGCAAGATATTCACGTGTTTGGCCGCTATTGAATCCAATCGAAAGAACGGGACTGATCCCTACGTTTAGCTTTCATCGAAACCTAAAACCAAATTTTTGAGGCAAGATGGTGAAATATGCTGAGGAAGCCGATAACACGAATGTCGGCACATCAAAATGCTTCGCTCGTCGCCGTTCCGTGGCCAGTGGTCTACACCACCATAAGTTGATGGAAGCGAAGAATGGAGTCTTCGAGCATGCAAAAAATTGTGATTGCGCCTGTAGCTCTAATGGCATTGATAGCAATGCCGGTTTTCGCTCAAGGGCAAACTGAGTGGTTCTGGCCGAAACGCGATGCGAAGCCACCAACTTCTGCCGCCAGTGACGCCTTCTCCTGGCGAGAACTGCCAAACAGCCAAACGGTGCAGCCAACATCCAAGCCGACGCGTAATGCCGATGAACTCATTCAAGCATTTCGGAGCTTGCAGCCGCAAGCCGGAAAGACGCAGCGGTCCCCGACCGTAGTGCATGATAACACGATTGTGGGGCCTGCTCCGCAATATTCCGCTGGAGCCCCCCATTCGTCCCGGAGGCAGCAGACTGCTTCGCCAACCACCGATGGCTCACTGCTACGGGGATTTCCTTGGAATATGCAAGCACCCGCGTCTGCAGCTTCAGCCTCCTTGGCGGTAGAGACGAGCGCCCAGACGAACTCGGCCTCGGTAATGCAATCAGCCAATGTGCCAACCAGGTCGACTGCAGAACTAGAATCTGCAGCAATGGATTCTGAGGCAGTGGACTCTGAGGCAGTGGACTCGGAAGTAGTGGCAACTGCGGCATTAAACACGGCGCCAGGGGATGCCGGGTTGTCGTCGGCGTTCGGCGCCGTCAAGCCAAACGATGAGAATCGAGTGAAGTACCGATCGTTGGCTGCTTCCGTTTTCTCAGCCATTCCCCCCGTTCATCCCTCCACCGTACAGGCGTCCGCAGAGCAATCGCTACACCCGGAGACAAAGCCAGAAGGCAGGTCTTCCTTGGAAGCTGCAGCTGCCGAACGGTTGGCAGCCAATAGCAGCGTAGCCGAGCAGCAAACGCCTACCGAGGTTCCGGCGGTTTTCAATTCTTCGAATGACATTTGGCAGACTTCAACCCTGCGTGAATCTACATCGCTGGTACGTCGTCCGCAGCAGGCCGATAGCGTGTTGCCCGACAGCGAACAGCCTCCAAGGGCAGACCATTCGCCCGGAAGTGATTTCGCCGTGAGCCAGCTGGATCACGAGCGCAATCGATACCGTGAACCGATGGTCAGCGCTCAGCAGTCGTCACGCAACGTTCAAGCGAGTGTGCAGAGCAACCTGCCTTCAGAGGAAGCCGCTGTCAACGTCACCGCTCAGCCGGAATCCGTTCAGCTGATGAGTATTCCGATGGCAACGGAATCTTTGGAGGTGGCGCGCGACGTGGGCGCCAATCTGGTTTCGGCAGCAAACACAGCTCAGGTTCTTGATAATCCAGGACTGAATCCGCAACCCCAAGAGTATCAGCTGGAGGAACTCTCCGTCCAAAAATCAGCGGAATCTGACGAGCAGGAAAGTCTCATTCTGGATGTAATTCCGCTGGACCGCCTTTACTCCGCTGGAGATTCAGCGACAGTCGGCCCCTATAACGTAGCTTCGATGATTGGTCCCATGTCGAATGCATCGACGATATTTGCCAACTTGAAGTTGGATGCCGATTTTCGGGATGTGCCCGCATTTCCCGGAGAGGAGAAGCGCCTGGAGCGCGATGAGTCCGGGGCAGCGATGGAATGGATGACTCAGTATTACGCTTGGGTCGCACCGGCCTTCGGGTACAACAGTTTGTATTTCGAGCAACCGAATTTAGAGCGATACGGCATCGGGGTCAGACCTTGTTTGCAGCCTTTTGCTTCTGCGGGGCACTTCTTTGGTAGCATCGGTTTGATCCCACTCAAGGTCCTGCGTCAACATCCAGACGAATGCACATACACTCTCGGTCATCAGCGGCCCGGAGACTGCGTGCGCTATCAACGCGGTGGTTTGCTTGGTGACGCTTATAGCGAGGGTTTGGTCAAGTATTTCCATCGCTAAGCTGCCCAACTGCGGGCCATTGTCGGCCGCTGATGCTGGCAGATTTGGGCTGGTAAGAAACGCGAAGCACCGCGTTTGGAATATCTCTCGACGCGAAGTCCCAACGGATTCAACCCGGCGATCAAGTTGTGGGTAGTATCAGTCGCACGCTGCAGCCGCGTGGCCTAGTGGTAGGTACTGGGGTCGATGGTAGGGAAGTCGATACGCGTCATTTCTCCTGAATCGACCGCCGCCTGCAACGTCTGAATGTTGGTGTACAGGATACTGGCGGGTTGCCCCAAGCGATTGGAAGGCAGCTGGAACAGATAGGTTTCGGTCAGCTGAT
>JANSWS010000268.1 GCA_024743355.1 bacterium
CCCCTACAGGGGGCCGGGACGGTGGTGGATGCGCATCGGGGGGCGGCGCGGCTGGGGGAGGCGCGGCTGGGGGAGGCGAGTCTGGGGGCTGGGGCAGCGGCGGTGGATGTCGTCTCAGAGATTGCCGGGATGACTGCCGAAGCAGAGCGAATCAGCAACGAGGTGGAAGTCGCTAGTGGCTCTGAAGATGTCCGCAAACCGCAACTGAGCTTACCCGTGTCTCCCATGCTGCAGATTCAAAAGTTTCCGCTCGGCGGCCCAAACCGACCCAAAGAACCCGGTTGGAGGCTGCGTATCCTCCCCCAGGCAGGATTTGAGGTCAGGCCGGAAAATGTCCAGACGCTGGCTCGAGGTCAAACGGTTGCTTGGGAGCTGCGGCATGATTCACTGCCCTTGGAATCTCTGCAGATCTTGGTGCAGGCCCAGATTGTGGGCTCACGTGGCGACCGCTTGCGGTGGCGTATCTCGGCAAGCGACAGCCAGTTGTCACAAATTGTGTTGCCTCTGGACGGCAACTTCCTGCAGAGGATCCGTCTGAGTTTGTTGAGCTTTGCAGCCAGGCTCGAAGCGGCTTTAGCGACTTGGAAGCAGATCAGTACCTCGGGCATGAGTCCCGAGGCAAAGGCATCGCTAGCTGCCGCCAAGCGAGCGGGTGACTACCAACTCAAACTGGCTGAAGGCATGCTGGATTCCGTGTTGCGGGTGGAGCAATTGGTACGTGCGCTCGACGGCGAGTTTGAAATCGCCGCGGAGTTCGCCGACTTGAAGCTAGCCGACTCGCCGGCTCTGCTACAATTCGGCACACTTCAACCGGAGGAAAGTCCGGATTCCCATGCCGCTGAGGACACGCCGCCACTCGAAGACGGAGACGGTTCGGCGGACGATTAGAGACTCCTGCCGTAATCCAGACCTGTGAGCGCAGTTGGTATTTCCATTTCGAATATCGCATTCCAGTATGAGGCAGGTCCTCATGTGCTGGACAATCTGTCTTTAGAGGTCGCTGAGGCTGAGATTGTTGCTTTGCTCGGACCTTCGGGTTGCGGGAAAAGTACTCTGCTGCGAATGATTGCGGAGCTGCTCAAGCCAACTTCCGGCACGATTGAGTTCAGCGGTCAATCCGCGGAACAAGCCTCGACATTTCTATCCTATGTGTTTCAAGATCCGACGTTGCTGCCGTGGAGGACCGTAGAGGAGAACGTGCGTTTACCACTGGAATTGGGTTCGCCAAGTCGGATGGATCGCAAAAATTTCCAAACCTCTGGCGGAAGTGAAAATTCGGATTGGGAGACCCGTACTCAAGAACTGCTGTCTTCCGTAGGGTTGGATGCGGCCTCGCGTCGCCGTTATCCCAGGGAGTTGTCGGGGGGCATGAGGATGCGTACTAGTTTGGCTCGGGCCTTGGTGACCGATCCGCGAATCCTCCTGCTGGATGAGCCTTTTGCAGCCTTGGACGATTTGCTGCGGACGCGGCTGAACGAGTTGTTGCTCGATTTGTGGGAACAACGCAAACGGACGATCGTGTTTGTTACGCACAACATCGCGGAAGCGGTCTACCTCAGCCATCGGATGGCTCTATTGGGAAATGGCAAGATCGCACGTTTGATTACCAACACCCTGCCCTGGCCGCGTACCCAGCAGATGCGAGCAAGTGCTGAATTCGCAACCTTGTACAGTCAAGTCAGCGCTGGTATCGCCGAGGTATCGCCCCATGCGTGATGCTTCCTTTGCACAGAAGTTCTGGTCCGCGCTGCTGGCCTTCGCCGTTTTTGTTGCCCTGTGGCAAGCTGTGGTCGTGATCTTCAAAATGCATCCGATCACGCTCCCTTCGCCGGCTCGAGTTCTGCGTTCGATGTGGGACGAGAGAGACGCGCTGATAGAAGGTTTTCTGGCCACCGGAGCAGCATCGCTCTTGGGATTACTGGCCAGTGTCTTGGTGGGCGTGGTGATCGCCATTATTTTTAGTCAGTCAAAATGGCTCCGAAGCGCGTTTTACCCCTACGTCATCTTTTTGCAGACAGTGCCGATCGTCGCCATCGCACCGCTGCTGATCACCTGGTTTGGCTACGGTTTCAAAACGGTGGTGCTGGTAGCTGCAATCATCAGTCTGTTTCCAATCGTTTCCAACGTGACGGCGGGATTGATTTCCGTGGACGAAAATTTGAAAGATCTTTTTCGCCTCAGTAACGCAACGCGTTGGCAGACGCTGACCAAGCTGCGTATTCCGCATGCGGTCAGCCATTTGGTCTTGGGGCTGAGAATCAGCGCGGGACTGGCGGTGATCGGTGCCATCGTAGGTGAGTTCTTTGTTGGAAATGGCTCCAGTGGCTATGCCGGCTTGGGGACGGTAATGACGGGCTGGCAAAACTTGGCCAAGACGGATGCCATCATCGCGGCAATTTTCGTCAGCACGTGGCTGGGTTTGTTGATGCTGGGTGGCGTAAACCTGTTATCCCGCATGCTGCTCTGGCGGTGGACAGCTAGCAGCGGGTTTGAAAACGAGTAGTTGAGATTTCGTAAGCACTACCTCGGAGCATGGTTAAGAGTTGGCAGGAGAAAAACGGGTCGACAGCCAAAGCTGCAAGGTACCTGCGGCTGCCTCGCGGTTTTGCGTTCAGCCCCCTTTCTCCTCACATCGCGTTTCGGATAGCTTGGAATCTAGCGATGATGGTTGGTAGAAGACGGTCTTATTAGCATGGTTGGGACCGCGTTAATTGGCTTTGGTTCTGCAGCATGGAGAAAATTGATGGCTTTGAATCTTGGCTGTGCAGCCCATATCGTTCGCGTGCAGCGACAAGCTTGCTGTGCTCTGATGATCGCGACCGTTCTGTTATGCGGCTGTGATTCCTCCGCGAATCCTGGCACCACCGCGGATGGCAAGGACAAGGTGACGTTGATGCTTAATTGGCATCCGGAGGCCGAACACGGAGGCTTTTACGCGGCAAAAGTCCACGGCATCTTCGATAAGTACGGTTTGGACGTTGAGATTCGGCCGGGTGGTCCTGCCGCACCCGTAGCCCAAGAATTGGTGATGGGGCGCGTGCAGTTCGCCATCGGTAATGCGGACGATGTCCTCGTTTTCCGCCAGCAAGATGTTCCCGTTGTCGCTCTCATGGCTCCCATTCAGAATACGCCGCGTTGCATTCTGGTACATGAGGCTTCATCCGCTAAGACTTTGTCAGATCTGCGGGGGATGACGCTGCAAGCGGGTTCCGGTCGGCCCTACCTCAAATTCATGGAGGCCCAGGGATTGTTGGAGGGCGTTCAGATCGTGCCCTATTCCGGTGTTCCGAATTTGGTGGCTAATCCAGATAGTGCCATGCAAGCCTATTCCTTCAGCGAGCCCTTGTTGGCACAGCAGGAAGGCGTTGCCGTCCGTCAGCTGATGCTTTCTGAGATCGGTTTCAATCCCTACGCATCGTGCCTGCTCGCTACACAGGATTACATCACAGGACAGTCTGATATTGTCGGCCGTATGGTGCAGGCTTGCCGTGAGGGCTGGCAGCAGTACTTCGAATCGCCAGAAGAGACGAATGCTGCGATTTTGGCGGCCAACGAACATGGGATGACCATGGAGGCCCTGAAGTTTGGTGTGGATAAACTGCGACCTTTGTGCATCACCAGCGAAGTCGACTTGCAAAGCATGGGTAATATGACCTCTGCCAGGTGGGAGACGCTGGTCGAGCAGTTTGTCAAAATCGATCTGGTGGATGCCGATAAGGTCACCGCAAGTCAGGTTTTTACGCTCGAGTTCCTGCAGTCAGGTTCGGTTCCGGCTACAACGCCCTAGACTGCTTTTTCCAACCTTGATTTTGGCGGTGGCAGGGAATCAGCCTTAGTTTCGTTGTCGACCGCCTGGGCGAAATATCTGAGCTGTTACTGCTTGCATGGCTAGCTGAACCTTTGCCCTGGCAATCGCATTTCCAGGCCGCTGGTCACCGGGCTGGATTCCAAGTGAGATAATTTCTTGGCAGCATGTGGCGATTTTTGGGAATACATCCGGGCTCCCGTGCGTCTCTTTCTGCGACCCTACCCTGTCGCATACCTGGGAGATCACGATGTTGAGCGATCGTCGCATAGCTGTGGAGCGCATAGGACGCTGGCCGATTTTCTCGGTGTTGAGCTGTTTGGCATTACTCTTGGGGCTTTCCGGATGTGGTCGACAAGGGCCCAATTCGGCAGCATTGCGGCAGGACAGTGCGTCGATGCAGCACACCGCGGGCCTGAATACCCCGGAAGACAGCGCGCCCGAAGTTGCTTTCAATACGGAAGCTTATGATCACATTATCGAGAATGATTTTGTGGACGCGTTGACCCAACCGCAATCCACATTTTCTATCGATGTCGACACGGCCTCTTACACCAACGTGCGGCGGATGATTCAGGCCCGCAGTCTACCGCCGGCTGGTGCCGTGCGTTTGGAGGAGATGATCAATTACTTCCGTTACCAGTATCCACAGCCGGAAGGCGAGCACCCATTCTCCGTGAATGCGGAGCTGGCAGCTTGCCCCTGGAATCCGAAACACGAGCTGCTCCGTGTGGGGCTGCAGGGCAGGTCCATCGAGTTTCACCAGCGTCAGCCTTGCAATTTGGTATTTCTGTTAGATGTCTCGGGTTCGATGTTGGCCCCCAATAAACTGCCGCTTGTTCAATCGGCGATGAAACTTCTGGTTCAGGAACTGGGTGCCCAAGATCGCGTGGCAATTGTGGTCTACGCCGGTGCGAGCGGACTTGTTCTGGACTCCACCCCCGTGGAGCATTCTCAGGAAATCCTGGCTGCCCTGGAACGGCTCTCCGCCGGTGGCACGACCAATGGCGGCGAGGGAATCAGGCTGGCCTACCAAGTCGCTCGCGAGAACTTCATTCAGGGTGGTATCAATCGCGTGCTACTCTGCACGGATGGAGATTTCAATGTGGGTACGACCAACCAAAGTGAGTTGATCGAGCTCATTCAGGAAAAGGCAGCCAGCAACGTGTTCCTGTCGGTTCTGGGATTTGGCAGCGGTAATCTGAAAGATTCCACGATGGAAAAGTTGGCCGATTTGGGCAACGGAAACTACTCCTATATCGACAGCATGCTCGAAGCTCGAAAAGTCCTGGTGGAAGAAATCGGAGCCACTTTGGTGACGATCGCCAAGGACGTGAAAATTCAACTCGATTTCAATCCCCAGCACGTCCAGTCCTACCGTTTGTTGGGCTATGAAAATCGGCTGATGGACAATCAGGATTTCCGAGACGATGCCAAGGATGCCGGTGAGATTGGAGCGGGGCACGCGGTAACGGCTTTTTACGAGTTGGTTCCAGTGGGAGCTGGCAGCGAATCGATGGAAACTCGCACCTCGGAGTTCGTGACGCAACGCATCGATGAGCAGGCTGACGCTTCCACCAAGCTGACTGTCAATTTGCGTTATAAAAACCCGGAAGAGTCAACCAGCCAGGAGTTTCAATTGCGGTTGCCGGCTGGCATGTTTACTTCGCATCCCGATGCGGACTTCCAGTTTGCCACGGCGGTGATGGGATACGGCATGCTGCTGCGTGGCAGCCAGTACGCGGGCCAATTGAATTGGGATTGGGTGGTCGAAACGGCGACCAGCAGTCTTGGGAAAGACCAGCGTGGACTGCGCGGCGAGTTCGTGCAATTAGCCAAGACTGCCCGGCGTTTATCCCAGCCGGGGCTCTAACCCGTAGCCACGCTCGCCAGAATGTAGCCACGCTCGCCAGAGCGTGGAATTTCCCCCATTGGCCCCGCAGTCCACCTTCTGGCGAAGGTAGCTACGCTCGCCAGAGCGTGGAGAAGCCTGAGCAGTCCATCCTCCCGAGAAGGTCGCCACGCTCGCCAGAGCGTGGAGATTCCGCCATTGCCTTGCAGTCCACCTTCTGGCGAAGGTAGCTACGCTCGCCAGAGCGTGGAATTTCCAACATTGGCCTGCGGTTGAGCTCTCAGATTTAGCCCCGTCTCGAAAATTGCCGGGGCCAGCGTGTAGAATCGGGACTCTTCTCAACTCAGGAGACCCGCATGAGAGCCCGTGGCGGATTTACTTTGGTCGAATTGTTGGTCAGCATCGCAATTATTGCAATCTTGATTGGCCTGTTGTTACCCGCAGTACAAGCAGCCCGTGAAGCTGCTCGACAAATACAATGCAAAAACAATTTAAAGCAGCTAGCCCTGGCATCCCACAACTATGAATCGGCCTTTCGCTGGCTGCCTGGCTATGCGGGGGAGGAGCAGCCTGCATTGGTGAGTTTCCAGGGCCGCACTCGTGATGAGAGCATGCGCGGGTGGAACTGGATTTCGAAAAGCATGCTCTTTTTGGAGCAAACCGCGCTGGCAGCCGAATGGGGACGACTGGGAGCCTCCACTCAACTGGTGGTGAATGATTCTGACAGCCGTGTACTAGCCAATGCCCTGAGTGTATTGCACTGCCCGACCCGTCGTTCTGCGGAGGCTTACCCGCTGGTCACGGTGTATCAGCAACGCTACGGAGATCGGGCCGCCCGCACGGATTATGCCATGAACGGTGGGGCCGCACGCGTTATGGGGCATGGAGCTACCGGGGGAGAAAATAGCATTGCTGTCGAGCGGGAAGGTGTCTGGCGATTCGGGCGTGGGACCCGCTTTCGCGACATCAGGGACGGTTTGAGCAATACCTATCTGCTGGGCGAGAAGGCGATGGATTCGGCAAGATATTTCGACGGCACGGACTTTGGGGATCGCGCGCCGGCGATGGGTTGGATCGATCGGTTTACGGGGGCCAATGCGACGGTAAGATTTGCGGCTCGTCCTCCTGCCCGCGATTCCAAAAACAACTGTTTGGCCTGCCATGACTTTGGCAGCGCACACTGGACCGGTTGGAACGCCGCATTGGCGGATGGTTCCGTGCGGAGCATGGATTACTCGATGGACATGGAGCCGCATTGGGCAGCGGCCTCGATTCAGGGGGGTGAAATCGATAAACTGCCTGATTGAGGCTGGTCGATTTGGGAAAAGGTCGAACGGCTCCCCTCCCTGGGGCGTACTCATTGCTTACGCATTGGCAGCGGTACCGTATGGACTAGCCCGGGAAATACAATTTCGGGAATGCTTATAAATGTTTCTCGGTGGTGGAAGGGGTGAATCGGAACATTGATTATCGCTTCCGGTTTGACAAAACAGTTTCATTGGGCGGGCAAGACGATCCAGGCGCTAGACAGCGTTTCGTTCAGTGTTCAGCAGGGGGAAGTGTTCGGCTTGTTGGGACCCAACGGAGCCGGCAAGACAACCACGTTGCGAATCGTCATGGGCTTGCTGCAGCCTGACGCCGGCTATGCTGAGGTGGGCGGGTTTCGAGCGGGCCCCGATTCTCCCGAAGTGCGAGCCAAGATCGGCATGGTCTCGACCAATGATGGCGTCTATCCCTGGCTCACCGCGCGAGAAATGTTGCTCTACTTTGCCGATCTCTACGCGGTTCCGCTCTCGCTGGCCCGCCAACGCTTGGAGCGGTTGGTGGACGAATTGCAATTGTCGGGGTTCATCGGCCAACGTTGTTCAACACTCAGCACGGGCCAGAAACAGCGTGTTATTCTGGCGCGGGGCTTGATGCACGATCCACCGGTGATGCTCTTGGACGAACCTACCCGAGGCTTGGATGTCGTAGGTAGCCAAACCGTATTCGAGTTCATTTCGCATCTGAAGGAGCGTGGCAAGGCGGTCTTGTTGTCGACACACCGTCTGGATGAAGCGGAACGCGTCTGCGATCGCTTCGGATTGCTCCATCGCGGAGCGCTGATGTACACCGGCTCGCTGCAGGAGATCCGCGATGCAACAGGCCAACAGCATCTTACGGACATGTTCCTGACCATGATGCGTCATTCGGAGTCCGAGGTGGAAGATTCCACGGTGCCGAGCCAGGTTGACGCATTCGGTTCGGCCTTGGCTGAAACGGTTGGCAATGACGGCGACCGTGAAGAGGAGTCGCCATGCTCCCACGCGTAACCATGCTAAGAATGCTTCGGCTGTGCATGAAAGAACTGCGGGAATCGCTGCGCGATCGCAGGACCATTGTGACGCTGGTTTTGATGCCGCTGCTGGTCTATCCGCTCTTAAGTTTGGTGCTGAATCGCGTCTTGCTGACCAGTGTTACCGCCAATGCGGAAAACTTGGTGACTTTCGGTATCGGATCACAAGTTAGTGACACCCAGCTGCCAGGCTTGCTGGAAATAGGCTACATGTTGATTCAGGACCGCGAGGCGGCGCCTACCTTTGTCGAGTCGGAGTTGCAGGATGGAAAGGTTGGATCTGCGCAAGCAGGTCAACCCGCCAGCGGATTACCGCAGATTCGCTGGTTACCGCTGGCAGATGATGGTCGCGACGCTCTCAGAACTGCCTCGGCGGATTTGATCATCACGCGGAAAGTAGTGTTGCAGGACGACGATGGAAATCGCCTGCAGCCTGGAACGCAGATTTCTCGCAAAGCAGTCGAATTAGTCGCGCAACGCTACTCACCCATCAATGCGGATGAAGTTGGATTTGACGCTGATCGCATCGCGGAATTGATTGGTCACCTGCAAGTCAACTACCGCAAGGGAGATCCTCGCAGCGAGCGAGCCCTGCAGGTCCTTGAGCGAATTTTTGCCGCGGTCAACAACGAGGCTTCTCGCGAGGTTATTCAAAACAACTACGAGGCTCCGTTCCGCTTGTACGCCACCCCGATCATCATGAAGAGTGATTACTCGGATATGTTGGCAACCATGGTGCCCTTGGTATTGGTGCTCATGACGATGGCGGGGGCTGTCTATCCGGCCATTGATTTGACTGCCGGTGAACGTGAGCGCGGGACCATGGAAGCACTGATCGTGTCTCCCACTCCTAGCTATGCTTTGCTGCTGGCCAAGTATTCTGCGGTAGTGACCGTCGCCCTGCTGACTGCCTTGGCCAATCTAACGGCCATGACGATTACTCTGTGGGTCAGTGGAATTGGCTCGCTGATTTTTGGAGATGGTATTCTTTCGGCAGGAGTCATCGGAACGATCCTGGTGCTGCTGGTGCTGTTCACCATGTTTTTTGCGGCTCTGCTGTTGGCGGTAACGAGCTTTGCCAAAAGCTTCAAAGAAGCCCAAGCTTACCTGATTCCCCTGATGCTCTTGGCGCTGACTCCGGGCGTGATGAGTCTCTTGCCAGGCATCCGCTTCACCAGTCTGTTGGCCACGGTGCCGTTGGTCAACATTGTTCTTTTGGCGAGGGAAGTGCTGGTTGGCGAAGCGGAGTGGAATGCGGCCTTGGTGGCAGTAATCTGCAACGCAATTTATGCGCTGGCCGCCTTGGCGGTCGCTAGTCGGCTGTTTGGTACGGATGCGTCGAGTCAGGGCAGCCGCGGTAGCTGGAGGGATTTGTTGGTTATCCCCCAACAGACAACACGCTATCCAGGCGTCGATCAGATGGCGCTTACGATGGCCTTGATGTTCCCGCTTTATTTTGTCACGTCCAGCGCTTTGCCAGGAATCAGCAGTCAACTTGCCACGAAGCTTTGGGCATCCGCCGTGATTTCATTCGTACTGATTTTAGGTGTCCCCTTGCTGGTTTGCTTGTACCGTCGGATTGAGCTCACCACGACTTTTCGCTTGGGTGTCGGCAAAGCTAGAAACTGGCTGGTGTGGTTTCCGGCTGCCTTGCTGATTTCCGCTTCAGCCTGGACCGCTGCGCACGAGATTTTTATCGCGGGACAAGCACTGGGGATTGGAACGATTGATGCCTCGCACCTGCAAAAAGTCGCGGAGTTTAGACGTTCGCTACAGCAACTGCCTCTCTGGCAGATTCTGTTTGTCTTCGCGATCACGCCAGCCGTCTGTGAAGAGTTTCTTTTCCGTGGCTTTGTGCTGAGTTCCTTGCATAAGTACTCGGCAGCTTGGGCCATCGCTGTCTCGGCAGTGTTGTTCGGGCTGATGCACGTATTGACTTCGAATGTGTTGGCCGTGGAGCGCTTTCTGCCGACGACCTTCATGGGGTTGATTCTGGGGTTCATCGCCGTTCGCAGCGCTTCTCTTTGGCCTGGGATGCTGGTGCACGCGTTGCACAACGGTTTGCTGTTGTGTTTGAGTCATTACTCGGATGAACTCAAATCCATGAGGATTCTGGTGGAAGATGGCAAGCATCTTCCCTTGGAATGGCTGGCCGCCGGCGCCGCCGCTTTGGTATTGGGATTGTTCGGATTCTGGCAGTTTTCCAGACGCCACCAAAAGCCCTTGTCCGATTCGTCCAGCGTGAAGGCCGATAATCCGGGTACGGTTCCGCCGGTACCCGCGGATCTCTCCCAGGCCGCCGAGTAGAGTTAACGGCCTTTCTGTTAGCGATTGAAGCTGCTGCGGCAGCTGACTGCCGTTATACTGGAAGCGGATTCCAAATCATCGTACCGCGGTACTCTCACACGGGTTCACTTGCAGAGCGAGCCCGAATTGGTGTTGAGACGAAAGACAATCGTTCCACGGTACGTATTCAGGAGCGATGTTCTGGTGCTGCACTAGTTGGTAAAAGTCATGCCTTCTGTTTGCTCTATCATGAAGCCGTTGAAGTTGACATCTCGCGGCTTGCAAGTCTGCTTGTCGGCGTCTCTCTCTTGGGGGCTTCTCTTTTGGGGAGTCTGCGGTGTTTCCGCATTGCCGGCCAGCGATCCTGAAGATGACGGCGCGAGCGGCCGGTCTTACCGCGGCCAAGTTTATACTGATCAGACCTACGGCAGTTACAGTTACGGACAGCAGGCTGGCGAGGCGTACAGCACGGAAGATCCCTACGATTTCGCGCTCCGCAGTGCGGATCCGTCCACCCTGGAAAAGATTCAATATGATCCACAGGGCCAGTATCGGCAGCCCGTGTCCATTGCGGTGCTGAGTGGCCAGCAGACTTTGATCTCAACCAAGAAATCCGGCGAAATCTATTGTCTGTACACGCCGTCCATGCAAGTCGAGGTTATCGAAAGAAACGCGGAC
>JANSWS010000699.1 GCA_024743355.1 bacterium
ATAATCGTCGGCCGTTTGATCCGCACCCAGCGACCATCAATTCCCGTGTCGTTCAAGATACCGGTTCCGCGTTCGCCGTCGGCGATCTCATGCAATAAGGGATCGTACAGCCGCATAATTTCACCATCCACGAGAATGGCGCGGGGGATCCAAATGTATTTGCCAAAGGCGAGAGTTACTCGTTCGGCGATGCTCGTCTTGCCGTTTCCGGGATACCCGTACAAAAACATGCCGCGACCGCTGTTGATGGCCGGCCCCAGTCGTCCCAACATCTTGCGATCGATCAACAAGTCTCGAAAGGCGTGTAGCAATTGGTCTCGTCTTGGATATTGCCCTTCCACCGACTGCAGTTTCACCGCTTCACAATAGTGTTCGAGAGCCACCGGGGCGGAACCAAAGTAGGTTGTTCGCAGATTGAAGCCACGAGCACGATCCCGTCCCGCGTCGGTCAGGCAGTGCGTATAGTCATTGACTGAGTTACTGCCGCGATAGGCGGTCATCTGCTCGTATTTCAGTCGATTTAGGATGGGTTCCACTAGCCGGAAAGGAAGCTGAAGCTGAGTGGCGATTCCTCTGCCGCTGCTTTCTCCACGCCGCAACAGAAACCGCATGATGATTTCTTCGACCAGCGACTCGGTCAGTCCAGCTGCTTCTAAACTTTGCGGCTCGAATGGCACAAAGGGCTCGTCGCGATCTCCAGTCAGTTTTCCGAAACTAACCGTTTTGGAACTATCGGACTTGGGCTGCGCGGTTTTGACGGTGTGTTTCACGTTATCCATTTCCTGAGCAGCAGCCGCGGTAGACGGGGAAATCTCGGAGGATGACGCCGACGGCGGTTCATCGCTCAGCACCTCAGGTTCTGCGAAGGGGGCTCGATTTCGAGGGTCCAAGGCCGCGATTGGCCTCTCGTCCGGCGGGGTTTCCGCATTGAAACTCGTGTTTCCACCGGAGATCAATCCATCGATCCGTTGCAAAAGGGCATCAAGTTCACTGTCAGCAGTCGCAGATGGAGTCGTATTATTGTTCATAGCGGAAAAACCGTAACTCTCGGAACCAGCGTTTGACCTTCGGAAAACTAGGTCAGAATCTGATGCTTGGCAAATGAATGGACTGCCATCTTCTTCCTGTCTGAAAATTGGCTTGAGTTCGGGATGGAGGGTGCTTCCAACAAATAGGTACTTTGTGACTGTTTGATCTGGCGGGCATCCGTTAAGAACTTCGACGCTCTCGCCCGGATCGCTGGCGGACTGAGGAAGTGGACTCTGGTCGGCAGCCGAGCGGGGATTGCGGGTCGGCTGCGTTTGGGAGCGGAGCACTGTGCTTGGGAGCCGAGCTCCGTTGGTGCGAAAACCGGCCGATCCGCCAACAATGCTGGCAATCCACAGCGTTTAGGCAAGATCCTCCAGCACAGAGAGCCGGGATCGGCAAAACTTTCAAGATCTTTTGCCGAAGCACCTTGCTGAACCGAGGCCTAGCCGATACATTCCTGTCCTTCGTTGGTGGAACAGCTGGCCGGACAACTGTTTGGTCCACGATGTGCTACTCATCGGAAGGCACTTTTTTGTCTGCCAATTTTTCACGCGAGGGTTGACGACCCGAGCCGAGGCCGATAAATTACGTGACTCGACTGAAGCCTGAGGCGACCCCAGGGGAACAGTCTCGCTGATCTTTGACAATTTGGTTGATAAGCTCTCCGTTGAAAACGAAAAGTTTTCAGCTTTGTAGTAAATGAGGTTGTGGGCGAATTTTGGACTCTGATGGTTTGTTTCGGCGAACTGACAGGCAGTCTCAAGATTTGCTAGCAATTAATTAAAACGGTGTCTTTTGACCGAGACACCACCTGTGACGGAGTTGGTTTTGGCAGCTTGCTGTTGAGACTGGCTTTTGTCATATGAACCGAGCCTAACAAGGCCTTAAATTGGTTCGTTGTCCATTGGTGGATTGGGTTTTCTCAAGAAACC
>JANSWS010000122.1 GCA_024743355.1 bacterium
AGATGCGGCTCACGAGGACTGCGCAGCTCGTAACCGAGCTTGGCGAGCTGTTCATCGAACAGACGAATCAGCAATGACGTGAGTTGTACCGATCTCGTTCGAAGTCGATCGGTACCGACCTCCAAAACGGCGTCGATGCCCGCTTCGATGGCCGCCAGACTCAAGACGGGTGGTGTTCCGCACAGAAAGCGACTCACATCTTGGGCGGGTGTATATGCGGTGCCAAAGTCGAAGGGCTGGTCATGCGAGAACCAGCCCTGGATCGGGTTTCGCAACTTCGCCTGCAGGCCTTTGCGAACATACAAGAAGGCCGGTGCTCCCGGGCCCCCGCACAGATACTTGTAAGTGCAGCCTACGGCCATATCCACTTGGTCAGCATGTAGATCGATAGGCAGGCAACCTACGGAATGGCTCAAGTCCCATAGCGTTAGTGCACCCACGGCATGGGCCGACTGCGTGATTTCTCGCATGTCGGCCAAGGCCGCGCTGCGGAATGCTACATGCGAATGAGACACTAAGGCTGTGCGGTCGTTGATCGCGTTCCGGATCGCTTGCGTGGGGAAAGCAATGCTGGCTGCCTCGCCGACAACATCGACCCTGAAACGCGAGCCGGCAGCCTCCGCAGCGGAATTCAATATGTAGAGGTCGGAAGGGAAATTTGTGGCGTCACTGACTATCTGATCTTTGTCGCCATGTGCGACTCGCAGGCCGGCGGTGGCCAGTTTGAAGAGATTGATGCTGGTGGAATCCGCCACGATGACTTCATCCGCGTCGCAACCGATCAGCTGTGCGATCTTAGCGCCGATGCGTTGCGGCAGGTCAATCCAGTCGGCATTCCACCCGCGAATCAAGTCCCTTCCCCAGCCTTCATGGATCACTTGCAGAAGCCGTTCCACGGACGCTTTGGGAAGTCTGCCGAGACTGTTGCCGTCCATGTAGCACAGCTCGGGCTCTGCAATGACAAAGCGGGAATTCAAAGGGAGTTCATTCAATGTTCATCTCACGCAAATGTTTAGGCTGTTTAGGGTGGCTGGCGTTTGAGTGTTTCCGCGGTTCTGTTGTGTTGGACGTAATCGCAGGATGGTCACCGACTTACCGCAAGTTTACCCAGGGTTGAGCCACTTTGGTTCTCGTCGCAGGTTGGTCACCGGTCCATGGCCTGTCACCGTCGGTGCACGGTAGAATAGAGCCGAGTCAATCCAGACTTACGGGCTGGATTGCAGTGAGTTTAAAACAACCGTGAATGCGATACCTGACATGGCCTGCCGTTTAATCTGCTTCATCGCACTGTTGCTCGCGCAATCGATTCCATGCTTGGCCGCGGAACCGGTTCGGATTCGTGTGCTGACCTATAACATTCATCATGCAGAGGGCGTGGACGGACGCCTGGACCTCGAACGCATTGCCGAGGTGATCCATGCTGCGGAAGCAGATATTGTGGCTCTGCAGGAAGTGGACCAGTTAGTAAGACGCAGCGGAAGGGTGGATCAGGTGGCCGAGTTGGCCAAGAATACTCGGATGCATAACGCGTTTGGTGCGAATATCGAGTTGCAGGGAGGGCACTATGGCAATGCGATCCTCTCGCGGTGGCCGCTCCACGGCGTTGAGAATCATCTGCTGCCGAATTTTCAGCAAGGTGAACAGCGAGGATGTTTGAAGGCTGTCGTGCGATTGCCTAATACTTCGCAGGCTTTGACCATCTTGGCTACCCATTTTGATCACCGTCCCTTGGAAGACGAGAGATTGGCGTCTGCGGAGTTTATCAACCAGCTTGTGACAGCGGAGCCAACCGCACCGGCTCTTCTGCTGGGTGATCTGAACGCCGTGCCAACTAGCCAAACTCTAAGTCGATTGCGAGCTTCTTGGGAAGTCTGCGACGAAGAACATCTGAAAACGATTCCTGTGAGTGATCCCAGTCGTCAGATCGATTATGTGCTCTATCGTCCGGCCAAGCTGTGGCGATTGAAAAATGCCCGTGTCATCGACGAGCCTGTAGCGTCCGATCATCTGCCCCTATTGGCTGAACTAGAGTTAGTCGAACTGGAATCGGCCATCGGCAAGTAGGCAGATGCGGGAGGTTTCTCGTACCCGATCGAAAGACGCTGCCCGTGAAGGCCGAAATGGAAAGTTTTCGCTCCGGCGGGCGTGGCGCAAGCTCAACCAACTTTCAAAGGATGTAGATCATGTTCAAGGTTCGCAAGCTAAGTTTGTTCTCTGTGTTTGGCAGCGCTCTCTTGGTTTGCGGAGCCAATCCCAATTGGGCTTCCGAGCTTCCAGAACTGAGCGTAAGCAGCAATGGCCGCTTTTTGGAGACAGCCGAAGGCAAGCCGTTTTTTTATTTGGCGGATACCGCATGGGAGTTGTTTCATCGTCTGAACCGAGAAGAAGCCGACCTGTACTTAGAAAACAGAGCCGCCAAGGGTTTTAGTGTGATTCAGGCGGTTGCACTTGCCGAGTTGGACGGTCTGACAACCCCGAATGCTTATGGGCATTTCCCTCTTTTAGATAACGATCCGCTGCGTCCTGATGTGCGGCCTGGGCCTGACAACGACTACTGGGATCATGTGGACTACATTGTCGAACGAGCCGCCTCTCTCGGCCTTTACGTTGGCATGCTGCCTACTTGGGGAGATAAGTGGCAGGGACCCCAGCAGCCAGGGCGTCCGATAATTTTTGATGCGACCAAGGCGGAAGCGTATGGCGAGTGGTTGGCAAATCGCTACGCCACAATGCCGATCATTTGGATTCTGGGAGGCGACCGGAATATCTACTCCGAGCAGGATGCGAGGCTCATCGAGGCCATGGCCCGCGGCTTGAAGCGAGGCGATGGTGGCAGGCATCTGATTACGTATCACCCGCGTGGGCCGGGCAAGTCTTCGGATTATTTCCACGACGCGGAATGGCTAGACTTCAATATGTATCAGTCGTCACATGCGGCCCGGGATCACGACAACGGCTTGTTCGCAGAGCAAGATTATGGGCTCAAGCCGGCAAAACCGACACTCGACGGAGAGCCTCGCTATGAGACGATCCCCGTAGGCTTCTACCTGAAGACGACCGTTAGCAGTCTGCGGATGGATGATTATGATGTGCGGCAAGCGGCGTATTGGTCTGTGTTAGCCGGTGCCTGCGGTCACACGTATGGAAACAATAATATATGGCAGATGTGGGATCACGGTCGGCCGCCGGTCATATCCGCGCAGACTCCTTGGCATCAAGCCATGGATCATCCCGGAGCCTTTCAAATGGGTTATCTGCGTCGTTTGATGGAATCCCGCCCTTTTCATCAGCTTGAACCGGTGTCCGACTGGTTGAAGGACGCACCTTTAACGGGTGGAGCTAAAGTCCGCTCGGCGATGGCCAAAGACGGGTCTTTCGCCTTGGTCTACAGTCCACGCGGTGAAAGCTTTACGCTGGATCTCGGCGTGTTGAGGGTTCGCAAAGTTCGCCAAGTACGTGAGGCCTGGTACGATCCGCGATATGGTACTGCCCATCTCTTGCATACCAGCGATACAGCCGGTTTGCAAACCTACGTACCACCATCAAGTGGTCGCGGGCAGGATTGGCTACTGATTTTGGATGATGCGGATCGCGGCTTCTCGTTGCCCGGTTTCGATCGGTGATCTTTAGGGGGAATCATGCAATTTCAATCTTTATCCGTCAGCTTATGTTTGTTGGGCTTGGTATTAGTGCCCGCGGGTGCTCAGGAAACGGCAAATTCATCCGGTGTTTTGCGATTGCATCCGCAGAATCATCACTACTTTGAGTTTCAAGGTAAGCCCACAATTTTGGTGACTTCGGCAGAGCATTACGGAGCGGTGTTGAATAGGGATTTCGATTACGTGACCTACTTGCAGTCGCTGTCTGGAGACGGTTTGAACTACACCCGCATCTTCGTCGGAAGTTATGTGGAGATTCCCGGTAGCTTTGGCATACAGAACAATACACTAGCTCCCGAAACGGGCCGTTATCTATCGCCTTGGCGGGCCACGGATCAACCCGGTGCCTACCCGGGAGAATTCAAGTGGGATTTGACGCAGTGGAACCCGGAGTACTTCGCGAGGCTTCGGAGTTTCGTGCAAGCCGCCCAAGATCAAAGTATCGTGGTCGAAGTCACACTGTTTTGCTCGACTTACCAAGACAGTTATTGGCTGCGACATCCCTTTCATCCTGATAACAATATCAACGGTCTGCCTGTCGATCTGCGGCGGCAACAGACGACCACACTATCGAGTCCACGACTGGTGACTCTGCAAAAGGAAATGGTTCGCAAGATCGTCCAGGAGTTGAATCCCTTTGATAACGTCTTTTACGAGATTCAAAACGAACCGTGGGCAGACAATCCGCGGAAGGTGATGCGTACCTTGCGCACTTTGGATCCGAAGCCTGAGCAAGGTGATTGGTACAAATGGGCGGAAATGGGGACCGACGAATCTCTGGCTTGGCAACGGGAAATGGCCCAAGTGATTGTGGACACAGAGTCGGAGATGCCCAAAAAGCACCTGATCGCACAGAACTTCACCAACTTCAAACACTCATTGGACAATGTCGATCCCAACATCGCAATTTTGAATTTTCACTACGCGTGGCCCGAGGCTGTTTGGATGAACTATGGCTGGAATCGGCCTGTCAGTTTCGACGAATCCGGGTTTGCCGGCAGCGACGATGAGCGTTACCTGGTACAAGCCTGGCAGTTCATGCTGGCAGGCGGTGCGGTGTTCAATAACCTGGACTATTCATTCTATGTCGGCGCTGAAGATGGCCGGGGAAGCAATCAGGCGCCTGGGGGAGGAAGTGCCATGCTTCGCCGCCAGTTGCGTTTTCTACGCGAGTTTCTGGAGGGCTTCGACTTCGTGCAAATGGGCCCGGATCGCAGCAGCGTGGTTCATGCTCCCGGCTTCGACAGTCAAGCAATCTCTCAGCCCGGCCGTCAATACGCAGTGTTCTTGCATGGTCCAGGTGGCGAATGGGTTGAGGTGAGTCTACCTGCCGGCAAGTACGAGTTCCAATTCGTTTCGATTGAGGAGTCGCGTGAGCTGGCATCCGGGGTCTGCGACGTTCCTGAGTCCCAAGGGTCAACGCGATTACAGGTCCCGCCCGGGCACACAAGCTTAGGCTTAGCCATCCGCGTCCGTCGATGAGGAACAACTCTCAAGTCCCACTGCTCGAGAGCGTGTCATCCGGTTTGGGGCAATTTGCCAACTGGTTACAAGGCTCTGCCTGGTACCCCAACGTTCCCTGGTAACGAGAGCCCATTGGGACGTCACCAGGGAGGACCCTGGTGACGAGAGCTGAGAGCTGAGAGAGCTCAAGAGAGCTCACTGGGAGGACACTGGTAACGAGAGCTCATCGATTTTCAAATTTTTTCGACTCTGATCTGTAACGGTCTTCCACGACCTCCGCTTCTGATGGTGATGAGAACATTTCACCTAGATCAGGAGTCAGAAGCCATGTGTAAGTCACGTTTGGGGGTCGCGTTATTGTTTGCTTTGCTTTGCGGTGCGGGAGTCGCTCAGGCCCAAAGCTCGATGCCGCTGTATACGGTTAGCTACCAGGTGCAAGTCAAGTATGAGATGTGGCGGAATGGGAACAGCTATTGGGCGACCGAATACGAAACGGCCAATTTGGCCGAAGCCCAAATGGTTTTTGCCTTGTTTGAAGCCGCATTTGACGCCGGAGAGCTGGGGGCAATACTCGGCTCGGGTTTTGATTGGATTCCGGTGGATCTGAGATTGAAAACAAAATACACCTGGAATTTGCAACGCGAGGATCTTCAGCTGGCACCCACCTCGGGATGGCAACTTAGCAGTTTTCGCTGACTCTAGGGTCGTTTACAGTGATCAGGCCTCGATACTTTCGGGGCCTGTCCGCCGCGTGTGGTTCATTACCGGTATTGTTTGCCAGTGCTAGATAGCCTCTTGCATGTCACTTGGGAGATTTGGGCTCGCCGGCTGCCGTTCTACCGGCGGATAATTCTTCGGCCAGATCCAGTCCTTGTTTCAGAAGACTTGCTTCGGATTCCAGCTGCTGTTGCAGTGAATCCCGCATGCGATTGGCAGCGGTGCTGGTGAACATGGTCTTCAAATTGCTGATGCCAGTCGGATCAATCTTCGGCAAGAAGATGGTGCCGGAAACAGGCATGAACAGATAAACGTCTGGATTTGATGTGTCCATATTGGGTTGCAGTAATTTGCGGGGCAATCTCGCGAGCATGTTTAACTGCCCGTCCAGTCTGACGTTTCCCGTGCATTCGATGCTCTGGCCGTCAAAGACGAACAGAATTTTCTTGTGGTTGATGATGCCATTTCCCATCCAGAACTCAATGGTCTGCGAGGGCATGGTGACGTCATTCTCCACGGGCACTAAGCTCGTCCCTGCGAGATTTTGCAGATCAGCGCGTAATACCAGGTAGGTCTCGAGCAGCTGTTTCATCATCGGACTGAACATTGTCTGCGTGTTCTCGATATGCAGGGCTCCGGAGACTCGATTGCGTTGGGGCGCGCCCAGGTAGATCCTTCCTTCGTCGAGGTCGATATCCAAGGTGCTCTGCACGCTTTCCAGTCGCGAGATGGGTGGTGCCAGAAACTTGACCCAGCGGCTGGTTACTTCGTGAGATAACTCGATCGATTGGGCCAGCTTTCCCGGGAGCAATTCCAATTCAACCGGGGAACGACTCAGCTTTATTTCACCGCCGAAGTTTACCTGACCTTGCCCCACAGGAATTTGCGTCGGCGTTACTCGCAGGTTGGCGTTATCGATTGCTAGAGGCATTTCGGCGGCGCCAAACTCTAGTCCAGCAAGTTCTCCGCCTTCCCAACCGAGTTGGGTCTGCCCGCGTACTTGGATGCGTCCGTTAAGCAATTTCGCTAGTTCAAAGCGAACCGGCGCTTGATGCGTTCCCCGCAGTTTAATTCCGATGCCGATCAAACTAGTGAGTCGCTGCCCTAGTTCGGAAAGGCGAATTTGCGCATCGCCCGTAACCTCAGCTTTGGCATGGGGACCATTCCAGTCTACATCGGCGGAGAGCGGGAGCTCCAACCATTCGCTTTGCAGTTCCAGTTGCGAAATTTTCATCGTTCGCTGTTGAGCTTGGTATTCCGACTGCAGATGGAGGCTCATTTCTGGCTCAAACCAAAGCAGCTTGTTGCGATTGCCAGGTTGTGAAACTAGCCGAGTGGTGGCTTGAGGGGTGGAAGTAGTACTTGAATCGGCTCGCGGATGCGTGTGTTGGCTCAAGGAATCCGTTGAAGCGGAGGCGGCACTCTTGAGCTCCGACAGGATTGGCTGCAACAGTGCCAGCTCTTTGGCAACGGCGTCCCCCTTGATCGTCAGACGCTCTGAATTCCCTTCCACCTTAAGCTCGCCACTCAATTCACCGGCGAGATGCCACAGCTCGGGGTTGCGATCCAATCTGCTGTTCAACAATCCAGCCGCTGGTGTCTTGCTTCCCCTCGAGGTCAAGATGGTTGCGGGGGCTGTGGGAAGTTGCATTGCCTTGACAAGTTCTGCCAATTCACTTCGCCAAGCGACAGAGAGCCGCTGTGAATGTTCGTCGAGTACACCCTGTGCCTCGGCCGAAAATGCAGGGCATTCGGCGGAAAACTGTTTGATTTCGAGATAGTTGGTTGGCCAGCTCCAGGTCCCGTTGAACTTTCCGTGTACATGCGGTTGCTGCAGTTCGACTTTGTTGAAGCTCAAGCGTGGTTGCATCAACTCGAGGTCTACCTGTCGGACCTCCGCATACATGGGAGAAAGTAATGCTTTCATCTTCAGTGCAAAACTTCCTTCGGGCCGAATCAACTGGTTCGGATACCAAACGGCCAAAGCGGCTGCCAGATAATCGAAATCGCCTTGGCAATCAAATAGCAAGGGGAATTGGCTGAACAGGTTGGTTATGCGAACGGGAGCCGCCAGACGCGTGCTTAAATCAAGATCTGGACCATGTACTTTGAATTCAAATTTAGAAAGTTCGATCGCTTTTGAGGAATCCCATATTCCGCCGCTGTCTAAAGTAAGCTGCATTTGCTCCTGGGCCACGAGTGGTCCATTGGCTTGGCTGATCTGTAACTGGGTTGCCTCGGCTCTTGTTTGAACGTTCCAGTTACCGTCAGAGCTCAGCTCCCAATCCAGCCTTCCTGCCAAGGAGCCTTGAACTTCCGTTTCCATATTGCCGAGAAAACGCTGCAGCGTCTGAGATGCTTGGTGGAGATCGAGCTGGAACGTGCTGGTCCCCCGGTGCTTTTCGATCTGGCTGTCCAGGTTTGCCAGGCTGCTGTCCAATTCCAGTTTGGTCACATGCAAGTGGTCCGGCGAGTACTCGAGTTGGCACATGAGGCTGGCCTCTGGTAGCCTGAACTCGCCTCGGGCTGAGTTGCTTTGGTAGTTTGAGAGTTCAATGTCGCAATCTGCAAGTTTTCCTGCATCCGCATCGCGAGCTGCAAAGTTGGCTTTCAGTATTCCAGCCTGAATGTCCGCGCCCGGTTCAATGTTCAAGAATCGGAGATTGCGAGCTTTCAGAGCGGCCAAGTCAATTTGCAGAGAGGCGTTTCCGTCTATGAAGGGTAGCCATTCGCGAAGTCGACTGGCATCCGTGAAATCGCCGAGCCACGGCGAACCCGAGGCATCGACGTTCAACCGCATCAGATCATTCGAAAAACTCAGTTGCCTGGCGATGATTTTTTCCGGCGTGAGGATGATCTTTCCATCCATCGAAGCGAGTTTGTTGGACCAAAGCACATCCAAACCACGGGCGGAAAGGAGTTCAACGTCCAGCAATTTGAAATCTCGCAGCTCGAATTGAGACGTTCCGCGGCCATCGCCCGACAGAACGAGCTGTCCAGAGGCATACCCGTTGAGTGCGGGTGGCAGTTTGAGAGTGGACTTTGAGAATCGCCTTGGAATCAGTCCGACTGCGGATATGGGAACCGATTGGCTTTGGAACTCGAGTCGCCAGGGTCTGCTTCCCCGTCCAGTGGAATTCTCGTTGCCGGTTCCTAGCTGTTCGGTAAACTTGCCGCGGAAGGAGCCTGAGGCACCTTCAAGTTCAGACAGAACGCCGGACCAACTGAGCTCGGCATTTTGCTCCTGCATCAAGATCTCAGCATCGCACTTTTGGACGCGCCAGCACTCGCCGGTTGCCAGATCGGTTACTTCCAGTGATATGTCCTGGACACGGATATGGTCACCGTGCATCAGACCTTTGGGTTGTCCTTTTTCTAGAAGCGCGCGTAGTCCTTTTTCGAAACTGAACTGGTTCTCTACCAGATAAGCGTGCGCCGTGACTCCGCGCAAAACCCACTCGCCTGGTTTGAATGAAAAGATTCCAAGCAGGTCGAACAGGCCTACATCGCTCTGCACTTGGGAAATGGTTAGCGGACTTTTATTTTCGGGGCCCGCGATCGATACGCCCTGCAAGTGAAGAGAAGAGAACCAGCCAATCTCGATCGAGTTGATTTTCAGATTCAAGCCGAATCGATTCGCGACGCGCTTGGCAAGTGTCGTGCCCAACGGCGTGTGGCTTAGTACCCAAGGCAGACTGGCAAGTAGCACCGCAGCGCACAGGCCAAGCAAGCCAAGCAGTCTCCAATTCCTGGCTAGCTGCCGTCCCGATTGCACACGCTCATGCCACGGCGGTCGAGCCTTACCGACCGAGGGCGACTTTTTTTCCACCGTTGACAACGCAACATCCTTGTACGCGATTCCGGATTTTCGGGAAGTTTAGAGAAAGTGGGCTAAGCCACTCAAGACAGATCTGTGATTCGCCGTCACAGAAGCGAGTTTTTCCGCAATCCAAGGGCATAGCACCCAAGTCTTGCCTGAATACGCCAGTGGATCATCATGTTGGATGGCCACAAATGTCGGCCGGGTCTCACCCAGCATGGACTGTGTTAAGCTATCAAAGCCGACGGATGGAGGTATTTGAAGCTGGGATCAGGCAGAGCATCTTCCAGCTAGAGGCGGACGCCGGGTGTTCGAATGTAAGATGTGGTGGCTGATGAGGAGAGTATGACAATACGCGAATCCATTAATTTGATTTCCGAGACGCTGAACCAGGCGGTACTCGGACAGCAAGAGGTCGTCGAGAGGCTGCTTGTGGCCCTGCTTGCGAACGGACACGTGCTCATGGAAGGGCTGCCTGGAACGGCTAAGACCCGTTCGATCAAGACGCTCTCTGGACTACTGGATAGTGATTTTAGTCGCGTGCAGTTTACGCCGGACTTGCTTCCCTCGGACGTTACGGGGTCTGAAATCTACCACGAACAGACAGCTAGTTTCGATTTTCAGCCCGGGCCAATTTTTGGCAATCTGGTGCTAGCCGACGAGATCAATCGCGCGCCGGCAAAAGTACAGGCGGCTTTGTTGGAAGCTATGGAGGAGAGGCAGGTAACGGTTTCTGGAAAGACGCACCGCTTGCCAGATCTGTTCTTGGTGTTGGCGACTCAAAATCCCATTGAACAGGAGGGAACTTATCCGCTGCCAGAGGCTCAGATGGATCGATTCCTGATGTACGTTAGCGTGCCCTACCCCGCAGCCGAAAATGAGTTGGCGATTATGCGTTTGGTTCGTAGCGAGAAATCGGGTGCCAGTTCTCAGCCGCCGGAGCCTGTTGCGCAGGAGGTTATCTTTCAGGCTCGAGCGGAAGTCAATACGATTCACGTCGCCCCTGCCGCTGAGCAGTACATCGTGGATTTGATCTTGGGAACGCGAGAGCCGCAGCGATACGGCGGGAACCTGCAAAAGTGGATTCGCCTGGGAGCGAGTCCGCGGGGCACGGTCGCGCTCGACGCGGCATCCCGAGCGCATGCCTGGCTTTCCAGTCAGGATTTTGTGTCTCCCGAGAACATCCGTGCTATGGCTCCTGCTTGTCTGGCGCATCGAGTTCATCTGACCTACGAAGCTGAGGCTCAGGGAGTAACTCGAGATGATGTGATCGCGGAGTTGCTCCAGCAGGTTGTTCCAACTTAGGCTGGTTGCATGGCACAAGTAACGGTCTCCCTGGATGAATTGATTTTGCTGCGAGCGAAGGCGCGAGGCTTCTCCTTTCTGCCGCGGCAACCGGTTACGTCACTGCTGGCCGGGCGGCATGCATCGCGTCTCCGCGGGCGGGGGCTCACGTTTGAAGAACTGCGTCACTACCGACCTGGCGATGACGTGCGTCTGATCGATTGGAAAGCCACCGCCCGCAAACGAGCAACTCAGATCCGTGTTTACAATGAAGAGCGTGAGCGTCCCGTGTTGCTGATTGTCGATCAGCGGGGGCCCATGTTTTTTGGCAGTCGGCGGGCGATGAAGTCGGTGGTGGCGGCCGAGGTCGCAGCCCTTTCGGCCTGGCGAACACTGGAGGTGGGAGATCGCATTGGCGGACTGGTTTTCAATGAAAGCGAGATCGTCGAGATTCGTCCTCACCGCAGCCAAACTCGTGTGTTACGCTTGCTACATGAGGTCACACGTTTGAACCATTTGCTGGCGGTGCCCGGAGGCAACCAAGACGATCGAGCGGCAAGTCAGGAGCGTGTTCATTTGAATGATGCCTTGTCGCAAGCTCTACCCATTGCCAAGCACGATCATTTGGTGGTCCTGGTCAGCGATTTGGACGGGGCCGATCAGGAGACTCAACGTCTGTCGACTTTGCTATCGGCGCATAACGATATGCTGGTGGTGGCGACCTATGATCCCTTGGGTGCGTCGTTGATCGGGCAGCCCGGCATGGTGGCGGCTGACCGCGGAGAGGAATGGCGGATTCCGACCGATTCGAAGTTTGCGGAAGCCTTTCGAGCTAGTTTCCAGAATCGCCTGGACGAATGGCGGAACATTTTTCGTGCCTTGCGTGTGCCGGTGCTGCCTGTCTCGACGGCAAGGCCCGTGCACGAACAGGTGCGGGAGCTATTCGGGAAGCGATAAAACCGTGCAAGAGAATGCTGCCAGTCTAGATCGTCTGAATGACATTGTGATACCGCCTCCGGTTGGCTGGTGGCCATTGGCCTCGGGCTGGTATGTAGTGCTGGGGATGGTATTGGTTCTGTGCGGTTGGCTAAGCTGGCGGCGATGGAAACTGTGGAGGTCGAACGCGTATCGACGGGTGGCCCTGCGTGAATTGGAATCGGCCCGCTCGGTGGCCAACATATCGGCGATATTGCGAAGAGTTGCCTTGACTTGGGCGCCCCGTGCTGAGATCGCAACCCTGGGCGGATCGGAATTCGCAGATTGGATCGCGTCGCATTCGCCGAGTCCCATGCCAAAGAGCGTGCGAGAGACCTTGCGGTTCGGCGCCTACACTTCCGACGAATCGGATTTTTCCCCGCTGCGAGAATACGCAGCGACATGGATCGCTAATCATGTTCCATCCAAATGACTGGGAAGGTGCTTGCGGTGTCCACATTCCTTTGCTTGCTTGACTCAGTTTGATAGCCCTTCGGTAGTTTGATGTTTTCGCTGCTGTATCCCTGGTGTATCGCCTTGCTGCCATTGCCTTGGTTGCTGCGTGCGGCTTTGCCGCCAAAGCGTGTAAGGCAGGTCGCTCTCCGCGTACCTTTCGGGGAACGTCTCCGCCAGTCGCTGTCCACATCTATGTCTACCAGCGAGAAGCTGGGCGGATCGAACCAACTCTGGATTCAGAGCCTTGTATGGAGTCTGTTGGTTTTGGCGGCAGCGCGTCCTCAGTGGATCGAAGAGCCATTGACCAAGATCCAGCCGACCCGCGACCTGTTGCTGTTGGTAGATCTGTCCGGATCCATGCGGCAAGAGGATTTTGTCAATTCCGCCGGTGAAAACATCGATCGATTGAATGCGGTCAAGGAGGTGGTGGGTGAGTTCCTGGAAAAACGCGAAGGAGATCGGGTTGGCTTGGTCGTGTTTGGCGATGCGGCCTACCTGCAGGCCCCCTTCTCAACGGATCTCGGGGTGGTGAGGCAATTGTTGGATGAGTGTGATATTGGTATGGCAGGTCCGCGAACCGCACTCGGGGACGCCATCGGTTTGGGCGTGAATCTGTTTGATAAGAGTGACGCTCCCGCCAAGACGATGATCGCTCTAACGGATGGGAACGATACCAAGAGCCAGGTGCCTCCACTGGAGGCCGCTCGTGTTGCTGCTCAACGAGATATTCGTATTCATACGGTTGCCATCGGGGATCCGACCACGGTCGGCGAGGAAAAATTGGACGAGCAGGCTCTGAGAGACATGGCTCAAGCCACGGACGGAAAATACTTCTTCGCCGCCGATCGGCAAAGCTTGGCAGGAGTCTACCGCGAATTGGACCAGATTGAGACTCAGGAGATTAAAACCATCAGCCATCGCCCCCGCAGGGAATTGTTCTACTACCCACTGGGTCTGGCGCTACTTTTGTCGATGGCTGACAAGCTATGGATGGCATTGTCGAGTTCACGGACGCAACGCGAACTGCAGCCTTCCAAACGGGTCCACGTAAATGCTGCGACCGGCGAACTGGAGGTGGTGGAATCGTGAGCGCGTTGTCCGATCTGCTAAATGACTTTCACTTTATCCGTCCTCTCTGGCTGCTAGTGATTCCACTGGCGTTCGGGGTTTGGTGGCTGTGGCAAAAAAGTATCGATCCGCTGCGCGGCTGGCGGGCACAGATGGAGGCTGAGCTGGTCGAAGCCCTTTACAACGATGCCGGCAGTCCGGTTAAAAGTTCCCACCGCTGGTGGTTGCTGGGTTGGGTTTTGGCCTTGGTTGCGTTGGCCGGTCCGACATGGCGTGTCGAACCCAATCCATTTGCGGACGACACGGCTCCGCTATTGGTACTGCTCAAGGTGGACGCGTCGATGGAAAGCCCGCCTCCCGAACCTTCGCCCTTGAAGAGAGGCCAGTTGAAGATTGCGGACCTTGCCCAGGGCAGGCAGGGACTGCCCATGGGATTGATCGCCTACGCAGGTTCCGCACATTTGGTGCTACCGCCCACTCGCGATACACAGGTCGTGGCCGAGATGGCGTCGCAACTGCAAGCGGACGTGATGCCCGTTCAGGGCGATCGCCTGGAGCTTGCTCTGCGGCGGGCGGCACAACTCATTCAGGAGTCGCAAGCGGGCGGCTCCATTCTGGTGATCGCCAATTCAGCTCCGGCAGAGATGCCCACAATCGATGCATTGCGCCAGGAATTGGCTGGCATTCCCATCCAATTCTTGTCGACAGCGAACGAAGACTCGGACCAGTTGGCATCCATCCAATCCATCGCCTCGCAGTTGCGAGCTACCGTTTATCGAATGTCTATAGAGCCATCCGACGTGGAGGCAATTCTGTCGGCAACGGCCAAGTATCGCCCAAGCGGTATCGCTGGCCAGGCAACACGTTGGCAAGAAGCGGGCTTGTGGTTGTTGCCAGTGCTGCTCGTTATGCTGGCGTTCGCATTCCGTCGCGAAGAACTCTTGTCGGTAGGAGAAAGCCGATGAGGGCCGTAGTCGTATTACTGGCGGTGAGCTGGATTGGATGGTGGCTGACACCAGAACAGCAGGGCATGCGTTACTTTCGGCGCGAGCAGTTCGTGGCTGCCGCTGAGAGTTTTCAGGATCCTTTGTGGATTGGCACCGCATGGTATCGGGCGGGAGAGTTCGAAAAAGCGGCGCAAGCCTTTTCTCGTCGAGATACGGCGGAAGCCAATTTCAATCAGGGCAATGCCTGGGTACTGCTCGGCAAGTACCAAACCGCGATTGAGAAGTACGACCGAGCCTTGCAACTTCGCCCCGAGTGGCCAGAAGCTCTCCAGAATCGAGAGATCGCCGAAGCCAGAGCAAAAATGCTGGATCAAGGCGGAGGGGATATGGGGGATCAGAAGATCGGCGCGGATGAGGTGGTGTTCGATAAAGATAAGAAGCCCGGTGGGCAAGAAACGGAAGTTGCCGCCGACCAAGCAGTGTCAGATTCCGCGATTCAAGCCATGTGGCTGCGCCGCGTGCAGACTCAGCCAGCCGACTTCTTGAGGGCCAAGTTCGCATACCAGCAAGCCAATGCCTCAGGAGATTCATCCCAATGAGTCGCTTGTCAGCCGTATTGGTCGCTCTCATCTGCTTCTTCGCAGTCAATTCCTGCAGCTGGGCGGAAACAGATCCCGTTGCGGTTCGGCTTCCCACCAAGACTGCCTGGAAGGGACAAAGGTTGAATTTCTACGTGGAGTTGCGGGTCAAGGGCTCGTTCAGCGGAGCCGCCAGTTTTACTCTGCCTGAAGTTCCCCGCACCAACATTATTCAACTCGGCAGCCCGACGGTATCCTCCGAGCAGATAGATGGAGAATCCTGGTTCATTCAGTCCCATGAGTTCGCCTTGTTCTCGCAGCGAACGGGCGAACTGACCATTCCGGAATTCGACGTGCGATTCGCTAGTCGCGAGGGCTTTACCGGTCCTGCCAGCGATAGAAGTGAGCGGGTACCCGCTTTTACGGTCATCATTCAGCAACCCCCGAATACAGCCGATATCGGTTTCTTGGTTACCACGGAAAAATTGGTGATCAACGAAACCTGGCAGCCCAAGCCGGGCAGCGCCCCGGTCGGCACCGTTTACACGCGGACCATCACGCAGTCCGCGGATGAACTGGTGGGCATGGCTCTGGCTCCACCGCCTGACTTGGCTTTGGATGGAGTACGCGTCTATTCAAAACCGGCAGAAGTTACGGATAACATCGTACGCGGGAGCATCTCTGGGCGACGGACGGACACGCTAACCTACTTGACGCAAGAGCCAGGGATTTTTTCTCTGCCGGCAATCACCTACAGTTTTTGGGATCCAGCAGCCGAACAACTGCGGCTGGTTACCTTGCCAGCCGTTAGCTTTGAAGCACAGTTGTCCGCCGTAGAAGTGTCTGCCGCTCAATCACCCGTCAAGACCCAAGACAAGGGAGTGCGCTGGTTGTGGTGGTGCCTGTTGGCAATCACAGCTGTTCTGGCGTTGTGGGCTGCGCGAAATCAGGAATTGGTGAAGGGATGGGTTCAAGGTTGGTGGAATCGGCTCTATCCCTTGGAAGTTCGTGCGGCTCGAAGACTGATGAACGCCTGCCGAAGGAACCGTGCGGAACAAGCCATGCATGCTTGGTGGAGTTGGTTGGCGGCAAGCGACAAGGAGCTGCCAATCGGCAGTGAGCTTACGGCCGAGGTTACGGATCTTGAACGGAGATTTTATGGCACTTCCGCAGCGACAACGTGGCAGGGCCAGGAATTGTTGGCAGCATTTGAACAGCACAGGAAGTCTTTTAGGAAGTTGAAGTATAGGCCCGCCCAAGGGGATTTGCCGCCGCTAAATCCCATTTCGACAATGGGTGCAGACAATTCAGCTTAGCCACACACCGCGAGAAAAGGCGTCGATATGTCACTGCTAATGAATCAACGACTGCTTATGAAAATCAAATTGCAATTTTTGATTCTGCTGAGTTTATGGGCTTATGCTTCGGCTATGGCGGATGAGGGCTACTTTCAAGTGCAGTTTCAACCCGGAGAACAGGGGGAGAAACTAGAGATAGGTGTTACCTTCACGCTTTGGATACCGGAGGATACAACCAGGTTGCGTGGCATTATCGTGCATCAGCATGGCTGCGGCGAAGGAGCTTGCCGCAGCGGCGAGATGGCCGCCTATGATTTGCACTGGCAAGAGCTAGCACGACGTTGGAATTGCGCGTTGCTCGGACCCCGGTATCACCAAAGCGAGAATCAAGACTGTCGGCTATGGTGCGATCCTCGCAATGGTTCCGCGCAAGTGTTTGTCGAGGCCTTGCGCGAATTGGGCCGCAAAAGCGGTCATGACGAGCTGGCGGAGGTTCCTTGGTGCCTGTGGGGGCATTCCGGCGGCGGCTTCTGGGCGAGCATCATGCAGATGCTGTATCCCGAGCGGATTGTCGCGATTTGGTTCCAATCGGGAACAGCGCACAGTCGGTGGGTAGCGGGCGAGATTGAAGCCCCAACGATTAGCGAGGCGGCGATGAAGATTCCTATGGTCGCCAACCCGGGGTTCAAAGAACGCGGTCATGAGCGATTTCATGTTGCCTATGATGGTTCTTACGCGATGGTCAAGGACTATCGTAGCCGAGGTGCGCCGATTGCCTTTGCTCCCGATCCATTATCCGGGCACGAGACGCGAGACTCCCGCTATTTGGCGATACCGTTTTTTGATGCTTGTCTGGCCCTTCGCTTGCCGGACTCCGGAAGTGATTCTGGTCTGAAACCGATCGAGCTTTCCTCCGGGACTTACACGCCGTTACACGAGGATTACAGCAGTATCGATAAGCTGGGGCCTGTGGATGGAGCCGCGGATGACGCCTCGCTCAACTGGTTGCCGAACGTCGAACTGGCGAACAAATGGGCGGAGTTTGTCACAAGAGGTGAAGTCGACGATTTGACACCTCCTCCCGCGCCCGAGAGTGTCAGCATTGCAGGTTCCACCTTGAGTTGGCAAGCAAGAGCCGATTTCGAAAGCGGGATCCGAGCCTTCCTAGTGATCAAGGATGGACAGGAGATCGGACGTGTTCCGGCTGAATCCCTGAGCCGCTTTGGACGGCCGCTATTCCAGGGCAATACCTATCACGATACGCCGGCCCCTGACGCTCCTCAGATGCAATTCACGGATTCTTCGGGACGATCGGGCGTTTACCAGGTCGTAGCGATCAATACCGTTGGCTTGCGGAGTGAGCCTTCGGAGTTTGCCAAGGAGCTAGATCGTTGACACTAAAGGTCTGTTGCGGGCGTTCGTAGTTTTATCTTGCATCGTGCGGACGCATGCTGTGGCGCTCACTTTGGCGGCAGGAGCTCGGCTCTTACTCGCTTTTCAATTTGCCGGTTGAATTGAACTTTGCCTGCTTCGTCAAGCTGATAGTCAATCTTGACTTGGGGGTTCAGCAGATTGGCCAGATAACGTGCTGCGATATCACAGATTCTTTCTTCGAGATGCGGCCGCTGCTGTCCATCGGGACCGATTTCAAAGGATGTCGAAGGGCGTCGGCGTTGATCGCCGAGGGCGTCGAGATACAACTGGATGACAGCCTGACGGACAGCTGGTGAAGCGGGAGTCACTGCCCGCTCCCATTCGCTTGCATTTTTGCCGAATGCCGCGATCACTCGATGCAACACCGTTTCGGCAAGTTCGGGCTGCACACTGGAAAGGCTGTCAGCCATGGCTTGGATAGCTTCAACCCGATTGCATTCCGATAAGAAGGACACCAGATTATTCACGCCGTTCGCGTCTCTGAAGGACCAGCTCGTGTATTTCTCGTACAGCTTGGGAGAGGCTGACAATTCACGATAGGTCGTGATCAGTTGCGAAATCACCTGTTG
>JANSWS010000089.1 GCA_024743355.1 bacterium
CGACGATCAGAGCCAAAGGCTACTATGGATCGCATGTTATTAAACCAGTATGGAGTCCAGGACGTGACCGCCGACATCGGTCAGACGAAAATCGCGGCCCTGGAATCGATAGGTCAACTTCAAATGGTCGATGCCCAACAGATACAGCATGGTGGCATGCAAATCGTTGACGTGGACGGGATTCTCCACGGCCGCGTACCCAAGTTCATCGGTCGCGCCAAAGCTCATGCCCGGTCGAACTCCACCACCGGCCATCCAGATCGAAAAACCTTTGATGTGATGGTCTCTTCCGGAACCCTGGGCCATGGGAGTCCGCCCGAATTCACCGCCCCATATGACCAGCGTATCCTCCAACATGCCCCGCTGCCGGAGATCTTGAATCAATGCCGCAGTACCTTGATCGACTAGTTTAGCAGTAACCTCGGATCCCTTTTTAATCCCGCCATGATGGTCCCAGCCACGATGGTAGAGTTGAATGAACCGCACGCCTCTTTCGGCCAGTCTTCGAGCGAGCAGACAGTTCGAGGCGAAACTACCATCGCCACCCTCGGTGCCATACATGTCAAGAATGTGCCGCGGCTCGTCTGAGATGTCCATCAATTCCGGCACGGAAGTCTGCATGCGAAAGGCGAGTTCATACTGGGCGATGCGGGTGGCAATTTCCGGGTCTTGCCATTGTTCATTGCCAATCTGATTCAATGACTGGACGGCATCTATGAGACGTCGCTGCTGCCCCAGCTCCAAGCCAGCTGGACTATTGACGTACAGCACGGGATCTCCCATGGAGCGGAATTCAACTCCCTGAAAGCGGCTGGGCAGGAATCCGCTGTGCCACTGTCGGGAGGCAATCGGCTGTGACTGTCCGCCGCCGACCGACGTCATGACCACGTAACCCGGAAGGTTTTCCGTCTCAGCACCGAGACCGTACAACAGCCAGGATCCCATCGAAGGCCGTCCGGGAATGCTGGAGCCTGTATTCATCAGAGTGTGAGCCGGATCGTGATTGATTTGATCCGTGTGCATAGATTTGATCACGCATATTTCATCCGCAATGCCACCGATGTTGGGCAGAATACTACTGACCTCCAGCCCGGACTCCCCGCATTTGAGGAATGGATGCTGCGGAGCAAAGCACTTCAAACTATCCCGCTGCCCCTGCAGCTGCGCGATTTGCTGGCCTTCCGTGAAGGATTTAGGCATGGGCTGACCGTCCAACTCGGCCAACTTCGGTTTGTAATCGTAGGTTTCCAGATGCGAAGCCCCGCCAGCCATGCACAAGTGGATGACCCGTTTGCAGCGCTGTGGAAAATGCAAGGGACGCACCACACCCTGCCACTCAGGTATCTCAGCCCCGGCTTGATTGCTCTCAGCCGCCTGAAGATCCGCCAGCATCAGCGAGCTGAGCGCCAAGCCCCCGATGCCCACTGACGATCGCCTCAAGAATGAGCGCCTCAACAAACGCATCCGCGCCTGTTCAAAACCCGAGTTCCATCTTTGTTGACTCATATCAGTCTCGATTCGTAGCTACCTTCGCCAGAAGGTGGATCTGAAAGTAATTTAACGTATGGGATTTCCTGTACGGGATCTCCACGCTCTGGCGAGCATGATCTCCACGCTCTGGCGAGCATGATCTCCACGCTCTGGCGAGCGTGGCTTCGGCAATAACCATGATCCATTTTTTCAATAACGGGTAATGACCTCGTGCATGTTCAGAATGGCGCGGCAAACCGATGTCCAAGCCGCCAGCTCGGCAACCTCTTGCTCTTCCAACCTCGGGCTCAGTCCCGTTTCGACCAATTTCTGGGCCGCCTCACGATGAGCGGCAAAATACTCCCGCTGCTGTTGCACTAGTTCTAGGAGAACCGCCAGCTCGGCCGCTTGCGGTTCCCTGCACAGTGCCCGCAGCATCAACCACCGCACCCTGGCGTCATCGTCAATCGATTCAACCTGCAGAGACAATTCAGACAGGCGACGTGCCGCTTCCACATAGGAAGGATCATTCAAAAGCACCAGAGCGGCCAGCGGCGTATTTGACCTGGGCCGCTCGGCGGTACATTCCTCGCGGGCGGGCGCGTCGAAAGTCTGCATGGCGGGATGCAAAAACTGTCGCTGCCAGTGGGTATACAAGCCGCGGCGATATTGATCCGCACCGACATCATGTTCGTACTCGCGCGGTGGAAAATTGAGATGACGATAAAGACCCGCAGGCTGGTAAGGCTTGGCGCTCCGACCGCCGATATTGCGGACTAGCAAACCACTGATGGCGAGCGCATTGTCGCGGACCAATTCCGCTTCGAAGCGATAGCGTGCTTGGCGAGCCAACAAACGGTTGTAGGGGTCCAAGTTTTTCAATTCGGGCCGCGGCATTGACGACTGGCGATAGGTATTCGAAAGGACCATACGCCGCACCAGCTGCTTAACATCCCATCCCGACTCGACGAACTCAACCGCTAGTGTATCCAGCAGTTCGGGATGACTAGGCGGCTCTCCCTGGGACCCCAAATCGTCCAGAGTCTTCGACAATCCCGCTCCCCAAAAATGCTTCCACAAGCGATTCACGAACGTGCGTGCCGTGAGCGGATTGCCTGGAGAGACCAACCAATTCGCCAGATCGAGCCGCGATGCCCTGCCCTGTTCTTTCGCAATCGGCTCGAGAAAATGCGGGGCCGATGGCTGCACCACTTCACCGGACTTATCCATCCAATTCCCCCGACGCAGGACGCGAATTTCACGCGGTTCGACGGAGACGGTAACCAGCGTGGTTCGCGTGTGCTCGGCAACCAGTTCCTCATCGCGTTTTTGCAACTCCGCCAACTCCTCTCGAACGTCAGCCAAACGTGGCGTTATCGAGCGGAAATGCTGCCGTATCAGTTGACGTTGTTCGTCCGATCTATCGGCATCATCGGCGACAATCGCTTCCTGCAGCGCTCGGGAGTAGGTTGGCAAATCGGTCGCAGTAACCGGACGCGGCTGGCAGGTGAACAGCCACTTGAAATGACCTAGCAAGTGCTGTGGGTTACTGTGCTGCTGTTGCATCAGCAACTTGTAGCTGCCAGCTGGCAGGGGACTATTGAACTGGACCACCAGAGAATTTTGCTTGGCCACCTCGGGCAATATGGCCCATCCCCAATCCGCGTCTTGCTTATCGCCGTCAACCGTCGCAGCTGCCGACCATTTACCGTGAGGGCTGCCCTTCTCCGCCGCTTGCTCGAAGGTTGCTGTGGCCGCGACCAAAGAAACCTCGGTAGCCTCCGCCGAGTCGGGTGCATCGAGCCGCAGGAGCTCGATTTCGGTCAGCACAAAGTTGCCGTTCTTGGCACGCCCCGGACCCTGCTCTGGCAAATCCGCGTGCGGCAAGGCGTCGAGACGCAGCGCCGTCGCACCGGATTCCGGCAGTTCGAACTGCAATTCATAGCAATCCTGCTTCGCCGTTTCACCCTGTGCGAGTATGGATCCATCTTCGAGAACTCCTAACTGAGTCTTTTCATTCTCCGCCGATGCCCGATCGACCGTGATCGGCTTCCACTGCCGCAACACAGCTGCCTGCTGCTCCTCCCAAGCCTTTTGTTCAGCATCCAACTGGTCAGACTCCGCATTCAGTTCGGCCTGCAACTGCTGCTGCCGCAGCTTGATGGGCTCCCGCAGATGCTGCAGAGCGACGTCTTGCACCTCGACAGTCGGCCCCCAATTTCCATCCGCGTTGGCCCCCGAGTACAAACCACGTTCCTTGATATCGGCGAAAAAGGCGGCGAACTGATAAAAGTCCTTCGTTGAGAAGGGATCGAATTTGTGATCGTGGCACTCCGCGCAGCCCACCGTCGAAGCCATCCACACCGAGCCGGCATTCCGCACGCGATCGGCGATATACTTGGCCAGGTACTCCTCCGGTTGCACACCGCCTTCCGCGGACATCATGCCAAGTTTGTTATACCCCGATGCAACCAATTGCTCCTTAGTTGGATCCGGCAGCAAATCACCGGCAAGCTGCTCACGCGTGAACTGGTCAAAGGGCAGGTTGCTATTGAATGCCTGAATGACGTAATCGCGGTAGGGAGAAACGGACACATCTTGGTCCCCGTGGTAGCCTACGGTATCTGCATAGCGAACCAGATCGAGCCAATACACGGCCATACGCTCACCGAAGTGCGGTGAGCTCAACAGGCGATCGACAATTCTCTCATAAGCCACCTCCGATGGATCCGACTCAAATGCTTGCACCTCTTCGTTTGAGGGTGGCAGACCCGTCAAATCAAAGTACAGCCGCCGCATTAGCACACTCGGCTTGGCTGGTGGCGAGGGCGAAAGTTGATGCTCAGCAAGCTTGGCAGCCACAAACGCATCCACAAAGCCACCGGGCCAGCCGGAGAATAAGTTGCAATCGGCGGCTTGCGGTGTCACGCGTCGCGGAGGCACGTAGGACCAATGCTCGCTCCAGCTCGCACCTTGTCGAATCCACTCGACCAAGGTCGCCCTCTCCGCATCGCTCAGCGACTTATTGGCCTCGGGGGGTGGCATCTGCAGATCGGTATCTTTTTCGTGAATCCGCTTGACCAGTTCGCTCGACTGCGGATCCCCTTCAACAACCGCCGCGTAACCTCCCAAATCCGCGAAAGCCCCTTCCATCGTGTCCAGCCTCAAACCAGCCTGCCGCTGGCTTTCATCTGGGCCGTGACATGCATAGCATTTGTCCGACAAAATCGGCCTGACATCGCGATTAAAGTCAATCTCGGCAGCCAGCACCATTGATAGCGTGCCAGGTAACGAGAGCAGCAAAACACAGAACAACCCCAAGGTTGAAATACAAGTGGAATGCAGGTGGGTAGTGGCAGAACTCATTTCAGGCGGGCGAGGTAAGCTGTCAAAGGTTCCAACGAAGATCAAATTCCACCTCAGATTTTAGTCCCTTTCGTCGATCTTCGATACTTGCGGAGTTCCCACGATTTGCACGTTGCGAATTGCGCAAGAAACCGTGAAACGCCACGAATAATGCGTCATTTCACCACAATCTGCATGGGAATTTCAATCCTTCGCGTCTCCAAACAACGCTGCGAATCGCAGGCCTGATAGCGAACAATAAGCACAAAGTCCGCAACGCCTGATGGTACCTGGCTGCGCACTTGAACGGGCAACATGATCCGCAGTTGATCGGCGTAGGTTTCCAGCGTCGCCTGCAAGATTGCGTCGCGCTTCCGCTCTCCGGCCGGGTACTCAAAACTGCCCAGCTCAACCACCTCACTGTCTTTGATCCCGATATCCAGCGAGTCCACAGGTAAAGCATTTGCCTGCGGGCGGTAGATGCGGAACCCGGGTGCGATATTGATCTTGAATTCCATTTGCTGAATGTCGCCTGCTGCCAGCGTCGGCCGAGTGGGGAGAATCGTTATCTGTAATACCTCGTCGCCAAATTGGGCGACCGGATTGGGAGGTGCTCTGTCCGAATCGAGCGACGCTTCTCCCCGCTGGGCCGCCCATTGCGCCTGTGCCAACACGAGATGCTCGACCTGCCGCGGCGAGCGTCGCATCAAAGCTGAAAACGCCCGCAAAGTCTTGGTGGCCGATTCTAGATAGCTGCGATCCCCGGTCTCTTGGTGCAATCTCAACAGAACCTGCGCGGCAACACCATTAGCCACGGGCAAATTGCCCCCGCCGACAATATTCTTCGATCGAAGCAGCAGATCCTCGTGTTGCGAGTTGGTGAAGTAGAAACCGCCGGCATCCCGATCCTCAAATAGTTCCAGCATACGCCGGCTGAGTTCTTGCGCCAGCTCCAGCCATCGTGGGTCCCGGCTTGCCGCGTGCAGTTCGAGTAAGCCCTCGATGAAGTACACGTAATCGTCTAGATAAGCGGGCAAACTGGCCCGACCTTGTCGCCAGCTGCGCAGCAGCCCGTCAGCGGTCCGCATGCGATCGATCAGAAACTCGGAGGCCCGCTCGGCGGCGTCCAAGTAACGGACCTGCTCGAATACATCGCCGGCTCGTGCCAATGCCGAAATCATCAAGCCGTTCCAGGACATAAGAACTTTATCGTCCAGGTGCGGTCGATCGCGCTGTTGACGCTCCAACAACAATTGTGATCGGACTGCGGCTAGCTTTGGCTGCTGGGCGGATTCGATCTGCTGCCTGCGCAGGTGAAGAATGTTGGTGCCCGGACGCTCTCCGGTAGCTTCTTCCGTAAAATTTCCCTCTGCAGTCGCATGGTAGAACTCGGCCACCCACTTCGCGTCCTGCTCACCCAGAACTTCTTTCAGTTCGGCCAGCGACCAGGTATAGAATCGCCCCTCTTCCCCGCCCTCGCTTTCCGAGTCCAAGGCCGAATAGAAAGCGCCTTCGGGATGCGTCATCTCACGCTCTACCCAGCCAACGATGTCGTCCACGGCATGTCGATAGTTCTCATTGCGAGTAACGACATAAGCTTCCGTGAAAGCCCGAATTAGCTGCGCGTTGTCGTAGAGCATCTTCTCGAAGTGGGGCAGCAGCCAGCTTTCATCGGTTGAATAACGGTGAAATCCTCCGCCTATGTGATCATGAATTCCGCCGCACCACATCGCATCCAAGGTGCTGCTAAGCATTTCCTCCGCCTTGGAATCACCGGCAGCCGCAGCCAGGCTCAACAATCTCAGCGAGCCGTGAGGTGGAAACTTGGGCGCCGTTCCAAAGCCAGCGTTCTGAGAATCATACAAGGCGGCTAATTCCGACAAGGCCTGCTGCAACGGAGCCCCCTGCTCTGTCTCGTCGATCAAGTTTGGAATGCTGGCGGCTCTCCGGACCGCTTGCGTTAGAGAATCCGCTTGTTTGTCAACATTTTCTGGTTGTGACTTCCAAACTTGCGCGAGTTTCTCCAAGGCATCCATAAATGCCTCGCGGGGAAAATAGGTACCGGCCATCCACGGACGGCCATCTTGCGTGAGCCAAACCGAATTCGGCCACCCGCCACGCCCAGTTAACAGCTGAGTGGCCAACATGAGCTGCTCATCGATATCGGGCCGCTCTTCACGATCTACCTTGATGGCGATGTAGTGCTCATTCAGGACTTTGGCCACCTGCTCATTCTCGAAGGACTCGCGTTCCATCACATGGCACCAATAGCAGGTTGAATAGCCAATCGAGACAAAGATGGGCTTGCCCTCGGCTTTAGCCCGCGCGAAAGCTTCCGGTCCCCAAGGCATCCAGTTAACTGGGTTGTGGGCGTGCTGCAACAGATACGGACTCGTCGAATCAATCAGCGCGTTGGTATATTGATGCATGTCCGGCTTGGATTCCTGCCCCATAACCTGTGCCCCCAGGAGACAGTAGAACAGCGATATGCTGGCCCAGGTGGCAGACGTATGGGTCTTAGGGTCGGCCGCAGGCGTATTCACTCTTGCCATCTCACATTTACCTGTTTCATCGTAAAGGAAGGAATGGACAGTCCCAGTCCGGTTCAAATCATTATGACCGATTACGATTCGCAATCGGCAGGTATTCGATTCGTTCGCGATCGCGTCTTCCTCGTGGAACAGCAAATTCCTAGAGAAGAAGAGTTCGACGATCGAGATCACGTGTGCATCCATGCATTGGCAATCATCTCACCCACAACGCCCGGCCCATCAACGACATCAGCTTCTCTTTCGGCTGTTGGCACGGGACGTCTGGACCCTGGGAAAGGCGGCAAAATCGGGCGACTTGCGGTGCTGAAGGAATACCGACGACAGGGGATCGGCAGCTTGCTCATGCAGGCTTTCGAGCAAAGAGCCGCTGACTTGGAATTACCCCGGCTATGGTTTCATGCACAGCGTGAAGCCGTACCATTCTACCTGGCCCTGGGCTATACCGTCGTCAGCCACGAATTTGAAGAAGCCGGCATACCGCATGTCGTCATGGAAAAACGATTCTCAGCTTTGCCCTGAGGGCTGTATTGGACGAGGCGACGAGTCCCGGCAATTTGCAAGGCTATTGGACGCGTCCTCGTCCGCTTACCACAAATTTGAACTACAGGAAAACGCTAGCTTCAAATGCAGGAGAAGGACCTTCGCTTCCCTGGAGGACTCATCTGAAGGTATGATGAGAGACGCGCACTAGACCCAACGCGGATTGCCCAAGACGTATCAATTCCCCAACCGCTGTCAGCCATGTTCGACGACGAAACTCCACCGAGCGTTACGAATGAGGCGATGCCATCCAGCCAGTTGAGTCTGGCGGAACTCTTCTTCATAACCTCTCTGTCGGCCTTTGCTCTCTGGTTGTACGTATATGTTCACCCCTTTGTCGCAAGTTTGGCCGCCGCTATTCTGCTATTCGTAGCCATTCTAAGACAGCTCGGGCGAAGGCCGGTTGTCGTGGGTGGTCTGGCGGGTTTCGCCGTGGCTACCGTTCTGAGCTGGGCCATCTGCATTCTCGGTCAGATCGATATGGGACTGACTATTATCGTGGTATTGCTTGGACCCTGCGCCGGCTATGTTGCGGGCGCCTTCATGACCGAATTGGCCGACGATGGTATGCCTTAGCGGCAGCGTCACACTTTTTGCTGCAGGGTAGCATGGCTTCGCTGGAACGAAGCCTTGATTCTGGTGCTCGTTGGTTACGAGCCTACAAGCAAGTAGGCTCGTAACAAGCCCCGCTGCGCAGGCACAATGGCGAACGAAGTTTTCCGACCATTTAGCGATCGATGATCATTAGCGTTCTGAAGCTAAAGCGGCTGATGGTTTACGGGTAGGTTTTGCCGCAAACACGGTTTGCAGGCGCAGCTACTCAGACACCTTTGCAGCTGGCTATCGTTATGTCGCGGGAATTCTATGCTGTTCGACACGGTCAAAAAATTCGGCAAGCAAGGTTGGAGAACCAAGGTGAATGACCAACAACGACTAGCGGCTCTGAAAGAAGCCGTATCATCGCTTAACGGGGTTGACGACTCCACTTTCAAAAGACTGATGGCCCAAGTCTCGCAGGCGTCGCAACCCTTTGGACATGATGCCGAAGGGAGGTTTCGAGTTGCCATTTTTGATGCGAAGCCCCACGATCAGGCATCGTTCGACAAACTCGGCGAGCAGCGCATCAACTGGGTCTATATTCCAGCTTCACTTACGATGGAAACAGCCGGTGCCGCGGAGAATTGCAGAGTTGTCTGTATCTTCGTCAATGACACCTGCGATGCATCCGTGGTTTCGGCATTGAAATCCCACGGGGTCGAGATGATCGCACTGCGATGCGCGGGGTACAACAACGTTGACCTGGAGGCTTGCAAGCGGCATTCCATCAGCGTTGCTCGTGTTCCAGCCTACTCTCCACACGCCATTGCAGAGCACGCCGTGGCACTGATGTTGATGCTGAATCGGAAACTGCATCAAGCTTACGTACGCAATCGCGCCGGCTCATTTGTTTTGCATGGACTGACCGGATTTGACATGCGAGGGAAAGTGGTCGGTGTTGTAGGAACGGGCAGAATCGGCAGATGCTTGGCTGAAATACTGCTCGGCTTTGGTTGCCAAGTTCTTGCCTATGACAAGTACCCGCACCCCGATCTGGAAAAGCTTTCCGCGGTCAATTATGTGAATATGGAAACACTTTTAGCGGAATCCGATATCGTTTCGCTACACGTGCCGCTGTTCCCCAGCACCCGCTATCTCATCAACGATGATGCGATTGCGTCTATGAAAACCGGGGCCATGCTCATCAACACCAGTCGCGGAGCATTAGTAGATTCCAAGGCCCTAATTCGAGGCTTAAAGACGGGCAAGATCGGAGCTGCCGGTCTCGATGTTTACGAGGAGGAAACCGGCATTTTCTTTCACGATCGTTCCACGGAAATTTTAACCGACGATGTACTCGCCCGATTGATGACCTTCAACAACGTGGTGATCACTTCCCACCAAGCCTTTCTCACGCATGAAGCACTGGCCGGAATCGCCGCTACGACACTAGCGAACATTCAGGAATTCATGGAAGGTCGAAGAGAAGACCAGCTGACCAACCACGTGGCCGCTCCGGACACACCCTAGCATGGGTATCTTGCCTGTGTCGGCTCACCGCACGAGCACAAGCACGCAGCGCAAGCAAGTGTGTACTCGATGGCGACTGAAACTCACTCGCTCGGGCGTTGTGCTTCTGGGCGCGCCCACTTGTACAAAATCTTCACCGCGTGACCTGTTGGCCCAGACGGAACGCTTCGTGGCGGAGAAGATCTGTCATGACAGGAATTTGGAAGTCAGAAGAATGGCGGGTTCGACGACACAAGAATCTGCTGATTTCGTTGAAATTAGCGGCCTCAAACATTGATTAGACTAATAAGTTGGTTCCATCGCTTCGGGTGGGCCGTCACGTAAACGCGCTTCAAGAGGAGCAACCATGAGCAAGCTACTTTCCACTCTATGTTTGATGCTGATCACATCTTCGCTGCTGGCCCAGGAACAGGCCAGCGAGCCTCTCCAAGAAGTACCAGTTCGAGCGAGCTGTTGTACGCAACTCGTCCAATGTGACCAGGGCTGGGAGACTCTCTGCTGCCGAATGTTTGGTCCCACTCCCATTTGCGACGCACCCTCGGGAACCAATTGTCAAAACGTGGGCGGCTGCACGGCGGACCCAAGCTGCAGCAGTGCCGCCTGCAGCGGAATTGGGATGACCTTTACAGAATCTCAAAAGATGATGCGAGCTGCTGATTATCCTTGGGTCGTAAAGATCCAAGCAAGGATGAGCGACGGATGTTGTTACACGACGGAAACTATGATCGGTGGTGGAGATTGCTATCTGCAGGCCAAAGACCGCGCTTGCGAGACAATGCGACTGGTGCAACGGGCACTGGGCAAGCGAATTTGCAGTTACCGCATCTACATCTGCCAACGCCCTCGTTGCCCGTCTGAGTGCAGCTGTTCAAGCTGCTGCCAGCAGAAGTGTCAGCCACGCAAGTGCCGCCTCTTCCGCAGGTAACCTTTGCTAAGGGCTCAATATATACTTAGCCCGCTCCTGGGCGGTGAGCCGCCGCGGAGCGAGTCGCTCGACCACTGCCACTGGATCCTTGGGATATAGCGTGATGCTCTGGTTACCAAGGATGACCAGCTGATCCGTCCGCGGGTGAGTCAGTTCCCACTGAGTCAACAACACCGATGCGTCGTATTCCGAGATCAGACCATCGATCCGGAGGATACCTTGTTGCGAGCGGACGTCGAATGCAAGAATACTGTCGCCTTGTGTTACAAAGGCTGTTGTGGCCATTGCGTCCGCGATGGGCAATCCTAAGAAGGGGCGTTTTTCTTGCAAACTATAAAGACGTTTTTGCGTGTCCGAATCAAATGCACTTAGTATCCCATCTGCCGAAAGCATCAAGACGACATCGCCTCGGTCGTAAAAGCGACCGTCGACCGCGTCCGAAGGAATCCTGATTTCTTTGCGCGTATTTTCCACTAGCGAGTAGAGTACCGCATCGGCCTCGTCCTCCGGATTTTCACTCGGCCGGTCAAACAAACGCGTCGTACTGGGAGTAATATCGGAGTTACCTCGAATGGTTAGCAGCAGCTGTTCATCGGGAGAAATTTCAAAAGATCGGATCTGATCCTCAATTTTCCGCTTGGACATGGACCTAAGATCCCAGATCAATAAAGCATCAAAGCCGTGGCGGGTGACCAATTTATTGCTGTTCGTTCCAAACTTCATCTGAGCCACGGGAGACTGCTGATGTTCCAAATCCTGAACCCATTGGCGGGCAGCTAAATCCCACTGGGCGATTCGCCCGCTGTCGTCAGCCGTGATCAACAACTCGCGGTCCGGTGACATGCAGGCTGCTGTTATCTTGGCATTGTGCGAGCCCAACAACTGATATTTGTTCGCTCCCTTGACATCCTCAATCAGGATTCGCCCTCGGTCAGAAATACTGACAAGTTCGTTTCCGTTTTTGAGATAGCCCACAAAAACGAGATTACCGGTGTGATTGAGAAGCGACCTGGCAGATTGGCTAGCAAGATCAACCACATCGAAGCCGGAAGCGGCTCCGCTGAAAAAAAGTTTGTTCTTCTCGCTTACGAATCGGTGCACACGAATTGAGCATGGAACTTCCTTCTCCAATGCGCGTTCGACACGATTATAGAAACGCAGGACAGAGTCATTTTTGTCTTTCGCTGCTTCGGTCGATACCATACTTTCCGACGCTATCACGATGTAGTCCTCCGTGAAATCCGCTCTTCGCGCTGGTTCGCCGTCCAACTCTGCTAACTGATTCGACGACAAACTCCATAGCCAGACTTTGTCACTGGTAGTGACCAGGCACTCATTGCGCTGTGAGTCCAGCTGCAGGTCTCGGATTCCGCCGAAATCGTGGGTACCGAGTGATTGCATATCTGGAAGCCCGAAAATTGCGGCTCGTCCTCCCAAGCGTCCCGTGTGTACGATGACAGACTTGTCATCCAGGACAAACTGCGCCTCAAAAATGTTCTCAATGCCAGAGTCGAGTTGAGTGATCAGCTGCTTGTTTTCCAAATCCCAAACAGAGATGGCTCCATCCAGGGTTGCGACCACCGCCTGAGTAGCGTTCCGATTGGTGTCTATGTATACGATAGGGGAGAGAAAGGTGTCGGTGATCGTCTCTCTGGTCAGCGTTTCCACGTCGTACCAGTAAAGAGTTTCTCCGGCTCCAGCCAAAATGAATGGGGCATTATGGGGTGTCGCCATGACGGCCGACTCTCCGCGTTTCGTCAACGCAGAGGCGGTCTTCGACTCTAGTTTCCAATGGTAGAGCTCACCGTACCAGGTCCGGAAAACAACTTGCTCTTGACCCTGTAACAGGGCAACTTCTTGGACTATTTCCCCAGCATCAATCTCGTTGAGTTTGCGAAGCGTCGTGTAATTCCAATGAATCAATCGTGTACCGTCGGCTGTCAGACAGGTTCCGTCGTCTAGCAGCACTCGGATCTCACCCGATAAAGTCGTTTCTTCATTTACGGGAGCGAGGATATCCACGACCGAGGTCACAGACTTTTCGACTGGCCCCACGGCCATACTCTGGCCATTAGGCGAATATCCAATCACAGGTCGTGAATTGGGAACCAGCCGCAAATCCAACGTTCGCGACTGTAAGTTTGTGCTGCGATTCCAAATGCGCAGGGTTGCATCCCAGCCAACCGTCGCCACAAAGTCGTCGGCAGGGTCCGCCACTAGATCAACAATCAAGTCTGAATGGCCACGATAGACACCCGACACCTGCTCCGAATTCAAGTCCAGTAGATAAGCTGTGTCCCAGGCTCTCGCCACGATCGCCTGGCCAGAAATAGCCACAATTTCACGCACGACTTCTGGACAGGCAACTTCCGCCACTACTTCATTGAGATTTGGATTGTACAAATAGACCTTCTTGCCTCCCTCGCTCAACAAAGCCACTTGATGGCCATCTCCCGCAAAGACCGCGTGTTGCTCGCCGCGAAATCGCTTGGTCCCCGTGGGGTCCGCTGGCTTTACAAACAGTGAGCCACGATCGCCATTCAGCATCAGCCAGCTTGAATCCGCAGCAAAGGAGACTTCAACATCTTCAAGTCGATTGGTGTCGAACTCGATGCGACTAAGCAATTCTCCACTTGCCGCATCGAATAGACCTGCCGTCCCGTCCAAAGACCATGTCGCAACAAATTCTTGTTGTGGATCAAAGATTGCTTGAAGGACGGGCCCTTCGTGTCCCACCAAGCGGATCCGATCGCCTGTCCCTTGAAGCTGTATGATTTCCGCAAAGTGACCATTTCCGGGCAGCACGAGCATGGATTCGTCAGAGGCTATACTTGCGGCGGATGCGCGCAACAGCTTTGTCTGAACTGCATCTAAAGCCAGACCTGTACGACAGTCCCAGATCTGGACGGGGCCAAAATCCGATTCCAAATAATCATGGGGGCCGTTTGATCGATAAGAGCAAGCAGTTGTTATCAGAATTCGACCATTTCGGCCGAAGGCGGCAGAAGTGATCGGGAATTCTGAAGCATACAGCTGGCTAAGCTCCCAGGATTCAGTCTGAAAGACCGAAGCCCGCGCTTCTTCATCTGCAAAATGCTTCGGGTGAACACAAACCATCATGTGTTTGCCAGTTGGATCTACCGCCAGGTTGCCCGGCGACCTATCTTCCAGGCTGATCGTCTTTCTCTCAAAATTGACATTCAGGGCATCCATCATCACCTGATTGTTTTCATAACTTTTGCCGAATTCATCGGCAAACAAAGAAATGGCAAGAGACTTTCCTGGAGATTCGCTACTGATTGCCAAAGCCGCATCCGACACGGCTCTCTGATGCAAGCTGGTATTTAGGGCTTCCCGCAGCCTTCGGTTTCTTTGGTTCAAGCCAAAAAGCCCGGCGCTCAGCCCGGCAAGTAACAGCAGAACCAGAATCGATCCCACACCTGTCAGGAATGGACGATCGTAGAACCAATCTGCCAAGTGCTTCAGTTGACTGGTTGGTTTGGTGGACAATGGCTGACCATTGATGAACTTTTGCAAGTCCTCGGCCAGAGCAGCCGCCGATGGATAACGGTCGGCGGGATTGCGTTCCGTTGCTTTCGAGATAATCGTCTCAAAATCGGCGGGGAAGCGCGAGTTGATCTTTCTGAGCGGAGTAGGTCGCTCCAAAGTAATCTCACGCAAGATTTCTCGTGAGCTCTTGCCACGACACATAGGCCGGAGTGTGGCCATTTCGTATAGAGTGGCTCCCAGCGAATATACATCCGTACGGTGGTCAACGAAGGCCCGGCGTCCAGAGGCTTGCTCTGGACTCATATAGCGCAGCGTGCCCAGTACATCTCCGGAGCGAGTGAGATCTGGAGCATCTTGCAATAGCGCCAATCCGAAATCGCTTACCCAGACTTTTTGTTTGTCATCGATCAGCAAATTGGATGGCTTTATGTCGCGATGAATGACTCCGTTGCTGTGCGCGTGCTCAAGTGCGTCCGCAACCTGCTTTCCGACTAGGGCTACAGACTTGGCCAAACGCTGGACTTGTTGCGGATTGGCGTCTTCATAGTTTGCAACCAAGGAGTCCCCGGATCGATCATGGCTACCCCGGGCTGTTGATCCAACGGACATCTTGATCGTCGACGGACGCAGCGCATCGCTAGCAGAGCTAGTGGGATCTTGGTTGTTGGCAGCCTTTTTTGCCTTGCGAATCAATTGACTCAGATTGGAGCCGTGGATCAACTTCATGGCAAAATAACGTGTGCCACCATCTTCTCCAACGTGATAAACCGGCACGATATTTTCATGATCGAGCTGGCCAGCTGCCTTGACTTCGATCTTAAACCGTGCGGAGCGTGCACTCCTGTCCATTTCTGGTGGCAGAACCTTGAGCGCCACCTCACGATCCAGCCCCATCTCGAAGGCGCGGTAGACCACTCCCATACCGCCGTGGCCAATTTCAGGCCCAAGCAGAAAATGTCCCAGGCGTTTGAGCTCCTGCGAGGCACGCCAGTCAGCAACCTCTTCGGAAGTCGCATCCGCCGCGCTCGTTTTTTCCACGTCTTCTAAGGCACCATCCGGCCGTGTTGCGTCCACGTCTTACCCCAGCAAAACTCGAGTCCACTTAAGCGCCTTTCAACTTAGCAGAATGTCACTCCGTGGACCAAAAACAATCCTGCGGAAGATCGTCAGAAAGTACATTTTGCCCAGCATTCAGGGAGAATAAGTTCGGCCTGGGCCACCAGGCACCCCCGAGACACCCAACACTTTGAAAGATCCGTAGCATGGGCATCCTACCTGTGTCGGCCTGAGAAAGTGATCCCACCCCGGAAGGCCTGGCTGTTTGTCTGAAAGCGTTCACAGCCTGGAAGGCCATGCTACATGGACCTGCGACGGGGCGGACTATTCGACTCTAAGACGCGTCTGGCAGTTCGACCCATACCTCAGCGCCCCGCATCTCAACCGTAAAGGTGTCCAGCATTTGCTTGCCGGTCAGCAGGTTACAACCTGTTTCGATATCGTACTGCCAGCCGTGCCAAGGACAGGTCACGCAGCTGCCGTCGACCTGTCCCTGAGCGATGGGGCCGCCTTGATGGGCGCACATGCCGTCCACTGCCCACAGGTTAGAACCTTGTACAAAGACCGCGATCACGCGGCCGGCCACGGCAAACTCATTACCCGCTTGTTCTTTCAGTTCCGCTTTATCGCAGACTCGGTGCCAAGTCATAAGCTCTGGCTCCCTCCCAGGAGTTACTCGGCCAGCGACGCGCGTACCAGCTGATTGTCGTTGCGGGCGAAGACGCTTTGTTCAGCGAAGGCAGGATGCGACCAGCAAACTCCGTTGCGGCGATCCAACTGCACCTTGGTCGGTTCGATCAGCTGCGCCCGACTCTGAATGTTCAAGCCGTCGGGATCGGGCTGAGCAATCATCAATTCACCCGCATCGTTGAACAACCATACACGATCCGCCTGACGAATCATGTGGATCGTGGCCCACCGCAGTCCAGTTACAGCCGAGAGATCTTCCCAGACACGCTTGCCGGTCAGGGCCTCCAAACATCGGAACTGACCGTAGCTATCCACCGCATAAACGTAGCCATCCTGCACAATGGGTGTGCCGATCATGGCATGGACTCCGTATTCCGGCTCCTGGCTATTCAGCTCGCCATCGGCCAATTGAACGCTTTTCGCGCCGGTGTTGATTTCGTCTTTCCCGCGAGCTCTCCACACCAGACTGCTGCTGAGAGAGTCCTTGGGAGCCCGAATCATCAATGAGCCATCGTAGAAACTGGATACAAAAATCAGATCACCATCGACACTGGGCGTTCCGATTCCAATGGGCATTCGGGTAGGCTTCATTTCATGCGACCAATGCACCGAACCATTCAGCGGGTTCAAACCGCTCAGGCTTTCTCCTGTCCAACACACCAGCACATTTTGGCCAGCCTGTTGGATCACTATCGGTGAAGAGTATCCCGCCTTCTCATTCAAGGCCCGCCAGACTTCTTTGCCGCTCAACTTGTCAAAGGCAACCATGGTCGCCCCTTGGCTGCCCGCAACTTGCTGGATGACCAACGCTTGGTACACCAGGGGCGAGGCAGCAATTCCCCATTGAGGCATGTCAATCTCATATTCCGCGTTCAAATCGCGTTGCCAGATCACTTCTCCGCTAGCGGCATCCAAGCAATGAAAGTGCCCCATGGAACCGACCGCATATGCCCGGCCGTCGTCGATGGTCACGCTGGCGCGAGGACCCGCCGTATATCCAACCTTGGCATATCTGGCCTCATATTCGTGCATCCACAGCGACTTACCGGACGCGGAATCGAAACACAGAATGCGTTCGGTTTGCTTCCCATCCGTCTGCCGGTCCATGACGTAGACTCGGCCGTTGGCTACGGTCGGTCCGTTGTAGCCCGGTCCGACTTCAACGGACCAATCGATGGTCAATTGGCCCTGCGGCAGTGATTCTCGTATTCCTTCAGCCCGCCAAATACCGTCACGGTGAACTCCGCGCCATTGCGGCCAGTCCTCGGCCGGCAGCGGCGAGGCAAAAGCGATAACGATCAAGGCTCGGCACATCGCCTGCGATAATGTGGAATGCGTGCGATCGATCACGAGATGCCATCCTGTTTGAAGTACTGAAAGTGAAAACGGCCTACGTGAATCATCCGGGCTAGTTGGCACCCCGCCGCCCAGGACGATAGCCCTTGGTGCTGCGATGGCGACGCTGCTTCTTGCCGGACTTCTTCTGCGACTGGCCTTGGCTGTCCATCTTGTGAACGTACTCGCCGCGGAATTGTGATGCCGCGTTACGACGTCGCTTCAACAAGGCTTCTCTGGGAGGCTGCGAAGGAATCAAGCAATCGCAACCTTCGCCGATCAAGTCCGTACGCCCGGCCTGCCGCAGTGCCTCACGGACCTCGAAATAATTTTCACTCTTGAAGAATTGCATCAACGCCCGCTGCGTCCTGCGATCACGCAGTCCTTTGGCCACAAATACCGGTTTCTTCGTAAAGGGATCGAGCCCGGTGTAATACATACATGTGGCCACATCTAAGGGCGCTGGAATGAAGTCTTGAACTTGATCCGGCTTATAGCCATTGCGTTTGAGAAACACGGCCAGATTGATCATGGCTTCCAAATCACTACCGGGATGGCTGGCAATGAAATAAGGAATCAAGAACTGCTTCTTGCCTGCCTCCTTGGATTCTTCCTGGAAAACCTCGGTGAAGAATTCAAAGTCGTCGTTGGCCGGCTTGCGCATTTTGAACAACACATCGGGATCGACATGCTCGGGAGCTACCTTGAGATGGCCTCCCACGTGATGCCTGGTCAACTCCTGAATGTATTCCGGGCTCTGACGAGCCAAATCCATGCGAACTCCGCTGGCCACCAGCACCTTTTTGACGCCTTCCACGTTGCGAGCTTCGCGCATCAACTCGATCACGGGCTGGTGATCCACGCCAAGCAATTTGCAAATCTTGGGATGCACGCAGGACTGGCGACGGCACTTGGCTTCAACTTCTGGCTTGGTGCAACGCATCTGGTACATGTTGGCCGTGGGGCCGCCAATGTCTGATACAGTTCCTTTGAACTGTTTGTCTTGAGCCATGGTTTCGATTTCTCGAATCACGCTCTGCTTACTTCGCGACTGAATGGCACGACCTTGATGGGCCGTGATGGAGCAGAAGGTGCAACCACCAAAACACCCCCGCATGATGGTCACGGAATCTTTAATGGTCTGAAAGGCTGGAATGGGCTCTTGATAGTCGGGATGGGGCCGGCGGGTATAGGGCAAGCCATAGATGCGGTCCATGGCTTGCTCGGAAATCGGCAACTGGGGCGGATTGACGACTACCGCCTGGTTACCATGCCACTGAATCAACCGACGAGCATTGTAAGGATTGGTTTCGTTGTGGATGATCCGCGTTGCCTCGGCAAACTGCTCTTTGCTCTCCACCACTTGTTCGAAGCTCGGCAAGCGGAGAGCGTCATCCGGGGCTTGCTCCGAGGCGCCCAGAGCGTAGGCCACGCCCCGCATATCCCGCAGATCCTTGACTGTCTCCCCCGCCTCTAGACGGCGAGCGATTTCAACGATTGCATTTTCTCCCATGCCGAAGACCACCAAGTCGGCCTTGCTGTCCAAGAGAATGCTGCGACGGACTTTATCGCTCCAGTAGTCATAGTGAGCCAAGCGGCGGAGGGAGGCTTCGACTCCTCCCGCAATTACGGGAACCCCCTTGTACGCCTCCCGTGCTCGCTGGCAATAGCTCAACGTGGCCCGATCAGGCCGCAACCCGATGCGCCCGCCTGGAGAATAGGCATCATCATTGCGGACTTTGCGGTTCGCCGTGTAGTGATTGATCATCGAATCCATGTTGCCCGCACTGATTCCGAAGAACAGCCGCGGACGACCGAATCGCCGCCAATCATCACAGCGATGCCAGTCGGGTTGTGAAATGATACCCACCCGGTAGCCGGCAGCTTCCAAGGTTCGCCCCAGAATACTCATGGCAAAGCTGGGATGATCGATGTACGCATCTCCGGTCACGATCACCACGTCCAATTCATCCCAACCTCGCTCGCGGGCCGCCTCCATTGACATTGGGAGCGGGCGTGATGCTACTTGACCACTGGAACACTCCTGCGGTAAGTCCGTCAGAAAGTGGTCTGCGATTTTTGCTTCGCCGAGTACAGGCAATTGCATTGCGATGGGTCCGCTAGATGGCTGGAATAATCAACCCATTATATCTGGGCAGGCTAGCATCGAACCACCGCAAATGCCGCTCGCTTGCTGCCCATTTGTGGCTGTATTGCCAGGCTTTCGGACCAAGCTTCGTGCTCCAAACCGCTGTTCGGACCTGTGCTGCCATTGACCACGCTTCCTGTCTACTTCTTCCAGTGCGGAACGCACGACAGGAATTAGCCTCGGACTTTAGTCCGAGGAAAACGCGTCAACCGCCCTCCCGAAAACCGTAGCCGTTCACGCTCCCGCGTGACGAAGCCCGACAGTCCGCTGTCCAGGTCTTGCGTTGGATTTACAAGCACGAAGCGCCAGCAAGTGTGTACTCGATGGCAGAGCGGATTTAAAACAACCGCAATTGGCCTGAGACCGGGATTGGCGGCTGAAAAAGATCGCAGTTGTGCGGGGTCATTTTCCTGTCCAAGCCGTATTTTTGCCGAAATACGCGAAACATATTCCCAATTTGTTCGGCCAACAAACCGCTGCCCGACATACGTTCTCCCCAGGCAGAGTTGTTCAATCTGCCACCCCGTGCCTCCCGCAATCTACCCAGCACCTTCTCAGCGTGGCCAGGTCGGACTCGCTGAAGCCACTCGATGAACACCGGCTCCACAGTTAAGGGTAGTCGCAACAAAATGTAATTGGCGGTGATTGCGCCCGCTTCTTTGGACGCCTCGAGCAAACCAGGGATTTCGGCGTCATTCAGACCTGGGATGATGGGAGCAGCCATCACACCCACCGGCACCCCCGCCTCGGCAAGCATTTGAACAGCTCTGAGCCGCGCGGACGGCGAGCTGGTCCGAGGCTCCATGTCGCGGGCGAGTTCGGGGACAAGGCTCGTGATCGATAAATACACATGAACAAGATGCATAGCAGCGAGTTGCCGGAGAAGCTCCAGATCCCTCACAACCAAGGCGTTCTTGGTTACGATGCTAACCGGCTGGCGACATTCCAACGCCACTTCGAGACACTTGCGCGTCAATTGAAACTCACGTTCGGCCGGCTGATAGCAATCGGTGACTCCCGAGAAGGTGATCGGCTCGGGCTTCCAGGATTTCTTCGACAGAAACTCGCGGAACAATCGCGGAGCGTCACGCTTGACGACGATCTTCGTCTCAAAATCCAGTCCCGCATTAAAACCCAAGTATTCATGCCCTGGCCTGGCATAGCAATAAGCGCAGGCATGGATACACCCACGGTACGGATTGAGGCTGTAGCGGAAGGGAATGTCGGGGGACGAGTTTTCGGAGATGATACTTTGCGTCGCATCGTCGATATACTCGATCTTGCGATGGGTAAGCCCGCGCAAATACTCTTGATCCCACTCCAGATGCTCCAGATCGGGTTC
>JANSWS010000279.1 GCA_024743355.1 bacterium
CGCGGCGCCTAACCAATCAGGAAAACAAACCATGCACAGAATCAAAACGAACAAACCGCCAGCTGGGCCACCGGTCTGCCAAAATTTTCGCCTGCTAATCGGTCAAAATCGAAATCAGCGGTCGCTTGATTGAGGACTAGACGCATCATTTCTCGATTGACGGCCCACGGTGCCGCGACACCTTCGACCGGTTTCGTTTGTTCCGGTGTCCAACTTGGCAGCTGCGTGAATTGGAATGGGAAATCTGCCGACACGCCGCCTTCGGAAAGTTCGTGCCACGACGATCGATAGTATCGAATCAGCCGCGCAAGTTGGCTGCGATAATGGGCTGCTTGGGGGGCGTTCTTGGAATTGCGCTCACCCTGATACCAGATCACGCCGCGAATGCCGTACGGTCGAATCGGATAAATCATCGCGTTAAATTGGTGGCTTGGGTATTGATGCCCCAGGTCAGCTGGCTTGGTGATGATCGGTGGTGAATGTGGTTTCACACTATTCTTCATCGTCTGGCCGGCATCGATCAAGGCGTTGTATTGCGATAGTTCTCGATGAAAGTCCGTAAGCGACTGTTCACGTGAACCTCTCCTTGCGGCTGTGTCGTCCAAAGCAGATTTGAATGCGATCGTTCTTGCATCGTCTCGCTGAATCTCCCACGGAATCCATCCTTCTATCGGTGTACCGGCATAGGCCTGTTGGATGATGCCCACGGGAACACCGAGTTCCAGATGGAGTTTCTTACCGAAGTAATACGAGACCGCAGAGGTTTCTGCCGCAGAGACGGGATCGCACGGCTTCCAATGCGAAAGCCGATCGCGTTGCACTTCTAAAGGTTCGTGCCAGTGTTCACGCGCTGACTTGAAGATGCGAAAGTTTGGCAGATTCACGTCAGCTTCATGTTCGGCCTCGAATGAATTACCCATTGACCAGCCCATGTTCGATTGTCCCGCACACAACCATACTTCGCCAATTGCGACTTGCTTGATTTCGATCGCATCCGTGTCTCCTTTGATGGTCAGGTAGTGACCTGTCCCAGCCTTTGGCGTCGGCAAAAACAACTTCCAGCGACCGTTTTGATCGGATTCTGCCGAGACGTTGGCTCCCCAACTACTTGTTACCGTCACCGTTTCGCCTGACTTCGCCCAGCCCCAGACGGTATTCTTGGTCTGCTGTTGCAGGATCATGTTGTTGCAAAAAAGACGAGGCAATCGTATTGAGTCTGTGACTACCTCTGGAGGCGCGATCGCTTTGGGCCGTTTCGCCGGTAGGTTTCGCGTCTTGGGCTTTGAATAACCGACCTTTGGTTTGCTCGCTGGCTTTTGGGCCACTGCGACTTTTGGCTCGGAAAGATCCGCGGCATTCACCGGTACGTCAATCGAGACGACGATCTTTCTCGCTCGATTATTTCCGGGAGCTGAACTCTTGAGCGTCAAACTGTCGCCTTGATTGTCCGCCTTAAAGGAAGCTGCTCGGTTGTTTCCTTTGACCGAAACAAACTTGGCCTTGATCGGCATCACCTTTCCGTTTCCAAATCTCATGGCAGCTGACGTGATCTGGAAAGACAAAGAGAATCCCGCATCCAAACGATATCCTTGGGCGAGTCGCGCCAGTTCGCCGCCTGCGACCGATACGGTAATCGTGACTTCGACGGAGTCGTCGTGTTCACCGATTCCATCCAAATCGAGACCCCCGATGATGATATGTGGCGATGCAATGTCACTACTCTGCTCTGCATTGCCAGTCAAATCATGCTTGCCATAACTGGCAGCCAGATCGGATACAGCACCGAATGTAACCATAAGCTCTTCGGCGCGAGTCGTTGTGCTCATCAAGGCAGCAAGCATCATCGTTGTTAGTCGCAGGTAATACATTGTCGATTGCTCGTGCTTACTCTTGATCTTCTGTCGGCGACGGAAGATCCGTGGGCCGATCGTATTTGCAGTGGGCAATTAGCGCTGACGAAACGTTTCACTTGTTGCGACGCGTATGATTAGGTCACGCAAACCGTACCCGGAAGTCGACACGTGAGTGTTCAGATCGTCGCAGACAATGAACAGTAACAGCGGCAGCACTATTGACGTTTTTGGTGGCAATTGCATTTGGGTAGTTGTTTCCTAGGTTGAGACCAGGTCGGCGTGGGCCTCGAATCCTCACACAGACGCGGCAATCTCAGCGAGTCGGGCTCAGCCCTGTTGCTGGAAGACGATACTCATCGCTCTTGCTTTCCGAGCGAACGGACGAATTTCGGAAGAAATTGCATGACTTGATTGTCCTTGGTGTCGTTAAGGCTGTGCACTAGTTCAGCGCTGTCCCCAATCCCCAGTTCCTTGTACCGCTCCAATACCTTCTGCGCGTGCGCGGGATCGTGAATATCCCCAACCACGCCCGGTTCCTTGCGGTAGGCAAGAAAGATAGGCGGAGCGTCTTTCGTAATCGGTTCTAGCAAGCGTTCATTGAAAGACCTGCCCGGAAGAGCCTGTCCCATGTAGATCCCCACAATACTTTTATCCTGAGAGTGAGCGAGCTCCCAACTCACGAAGCTTCCCCGTGACTGTCCTCCGATGATGATTCGATTGACATCAAAGTTATAGGTCTTCGCATTCTTCTTCACCCACGCGAACATCACTTTTGCGTCCGCAGCGCATGTTTGGAAATCGGATAGGCCTTTGACCTTTGCAATCGATTCCCAGCTAACGATCGCGGTTCCTTCGGCCAACGTGGGATTCGCCCAAGACTTCCTAACGTCATCCGCCGTAGAACCGTTGTGGTGGGCATAAATGAATACCGGCGCAGGCTTGTCGCCGGACGGCAGGTAAAGATTCAGCCATTGCCGTTCCTCTGGACCATAAGAAACTCGTTTGTGAGTCGGAGTTTTTTCTTGTGCATCAAGAACTGCAGTAAGAAGAAACAAAGTGCCCACATAAGTGAACAAGCATGATGCAGTTTTTGGGGAAAGTGTATTCATGTTAGCCTTGGGGGTTCCTGGTGTTTACGAAATTTGCGTTGCCAAAATCATTGCAAGATATTTATCTCCGGGTTGGCTTCTATTTCACTCCAAGCTGCTCGAAGAAAAAATCAATCATGCGGACGTGGGGCTCAGGTCGAAGGCCAACCGCCGGCGCGATAGCGACGGTCTTTATTCCGACTTCGTCCGCCTGCTTTTTCAAACGCTTAACGTGAGCTGGATGGTGATTCACATGCCCCTTATCGAGCGGGTTAGTTGGTCCGCCCCGTTGGTTATTTCTCATCCAGATAGGTGGATCATCCTTCGACATCCAGGCCAGCATGTCCAACTCTTTTCGAATCTTCTTTCCTTCAGCTGTGTCTAGATCGTCTATCGACTTGAGACCGTAAGCACTCGTCATATCTGACCCACGCGCCTTCGCCGACTCCGCAGACCATTTGATTCTGGAGGGAATGAAATCTGGCCACTGCAACACATCATAAGTCGCTTGCGTGCCGTTCAATCCCGCCACCGCAAGACGCGTGGATTCACGTAGGACAGGGTCCCTACTGTTCGGATCCGCCAAGTCGTCGTGACATGCCAACCAGAGGGAGGTGCCAGCGCCTGCAGAGCCGCCGAAGGCGGCGAGACGCTCTTTGTCGATATTCCATTCTTTTGCATTATGCCGAATGAACTGAATGGCTCGCGCACTGTCTAGCAGGCAGGCACGAATCCCACGCGAATCTTGGTTTCGGAAACGATAGTTGATCGAAACAAAAGATACGCCTTTTTCAAGACACTCAAGAAGTTCTTCACAACCGTGGTACTTCGACTTGTCACCGCCCGTGAAGCCACCGCCGTGGATCGCAACGACGACGGGAGTCAGTTGGTTCGAGTCCGCCAGCCAGACATCCATGACCGTATTCTTGTGTTCGCCGTATTGCAGATCAGAGTGGGTTGGGGCTGGGCCTTTGGGTTTTGACTTCGCAGGCGCTGAATTCTCCTGCCGTCTCTTTTGCGCCGTTTCGAGCTGACCGCGAATCGGTTCAATCTCGTCGGCCGAAAGTTTTCCATCACCATTCTTGTCGATCTGTGGAAAACGCTTCAAAAGACGCGTCTCTTGTTGGGGTGTAAGCTCCTGCGCGGACACTGTGGTTGCTGTCGCAAGTAGACCGCACGACAGAATGAGTAACTTACGTAAGCTTACGCGTATCATTTTGAGTCCTTTGGTGTAGTTTTCTTTGCTTACCCGAGACAATCACGATCTTACGAAGTAACTATGGAGAATCTCGACTTTATGCTGAGATAAGTCGTTTTGCCATTCGGCTGCCTGCCAGTTGTGGTCCGCACTAGATTGCCCAACCATTGTGTGGTCGATTAATCCTCTTGCCCGCCCAAGTTCCGATAGACCGAGCGAAAAGATTCGTCAGCTAAACCGTGGTTGGACGGAATCTGCTGGCGAATGAAGATTTGAAATAGCTTCATTTCGGGGACAAGCCGGAAGTCGGTGCTTGCGTATCCGCCCCACGAATACTCTTGCACTTGGCGAGGCTGGTCTCCTTCACCAACGTTGATGTCCTTGATTGCAAAGCCTAGTCCGAAACGAAAGTCTCCTGGTATGTCCCCCAGCTGATCCGTGTACATCAACTGCAAGGTATCAGGTTTCAGGATCTGGACTTGGCGCCGTTTTCCGCCACTGACCAGCATTTCACAGAACTTAGCGTAGTCGTTCAATGTTGCAACGAGCCCACCGCCGCCAGACAGAAACTTGAAGCCGTTCGCAAACTGGCTATCCGTAGATTTATCCACAATTGCTAGTCGTCCGTCGACCGTTGTATGGCAACTCGCGAATCGGGCTCTTGCATCAGGCCGTACTTGAAAGGCTGTATCATTCATTTCAAGTGGCGCAAGGACTGCCTCTTCGAGATACTGATCCAACGGCCTCTCGGACCATATCTCAATGAGACGTCCCAGAAGGTCTGAACTGAAGCCGTAGGTAAAACGTTCGCCGGGATGATGATGTGCAGGGATTGTGGCCAGGCGATCTGCGGCCTCTTCGATCGACATGTCTGGAGGCAACATGCCTGCTGGAGGACGGTACTTCAAGCCGGCCTCGTGATAACGCCGCTCGAGCTCCTCATCCCCATTTCCGCCATACGCATAACCGGTTGTGTGCCGAAAAACATCTCGCACAGTTATCGGTCGCTTTGGGGCGATCCCCTTTTTCGCTGCACTGTCCCAGACCGTTGACTGACTGAAGGCGGGGATGAATTTGGCGATGGGATCATCCAGTTGAAACTTGCCTGTTTCAAACAGCGTCATCGCAGCAACCGAGGTGATCGGTTTGGTCATCGAGTAGATTCGTACCACTGTGTCGCCCTGCAGTGGTTCACCAGTCTCGATGTCGCGGACTCCAGCTGAGAAAGAGTGGATTACTTCGCCACGGCGAACGACCAAATGACTTGCTCCCGCGACCTCCCCTGATTCCACCGCACGCTCGACGCGCGATGCTGCTTCGTGAAATCGGGAATCGGAAGTCGTCGCGGGCTCTGGTTCAGTCAAACAGTAGATCTTCGAAGCGGTGCGTATCAGAAGTTTGTCACCGGCAACTGCTGGACAAGCGATACACAATTCGTCGAGCGCGTTCGTTTCGAGTAATTCATACTTCCAGCCTACCTTCAAGACATAGGTGTCCCCGTCCTCGCTCAAGCAAAAGAGCTTTCCATTGTAGGACCAGGGCGATGCAGTGAACGAGGATCCCTTGGGAAATCGGTGCTTGCCAAACACCTCTTCACCAGTCTTGGCATCGTGGCACGTAATAAAGCCTTGGTCGTAAACGGTGTACAGGTAATCGCCGACGACAATTTGGCTGGTGTTGTAGGGTGACGCTTTCGGCTTGTACCACTCAATGAACGGGTTGTTCGTAAACTCATCGTCCTCAGCAATATTGCCTTTCCCGCCGGGCTTGATTGCAAAAGTCGGTCGATGGTTGTCTCCCACATATCCCGACGCAATGTAGACCATTCCATGGGCTGCGAAAGGCGACGGAATCACAAGCGAAGACATTCGACCGTCGAATTCCCATAGCACTTCACCACTCAAAGAGTAACTGCGATTGCGTTTGAGTCCGGGAACCACGATTTCCGTGCGAAGTTCGTTTTCCCACACCAGCGGTGTTGCCCATGATCGCTTTTCATCTCGTGGCAGACGCCAATTCTGCTTGCCCGTCTTGGCATCGAACGCCGCTATCCAGGATCCTTCAAGATTGTCATAGACAACAAAGACCTGTCCCTCATACACGACGGGTGACGCTGCAGCACCGTAGTCCATGAAGGTTTTCTTTGGCTCAATCGGATGTTCCCAAATCAACTCACCAGTGAGTTCATAGCAATACAAACCAACATCGCCAAAAAGGACGTAGAGGCGCTGGCCGTCCGTGGTAGGTGTCTCAGCAGCATACGTGCTTTTGGGATGACGCGGGACTTTGGGCTGACCACTATGGGCCTCGTGTCGCCAAAGTTCCGCCCCAGTTTTTAGATCGAAACAGAGCACGAGCCAATGATGGATTCCCTTGGAGGGTTCTCGTACGCCTTGGCCAAGATAGAGTCCCTTATTTGGCTCACGAGCTTCGCCGTCAGATACAACCGTGCTCACGAAGACTCTATCACCCCAAACAACTGGTGACGCCCAGCCCCATCCGGGAATATCCGCATCCCAAGCCACGCTTTCGGTTTTGCTCCACGAACTGGGGAGCGACGGGTTGTCCGATGCCACACCAGTGCCACCAACACCGCGGAATCGCGGCCAGTTGTCAGCTGCCAGTGTGACTGTGGCTGAGGATAAAACTGCAAGTAGCACGAGGATCATCCTGATCCGGATAGTCATTCGTAACGGGTGGTTTGATTTCATTTTCGCTAATTCGAGAAAAGTAAATTTGCTTACTTGAGAGTGGACCTATTGCTACCAGATCAATCCCAATGCCCATTGGCCTCCGAGCACAAGTAGGATGATACCAACCACCTGATAGAAACGATGGACCGCATCTCCTTCACCCCAAGCGATTCGTGATCTCGCTACGAGCAGGCGATAGACAATGAAATCCGTCTTCCAAGTTAAGCATACCAGCATGAACATGCCGACGGCGGACATCAGTAAACCCCAAAGAATGTGCATGCACTAGGACCTCAGAGCAAACTGTGAATCGGCGTGCCGTCGCGTACGAGTGTGATCGGGCGGCCGACGTTCGATTGAAACTCAGTCTTTGGTGAAATTCCGATGTTGGCGAAAAAAGATGCGGCCAGGTCGTCAGGTGAAAAACCGACAGAAGTCGGTTCGGCGGCGGTGGCGTCGGTTGCTCCAATAACTTGACCACCGCGAACATCTCCGCCAGCCATCACGGCACACATTGCTCTAGCCCAATGATCTCGTCCCCCAGTTTTGTTGATCTTTGGTGTTCGTCCGAATTCGCCTGCGGCCATGATGGCGGTCGACGACAAGAAACCGCGTTCCTCCAATCGATCAAGCAGCGCAGCAAGGCCACGGTCGAAGGGCGGCAATAATGTCCGCAGTCGTGAGAAGTTATCCTGATGCGTGTCGAAATCGAATTCGGCGGGGCGGAGCCGAACGGTGACGAAGTGGACTCCTGCTTCAACTAGCCGCGCGGCAAGCAACAGAGACTGCCCAAACTCGTGCTTGCCGAATCGATCGCTTTCTGATGGCTTTTCCTGAGAAAGATCGAAGGCGGCTCGGGCCTCTGGCGAACTGATAATGTCAAAGGCTTGTTCCGCGAACCGATCCATACCACGCACCTGGTCATCCAGATCTTCAAAGCCTTTGAACGCGACGTCTAGGTCGTCAAGCAGTTGCTTCTGTGATCGATACTTTTCAATGGTGAGTCCATCTTCAAGCGAAATACCTCGAACAGTGTACGGAGCACCATGCCTTGGCTTTTCAGCGGTCAACGGGCTGTAACGTGAACCACGGTAGCCAGGACCGACAAACGACTCGTCGATGGAAACGTAGGTCGGTAGGTTGGGAGATGACGGGAACTCGCGACTGACCACGCTACCATACTCGGGATAGCTGACTGTTTGTGAGGCCTTGTTACCGGTGAGCAGGTACTTTTTCGCGAGTCCGTGATCGGCCACGTTGTGGGTGATGCCTCGGATGATAGCGTACTTGTCGGCTCGCTCGGCCAACATCGGCAGATGCTCGCATATCTGCACACCGGCAACGTTGGTTGGAACCGGCTTAAACTCACCACGAACGTCCACGGGAGCGTTTGGCTTCAGATCGAATGTGTCTTGGTGAGACGGAGCACCCTCCATAAAAACAAATATCGCAGAACGCTTTTCTGCGCTGTCGGATTGTGAGGCGTGAAGGCGAAGATACTGGCTAAGTGTCAGGCCCGTACCGAGCGCTCCAACTTTGAGGAATTGACGTCTTGTGGAATCTCTGTTCACGGTTGTTCCTTCAGTGATTCGTGGTGGCTCAATGATTGAGCAAGAACTCTTTCGAATTCATCATCGCCCACAGCAAATCAACAACTCCCTCAGTGAGAGTCGGTGATTCAGAAAGGTGTATTTTGGCACGGGCGTGATCTGCGTCTGTCGGCATGCGTCCGACCGTCCGAAGCCATACTTGTTCAATGAGAACACTTGTGTCCAGACTTTTTCCGGTCTCTTCCGCATCTTCAATCTCGATGATCCAACCACTGTCGGCCAAACGCATACGAAGCAGAGGGTCGTTCTGAGTAAAGATTGCTTGCAACAACGTGGGCTCATTCACGCGCTCACAATCGCAGTTGATCGACCGATCGGGTTTGCCAAAAACCTTCATGGCATGAGTACCCGCCATCCTCATAGAAAGATGGCCGGACGCACGGCGTCTTAAGTTCGAACGCACCTCCTCTTGTTCTGCGGGAGCTGCCGCAACTTGCTTCATCGCATCGTAAACAACCTCGGCCGGAATCCTTCGTGGGATCGTCCGGCTGAAGTTGCGAAGATCGTTACGGTTCGTTTTCCCTGGTTTCCAGCTTCTCTGATAAGTTTGACTGTTGGTAATCTGGCGGTGAAGCCACTTCATGTCGTATCCGTTTTTCACGAATCCACCGGCAAGCCAATCAAGCAGTTGCGGATGGCTAGGCGGGTTCGCTGGTGTGAATTGATCGGGCGGATCAACGATGCCTCGATTGAAATAACCAGCCCAGACTCGATTCACAAATGCTCGCGCGAACCACGGATTCTCAGGATTCTGCATCCATTCCATGATGGGTCGACGTGGGTCATCACCGGGCGAAAGCCTCACCTGGCCGCTACGAAGTAGCCCAAGTTCCAGGTCCCTATCGGTTATCGATCGACGTTTTGTCTTCGTTACGGAATCGAAGAACTGCGAGAAATCGTTGAAGTCAGCTTGTGTCCACTGATCGAATGGGTGTTTGTGGCATTCCGCGCACTGCAGTTGAATTCCGAGGAACGCGTGAGCCACCGACATAGCCGTGTCCTTGGGTTCTTCAAGGCTCTGCCGCTTCCAAAAATGTGGCATGCTATCGCCTCGCCCTGATAGATCGGCAAGCATCAAGCCTGACACGATTTGATCATAGGGCTCATTTCGCTCTACCCTCTCGAAGATCCACTCATACCACTGAGATGCTTTGACATAGCCGTCTTCTCGTGCCACCTCCAGCAGGCTGCTAATCGACTTTGGATTGCAACCGGTGAAGTCGCACAGTTTATTCGTCCACCACGCCGCGTAGCTTGGCCGTCCCAGCAGTTCCTCGATCTTGCGCGTCCGCTTATCCGGAGAATTGTCGCCAAGAAATGCGAGCACCTCGTCAGGTGTAGGAAGGGTTCCCGTCAGATCGATGCTCACGCGACGAAGAAACTCGGCGTCTGTGCAAGCTTCCGATGGAGTGAGCCCAAGTTTCTCGAGCTTGGCATTCACAAAGCGATCGATCGGATGCTCATCGGAAATGACTGCCTGCTCACCTGTAGAAGGGGAACCTGCGCCACGGTAAGGCCTCAGCACAGGAATTGCAGCGACCCCATTGTCGAAGAATGCAATGACGTGTGTGTCGCCTTCGCCCGTGGAGGTTGCCAGCCCGCTGGTACTAATACGCACAATGGCATCATCGTTGGTTTGGAAGCGAGAAAGGCAGGTCACATCCTCTCGCGTTCCATCATCCCACTCGGCGATGATTCGAAGTTGTTGTGTCTGCCCGGGCTCTCGGAAGAGAATCTCCTTCGGTTCACAGTGGAGGCCGACGAGTTTTTGGTCGGTTGCTTGTGGTGCGAAGTCGTACTCATCTGGCCACGGAGCGCCCAACTCAATCCACTTCTTCAGTGCCTCAATCTTTTCTTCCGGGAGCTTTCCACTTGGGGGCATCTGCAGTTCATCGTCGGAATACCCAACAGCCGACAGCAAGAGACTCTCCCTAGGTTTTCCAGGGAAAACAGCTGGTCCCGCATCGCCGCCGGCAAGCAATGACACTCGGTTGTTCAAAGAGAAGTTGCCTTTGCGGGAATTGAAGCCATGGCATTCGTAGCAGTGATCCTCAAGAATTGGCTGGATCGTTTTTTTGAAGAGTGTGTCGCCCGATTGCTCCGCGATAGGAGTTCCTAGATCTCGGTACGAATCGCCTTGAGATCCATCAACGATTGCACCTTTCGCTCCAGTTTCAATCCAGCGAAGCAATAGGTGATGCTGCCATGAACCAATTTCGAATCGCTGACCACCCTCGTGATCCGTTTGCTCGGTGGCTTTCCGTAGAATCAGGCTGTTCTCGGGATCGCCCACGTGCAGTCGTTGACC
>JANSWS010000417.1 GCA_024743355.1 bacterium
GATCGCGAATCAGCCGGCTGCGGCAAACTTTTTCTCGCAAGACGTTGAGTTCCAAATTGCAGCGGTCGAGTGCCTCTTGCGTGAGCCGCGTCGGCTCTGCGCGATGTGCCCGCCGAGCTTCGTCCAGTAACTGAAGGCTGCGATTGATCTGCGCTTCTTCCAACAGGAAATTCGCGTCTTCATCCTCAGGGAATTTCGCCACCGCCAAGTCGAGAATCCGCTTGGCATCGACCCAGCGGCTCTTCTGCAAATAGATTCGAGCCAGTTCCAGGTACGGATCGACGTTAATCGGATGCTCGCGGATCACGTGCTCAAGCGTTTGGAATCGCTCTAGTCGTATCTCTCTCGACCCGCTTGCCTTGTCAACGTCCGAGTTGTCGAACCAACTCTCATCGTCCCTGGGACTTTCGCGAATGAGCAAATCATCTGGGGTAAGATGGTCCACGACGGCCCCTCAAGTATTGCTGTCCCAACGGCGGCTACAGGATGCCAGAAAAAAACGCGTAGTTCCTGCTATTATAGTGCCGCGCGGTGGCCGCGTCTGCCTTATGCGGACGGTTGAACGAGTAGAGTCTGTTTGGGGGTCTCAGCGGTCCTGCCTTACCCCAGAAAGCTAGCCCAGAAAGCCGTCACGGTGGGTTGCCCCAGCAGACAGCGAACCAGCAGACAGCGAACCAGCAGACTGTACTCAGACCGACACATTGGCCGGCAGTCTTCGAGTAATCATGCAGCGTACTCGAGTACCGATGCGAGTCACCAACAAACTGTAAGCAGCGCCGCTGGCGGATGAATAACGTCGCTGGAAGGCCGTGGCATCCATTTTTACCAGCCTAGATTTGACTTCCACCAAGCCGGCATCGATGCGCCGTAGCAGTTTTCGCACTTTGCGGTCGTCCCAGGCGACGACATCAATGATCTCGAACGCCTGGGCCCACGGCGTCGCTATGTATTCAGTCGAACAATAGAAGCCATGAGAATTCGTTATCGGCTGCATGCCATGTTGCTCGGCCCAGGCCACATGCAGTCCGGATACATGAAGCACGGAATGCAAGTCGTAAATATAGCCGCGCGGCCCAAGGCTCGTGTTGCAGATCGAGGCACCCAGGTTGTCCTCGAGGTGATGCGGCTCGCCTGTAAAGCACTCGCAAACGCTGTCTGCGGTCAGAGAAGAACTGTCAACTGAAGCAGTCGGAAGTAGAAGGACTGCAAAGCGACGCGAATCAGGTAGTCCCCCAATAGATGCCGTCTGCGATGCCATGAACTGCTCTTGAATGCCTTTCAGCAACAGCAGTTGTTGACGGCATTCTCCGAGCAAGCCCAGCCACAGTCGGATTGCCGAGGAATTCACTCGGTCGCTTGTTGCTTCCGAAAACCTGGTGGCGGGAGCAATCTTGATCATGGCCCCTGCCGACCGCGAGGCCGCATCCAGAAGCCCATCTAATGCAGGGCTGAAGCTATCCGCAGTTAGAATTTTCTTACCCGCGGGTCGCCGATCCGGATCCGCGTGCAGCCAAAGCTTCTCACGCATAGAAGCCAGATATTCAAGATCTACCTCGCCGCAGTTCGTCTTCGCATTGCATTGATGAAGTCTCAGGTTGGCCTTGGTCAACTCTAGCAATGGCTGATCTCTATCGATGCCCTCGCCGGCGACACGCCGGGAAATGGCAGTCAAATCCACCCCCGCTCCGCAGCAGACATCCAGAACCCTGCTATCCGCTGGCCAAAGTCTAGATTTGAAGTCCGCAGACCACCAGTCGCTTGCTTGAGATAAACTGCGATCGGTAAACAGCCACCGATCAGGATCCGGAAAGCGTTTCCGGGATCGTCGCCGCAAAGCAAGTTGCTCGCGAAGCAAAGAATTCTGCCAAGCGTTCAGATCTGCCTGATCTTTCCAAACGTAGGAAGCGCTCGTATTAGCAATTTCCTGCAGGATCAGCACACCTTCCTTGGCCAACCATTCGAATTGCTGTTGTGACGTTGCCATCGACATGAGATGAATATCTTCTCGGTTGTTCGCCTTCAAGGAGTCGCCGAGGGGTACGATTCGGCAGGCTTCCGAAACTGAAAGGATTGTAGTGATGGTAGATGATCGCCATAAGGCGTTGTCAAAAGACGCCGGTTTTGGTCGATGAAAAGGAGGTCTGTGTCCGCACTTCGCGGCACCTCGGCAGGACACTCAAGGATCAGCATACGATGAAGCAAGCAATTGTCGGCGGTACGCTGTTGACCGTCGCATTGGGCGGCCCTTACTTCGTGTTTGAGACGGATGCGGGGAAGCAATTGCAGACCTACGTAGGACTTCGAGAAAGCCGCGACCAAGCTGGACCCCAACCGCAATCACCGGAGCAGGACGCGTCGATCTCGAGTTTCTTTGGCTGGGGTGTCAGCCAGGATACGCAATCGGCCGCGAGCCCAGCGAATGCTGATGCTGTAGATTCCGGAAACTCACGTGGCTGGCTCACATCCACAACAACCAGCCAGCAACCCCAGAGTTATGCCCCGTCTCCTCCGACTTGGGCCGGTACCCCCACGGTTCCGCCTCCCAGCCAGGTGCCCTCTACCGCGAGGCCAGTCGATCCCAATCAATTTCGATACGAAATGCCAAAGCTGCCGGAAATTCCTGACAGCGGCATGTACACTCAGCGTATACAGGCTCTGCAAGAAGTACTCCGATTCGACATTTCACCCGCTTGGGTGCTGCAAAGATTTCCCCAGGTTGCAACGGTGACCGCGGATACTCGATTGGACGGAATGCGAGTCATGCTCTTGACCGGCACGATGCCTAACGATTTGGCGGGAACCTTAACCTACTACTTTGATCACTATAAACGGGTGCAGCGGATCACAATCCATGCCACGACCGGTGATCCAGCACGATTCCTGGCCGAATTGCAGCATGTTTATCGCCTCCAGCAACAGCCGGCGCTGCGTGGAAACCTGTACGTTAGAAAATGGAACGGTAGACCGACCAGTTTGGCCTATACAGAGCTCGCGCCTTTTGTTTCGGCGCACAACGCCAATAGCAAATTCAAGTTCTACGCCGAGCTCAATTCACCGGGGCTCGAATTTGGCATTAGCAGTGAAGCAAAACAGATTGTGGACACGGCTCAACCCGAACAGCGTTGGTGAACCTTAAACGCTCAGCGGTAACAGCTATTTCATAGGATCTATGTTATGCAAACATTGCTGCGAGGAGTGGCTGCGGTGCTGGCCGGCCTGATTGGCGGTAGTTTCGTGAATATTTTCTTGGTGAATATCGGGCCGCTTATCATACCGTTGCCAGAAGGCGCGGATGTATCCAGCATGGAAAGCCTGACGGAGAGCATGCCGCTCTTCAAGCCGGCGAACTTTCTATTTCCGTTTCTGGGACACGCCTTGGGAACCTTGGTGGGCGCCTTCCTTGCAGCTCTGATAGCGCCCGGCAAGAAACTGGCATTTGGACTCGGCATCGGCCTGTTCTTTTTGATCGGTGGCATCGCGGCCGTTCAGATGTTTGGCGGGCCGTTATGGTTCAAGGTTGTGGATTTGGTGTTCGCTTACTTGCCGATGGGTTGGCTCGGGGCGAAGTTGGCCGGTAGCCGAAAGCGAGTAGCCGTAACCAGTGAAGAGCCCTAATCAAACTCCATGGTTGTCTCGGGCATGCTGGTCGAACCTAACGCAGTTGGTGGAGGCCCTGCTGTTCGATAGCCAAGTATTCCGCGGCCGGCTGCAGACCAGCATGGCTTTCGAGCGTGCCTGAGGGCCAGCGGATCTCTATCTCGAAGTTGTCAGCCGACTCCAAAACGGAACTTGGTATGGAGAAATGTAAAGCGCGCTCATTACTGGATTGGTAGCCGCCTCCGGCCACCAGTTGCATCGTTTGTCGATAATTACCCTGAGCTGCGCTCAGCGTAACCTCGGCAAAAAATGCATTGCGATCGGATACCGTGCCAACCAGCTCCAGACGAATATAAGTGCCTTTGGCAGTAGAAGCGTTCTGCATCAGGCTGGCGGGTTTTTCCAGGTCAGTTGAGACAAAGTCCATCAGCCCGTTCCGATCGAAATCCAACTTTGCCAATGCCCGCCCCAGCGTCAACCGATCGAAGTATTCGCCGGCGCCTGAGTAAAGTTCAAACCTGCCTTGACCATCACCCAGAAAGAGTTGAGCCGGCATCTCTTCCTGAACCCCGATGTGGGTATGGTCATCGATGTGCCCGTTGAGAACCACCAAGTCCTGCTTACCATCCAGCTGAACATCCAAGAACTGCGTTCCGAACCCGAGCAATGGCTTGGTGGCAGGAATCACACCTGCGGCCGCCGTGGCATCGCGAAACAGGCCAAATTCCTGCACATACAGCGTGTAGTACTCTAAGTAAAAGTTGGTTACAAACAAATCAATGGCGCCGTCGCCGTTGGCATCGCCAGCCGCAATGCCCATACATGCCTGCGCGTTGCCCGCAGTGTCATAGCCAACGCCTCGGACGATGGCCTCATTCTCCAAGCGGAACGGTCCCGAGTCCGCCGACTCGGCGGGTACGACCGTGCCCAACAAATTGGCCTGCTGATCCACTGAGACAAACACACTGGGATAATCTGCATCCTGCATGCGAAATGCGACCACGCCCAGTCCATTGCCTGTCATGGATTCTCCCAAATCACGATCTACAAATTCGCCGCGATCATTGGATGTCAAAATGTGATCCGCTGTCGGCGAAAACACCAATGGCCCGCAACTGCGTGGCTTATCACCGATGGTGCACATCTTGGTGAACACATCCGGTCCCGCAACGTAGTTGGCCTGGTAGACCTCGGGGATTCCGTCCAAGTCTAGATCTGCAATGGCCGCGCTGCTTGTCCAACTCGCGTCACCCTGTGTCATTTCCATAGCATTCCAAAACGTCCCGTCACCGGCGTTAATCCACAAACAGTTCTTACCGATGTTGCACACGAAAATGTCGTCAAAGCCATCGGCATTAACGTCGCCAATAGATACGCCCTGGCCAAATCCCCAGTCGCCAAGCCGGGCTAATTCGGAAACGTCAAGAAAGCGTTGAGCGTCTGCTAAATCGGCGCGAAACAACTTGTCTTGATGGGAATCAGAATCTTTAGAGGGCGGAAAGTCACCGCCTTGAGCAAAGAACAGATCCTGATTACCGTCGCGATCGTAGTCCAACACTCCTACGCCCGCGCCTGTCGTTTCGAAGATGAATCGACCTTCATGCTTGTGGGCGATGTTGTTGTCAAATTGAAAGGCGATTCCCATCTTGGTACTCACATCGAGAAAAGCGAGCCCTTCCTCGGAAGCATCTATTTGCGATTCGACTTCGGCGGATGAAGGCGCAGGTTCCTGTGACAATTCAACCAGGGGAAAGTCCTTCAATAATTTCGAGTCTCGAACCAGATTGAATTGCGGCAGTGTATGCGGCGTATTCGCAGAAATCTGAAATCGCGAAGTCGCTTGCTGAGCGATGGTTTGCGGCCATGGCAACTGCGGATCAATGGACTGTGCATAGCCACACCAGCCCAGGCATTCCCAAACTCTACCCAGCCCCAGCGTAAGTGTGGCCAATTCCTCCATCAACGGAGTATGTGTCTTGGACTTGTAAATCTGTTCGAGAGCAATATTGACTTGCTGTAAACGCTCCGATTTTTCGGCAAACCTCTTAGCCTGGTCAGTATCCCCTTTCAGCTGCAGCAATTGGGCAAGCGCCTGATGCGATCGCAAATGATTGGCATCACGCAGAATGGACTCGGCAAAGCAACGAACAGCCGCGTCCGCTTGCCCACGCTTGCGAAAGCTTTGTCCGCGGATAAACCAGATGTCGGGATTCTCAGCAGCGGATGCAGGCAGGTTGCGATTCCATTGCTCCAGCCTTTCGTTTTCACCCTCGAGCAGACTAAACCCGAGTTGCACATGCGCTTCCAGCAACGATGGCTGCTGCTCTAGCAATTCCTCCAGTAATCGCGTTGCTCGCTCAAACTCGCCATCGCTGATGGCAAATCTGGCGAGCCCCAAATTGGGTAACAGATCCGTGGGCGATCGCGACTGAAAACCTTGCAATGCCTCGACGGATCCCGTGTCTTTGTCCAAGTTGCCCATCAGCATCAGATAATCGGGGCGAATGCGATTCGTGGTGACCATAAACATCAAATGTGGTAGCGATTCTCGACGACGGCCTACAGCGTTGCATGCGTCAATCATTCGCTCATGGGCATAGGCCATTCCCGAGTCTAGACTCAAGCTCTGCTGCAAGGCCTGGAAGGTCGGCGTTAGTCTGCCGAGATGGAAGAGGATCTCACCAGCGGCCCACCGCGCCGTTGCGGCATCCGGCGACCGGTCATCGATGAGCTTGTAATAATCCAAGGCCCTCTCGTACTGGCCCAGTTTGGTCGCCGATTCCGCGGCGATCATGGCTGCGGCACTCGCATTTGAGTCTTGCTTGAGCAGCGTGTCTGCAATTCGCATCGCCCGTTGGTACTCGGCATCTTGAAACGCCTTCCGGGCTGTCTCCAGCTCTGCAGTCCCAGTACCGGCCGGCATTGAGGGCCCCGCAATGGGCGGTCGAGAGAATACCCAGAAGATGGCGACACCCATGATCACACAGACCGCAACAAGCCCGACGATCAATAAATTTCGCATGATTTCAAACCTGCTTACCGCCTCGACTGCCCTGGCTGGCTCCTGCTTGCCACCAAGCCTTGGATGGAATCGGAAAATACAACGAACAGGATTTAGAACGAGCGAACTCCCATTCTCGATATGTATTTCCTCTCC
>JANSWS010000085.1 GCA_024743355.1 bacterium
ATCCGTACCGGCCCTGGATCACCGAACTGTGGGGGCCAGTTGGGACACGCTATCACGCGATTCACCATCTGTTTCCAAGCTTGCCCTATCACAGCCTACCCGAGGCTCATCGCAGATTGATGGCGGGTTTGCCCGAAGACTCCATTTACCGAGATACCGTTCGCGTCAGTTTGACCAGCGTCATTCTTGAACTTTGGCAACGAGCCTCCAATCGGCAGCATGAGTCTTTCGAAATTCTGCCAGAAGAAGAACATCGGCGCTCCGGTAGCAACACAGCAGCCTAATCTACGTAGATGAACTCATTGGTGTTGAATAAGGCGACGCAGGCGATCGTTAGATTTTGCTGAGCGTCAGCTTGAGCACCAAGCTGCTCTTCAAACCATGCTGTTTCCTCTTTTTGCGGATACCGCCCGAGAAGTCGAAGGAATAGAGCTTCGATCACATGGGAACTCGACGCCCCATCTCCTGAGGCAAACTCGTCTCTCAAGTGTCCGGCCAGATTTTGAGCACACTTCCAAGTGAAATCACTGTTCAGCATCTGCAGGGACTGAATGGCAGTCGTGCTGCGATCGCGAAGCGCGCAGGTCGCGCCCGCGTCAGGGCGATCAAACACTTCAAAGATTGGGAATCGCAAATTGCGCCTGGCAAAAACGTATAAGCTTCTACGATGATGATCAGCCGGTAGTGGAGATTGCTTCCACTGTCCTTTCAGTAGAGTCCCCAGCAATTCCTCTGGAAGCGGTGGGAAGACACTTGGCCCGCCCATGCTCGCGTCCAATGTGCCACTGGCAAACAACATGGCGTCACGAATGACTTCTCCCTCGAGCCGGCGACGCGGAAAGTGTGACAGCAGTTCATTCTCCGGATCCACCTTCCGTATGGCTACTTGCATTTCTGGATTCAATCCTGACTGTCGATAGGTTGCCGAATTGACTATCAGGCGATGGAGATGTTTGAGTGACCATTGGTGATCGATCAGCTCGCAAGCCAACCAGTCCAGCAGTAGCGGGTGGGTTGGACCACCGGCTACTACCCCAAAATCACTTGGATTCTCAGTCAAGCCCTGGCCAAAGTGATTTTGCCAGACTCGGTTGACAATAACTCTGGATGTCAAAGGATTCGATCTACTGAACAACCAATCACAAAATGCTTGACGACTCGACCCTTCCGGACATAGGTAGGAACTGCCATCGGGTACGGCTAGACGCGGAAATCCGGCGGGGACGGCATGCCCCGCTCCGCTCAATTCGCCTCGGTGGTAAAAAAGTGCCGGTTCCGGTTCACTCTGCTCTTGCAGTACCAACACATGGCGATCGCGCTTGAGCTTCGGCAGTGCGGACTCGAAGATTGCCCTCAATCGGTAGAAATCGGCCTGTGAGATGGGGTCATACTTGTGATCATGGCATTGGGCACATTGGAATTGGTAGCCGAGTAATACGGCTCCGATCGTGGATGTCAGCTCATTCAGTTTGTCGTGCCGTCGAAGTTCCTGCTCGTTAATGTCAGGCATATCGGGGCCGGATAGGCAAAAATAGGTGGCGATTTCGTGCTCTGGGGCCTGACCTTGGGTGAGATCGCCTGCCAACTGAAAGCGCACGAATTGGTCGTAGGGCATGTCGGCATTCAATGCCCGCACGACCCAATCACGATATTGCCAAGCACCGTCTCGAATCTTGTCGTGCTCAAAGCCGTCTGTTTCCGCGAACCTGGCGAGATCCAACCAATACTGTGCCCAACGCTCTCCGTATCTTGGCGAGGCCAGAAATCGCTCCACCCAATTCGCATATGCGTCCTGCCGGTTTCCAGTAACGGCTTGCCGGCAGCTATCTTCGTCTGGAGGAAGCCCGAGAAGATCGAAACTGAGACGCCGCAAAAGCACTTGATCGTCGGCAGTCGGCGCCAGCGAAAGCCGCTTTTTTTCGAGCTTGGCCAGGACAAAGTTATCAATTGGATTGCGAGCCTGTCGCGGATGCTCCACTTCGGGTATCGGCGGGCGGACCAGCGGTTGTAACGACCACTGCTCGCGATCACCTTTGGTAATTGCGGACTCGATGGGCCGAGTCACAGCTTGCGGCTCCGAGTGTTTCGCTTCGTCCGTCGTTTGTGCGGCACAAGGCGACGAGAAAACAGCCGTGATAGTCAGCAGTAGCTTGAGCGACTTCATGCGAGAATCTCGTTCACGATTTCCACGTCATCGGTGGGACCAATCAATCGTTCATCCAATCCATTGTGAAAATACGAGAGTGCTTGTGGATCGATTCCCAACAGATGGAGAATTGTCGCATGAAGATTGCGGACATGCACTGGACGACCGACCGCTCGCAGCCCGATCTCGTCGGTTTCACCGATGACACAACCCGCTTTTACGGCACCTCCGCCAAGAAAGTAGCTGTATCCCCATGGATTGTGATCTCTGCCTGTGCCCGATTCACTCATCGGCATGCGTCCGAATTCTCCTCCCCAAATCACCAAAGTGTCCTTCCAGAGTCCTCTCCGTTTCAGATCGCTCATCAATGCCGCGATGGGCTGGTCCGTGGCTAAGCAGTGCTGCGTATGGTTTTTGAGAACATCGTTGTGCGCATCCCAACCATTGGTATCGCCCGAGTACAGCTGCACAAATCGAACGCCGCGTTCCAGTAAGCGTCGGGCTAGCAGGCAGCGGCCTCCGAATTCCGAGGTTGGCTTTGCATCCACACCGTACTCCATCAGGGTCTGCCGCGACTCCTGAGAGAAATCGACCAACTCCGGTGCGGTCGCCTGCATGCGAAAAGCGAGCTGGTAGGCATCCAGGCGAGCCTGCAATTCATCGACGCCGGCCCGCTCGGCCAAGTGTTTGCGATTCATTCTCTGGGCCAGCTTCAGGGCGACCAGCGTCTCATCCTGCCCAAACTGCTCTGGCGGATTGAGATGCAGAATGGGATTGGCTCCAGAGCGCATGGTAACGCCTTGATAGGAGGCAGGCAGGAAACCGCTGCCCCAAGCCGGCGGTCCTCCCTTCAATCCTCCCTTAGGATCGGGTAACACGACGAAGGCTGGCAAGTTCTCGTTCTCCGTTCCCAGGCCATAGGCGACCCACGAGCCGACGCTCGGACGCCCCATCAGTACACTGCCTGTGTTCAACTGGTAAACGGATTGCGGGTGATTCACACTGTCCCCATGCATGCTACGTATAAGACAGATATCATCCGCATGTTTGGCAATGCATGGCAGAAACTCACTGATTTGAATTCCAGACTCGCCTCTGGGCACAAATGGCTTCACAGGCGGAAGCAGCGGATTGGCGGCGACTTTGCGTCGCGTCATTACCGTTCCGAAGCTCTCTGGAAGAGGTTTCCCCGCCAGCCGAATCAAATCGGGTTTGGGATCAAAGAGATCGACATGACTCGGGCCGCCGTGCATAAACAGCCAAACGATGCGTTTGACGCGAGCACGCTCCGGTGAGAACCAGCTTTCGTCGTAATTCAATCCGGATTTTTCAGAGGCCAGCGAGCTACCGACATCACGCGGTAGTAGCGAGGCCAAGGCGATGGTCCCCAATCCCCCGCCGGCCTGTAACATCAGCGATCGCCGCGACACTATGGACATCGTGAATACTTTCCTTCGTCAAGATCCAAATTCTCGCAGACTGTTGGCGATCCGATCCATGAACGGTGCGTGCTTTACCAGTCTAGCGTCTGCATCTCTCCGCCGCAAAAAATACGATTTCCGCCGTCTTTCTGCTGAGGGGTGGGGCGCAGATCGGGGTGGGGGCGCAGATCAGCCATCCACAGTTTGCAGATGGCCATCTGGAATCTGACAAAAAGCAGACGCCCCGCGGCCTCATTGGGCCCAAAGCGTTTGGCGGCTTGCGTCGATATCGAGAGCCGCCAGAAAGCTGCCGCTACATACCCAAGATCGTGCTGGACGGAGTGTATGCTGGACCGTAATAACTTCCCTGCATAGCATCCTATGTCAACTCTGCGTTTTTTGATGCTAAGGCATGTAACGATCAACTGGATACTCAGAACCAACCAAAACGACTCGTCACCGGACTCGGAGCCTCCCCGCGGCCGACGCTTGCCAAATGCGATGGCAGAGGACCAGGATGCATTGGACGCCTACTCCAAGGCGGTGATTGGCGTCGTGCAATCGGTTTCCCCTGCCGTCATCCGGCTGAGCGGGCGAAATTCGGGACGGCAATTCAGTTCAGGCTCTGGATTTATCATCACGAGCGACGGCTATGCGCTCACCAATAGCCACGTCGTGGCCGGCGCAGATTCTCTCAAGGCTGAGACGGAAGAAGGCGATCAACTCGAAGCAATCCTGGTTGGCGATGATCCAGCGACGGATCTGGCCCTTCTGCGACTGCGGGCTAGCGATCTACCGTCGACGCAAGTCAGCGAGAATCGTCTACCACGAGTTGGGCAACTGGTTGTGGCCTTGGGTAGTCCATTAGGTCTGCAGTCCACGGTGTCTGCCGGAATCGTGAGCGCTTTAGGTCGTAACATGCGGGGACAGGACGGAAGATTGATCGAAAACATCGTCCAACACACGGCACCGATCAATCCAGGCAATAGTGGCGGACCACTCGTGGATTCTCACGGACGGGTTGTAGGCATTAACACCGCAATCATTCCCATGGCCCAAGGCATCTGTTTCGCCATTCCTAGCACGACTGCTCAATGGGTTGTCAGTGAAATTCTGACACACGGAGGGGTTCGCAGACGACAACTGGGAATTCGAGCTTCTACGGTTCGATTACGGCGAGAGTTGATCCAAGAACTGGATCTGATTGCAGATACGGCCGTGCAGGTGCTGGAGATTACCGCCAACGCGTCCGCGGCCCGGAGCGGTATCCGCGAAGGCGATTTCATCATCGCCATCAATGGCCGCATCACGGCGGACGTCGACGATGTCCATCGCTTGCTGGCTAGCTTCCCGAGAGACGCGTCCCTGCAGCTGTCCATGATTCGTGAAGGGAAGGCATTTGAATTGGCAATCATTGACTAGCCAAGGGAAAGATCCGCCAGCTGCGTTGCAGCAGGGGCTGGAAATATGCCAAATTCAGCTCGAAGCCCAATTCGGAAGCCCGCTCCTCATATTTCCGACGGCAGTGCTCACAACGTCGAAGATGCTCATCGATGGCCTGCTGAGCTTCCGCATCCACTTCGTCTCGGAAATAAGGATCCATCGACGCGAAAACACTGCGACACGTCCATGCCACACGTTCTGTGGCTGGATCCTTAACACCAGAATTGGCAACGCTCCAAAACGCGGCAAAACAAACCAATACAAGACCAGCCGCTCCGGTGATAGTAGCCCAATTCCGCCACTTCGTCCTCGCTTGGCGAACCAGTTCGTTACGTGAGAACGCACGCAAGTCGCCAGGATCACATGCGGTCCAATCTTCAGGTTGCTGATTCTTTTGGCTCATTACTTCCATTTCGGTTTTTATTCATCCCGCTTCAAGCGGCACCATTGGTAACAGTCGCCGATCGCACCGCGATCGTAGCGTCATTGGCAGAAAGCACATCGATCGCCGACTCTTAATCCTACGTCATTTCTAAGGCTGCTCTCATGTTTTAATCATCGCCCAATCCGCGTGGGTTTTCAGTGAGTCATTTCACACTTCGTAGGGCTTTGATCGGCTTCACCATCGTATAACACGCGTTTGCGCCGCGTGCTTGTAAATCCAATGCCAAAATGCTCAGTAGTGTTACACTTATCCTTCCCTGGCGCTTACTGCCGGGGTCCAACCGTTCAAGCCCGAGCCTTGGGGCTTGTCATTCAGTTTGGCATTCGCAGATTCCTGCCGCGAAGCTGGCTGCTGGCCTGCAAGTCTCGGCAAATCACGAAGAATCAGTCTTTGACGACGGATTTGCAATAGGCCCTCGGCCTGCATCTCTCCCAGCAAGGTTGTCACGGTTTCTCGGGTAGCACCAATAATCGAAGCCAGATCCTGGTGCGAAAGTCGAATTCTCAGTTCAATCCCTTCGGTGGTTGCCTGGCCATACAGCTCGGCCAGTTCCAGCAACAGATGCGTTAGTCGGTCTCGATTGTTGCGAAATAGCAGGCTTCTCAGGCGTCGTTCGATTCTCTTACGTCGCAAACCGATCAACTTGGAGACGCCAATCGACAGTTGTGGAGATTCCTCCATCAAATGCCGAATGTGTTCACTGGGGATCAGCAACACGGTCGAGTTAACGATCGCTTCCGCCCGCTCCTCACGGGTGGTGCTATCGATGATGGATAACTCTCCAAAGATTTCTCCCGGCTCGACAAATCCAAGTATGCACTGCTTTCCCTCGGGAGTTGTGGAACCAATCCGAACACGGCCCTCAGCCAGCAAAAAGGTGCCATCCGCGACGTCATTGGGCAGATAGACGAAGCCACCCTTCGGAAACTTTCGCAATCGAGCCCGCTGCTCCAGAAACTCGAGTTGCTGATCTGTTAACCGCTGGAACAGGGAGCAATTGCGGATATGCCAGAAGTTCTTTGCCATGCTTTTTGTACTTCGAAAAGCCTATCCCCCGTGCGACTGCGAAACGGTCTGGGAACCGCCAAGCAGAGGCTCCATTCTAACGCCTGAGAGCATTCCAGGCCAAGTCGGTTGTTTTTCACGTTGCTTCTTGATCAAAGCTAACGCATGCATACCAATCGATTTGCAACCACTCCCATGTTCACCTGCTATCTTTGTGGGACAACCAATCCCAGGCATCCGATAAAGTTTCATCCAGTGGGCGACGTTGGTATCCGAGTTCCAACTCGGCGCGTTGAGAGCTGTAATAATGATTCAAATATCCCATGCGAATTGATGCCCCGTTTACGTCACCTTCGCGGATGGGCAGTATCATTCGAGATATATCCAGAGCAGAACCTAGCAGCTTGACTAGCGGACCAAGACGGTAGACGTGTTTGCGGCTCCCCACAACGGTGAGCATGGCTCTCCAGAGTTCCTGATAAGTCAGATTCTGACCTGCCAAAATATAATGGCGTCCTTTCGGCGCAAGATTCGTAGCGTTAACCACTCCCGCCGCGACGTCGCGGGCGTCACACACACTACATCCACCTGGTGGTGCAGCCACTAGCGGTGCCTTACTGACCTCCAACATCATGCGTCCACTGGAAGGCTTCCAATCATAGGGACCAAGCATAAAACCTGGATGCAGGATAATCGCGTCTAAATCCTGTTCCGAAACGAACTTTTGGACCACAGCCTCGGCCTCCGACTTGCTCACGACGTAGGAGCAGGGCGTTTTTGCCACACCGTGCGTCGCGTTGGCCAGTATCCCCGCTTTGTCGGAGTCGGGCTCGACGATGGGAGTTTCTCGGCTCAAGGCGGCCGGCAGCGTGTCCACCGTGGATATGTGGGTTAACCTGGATCCATGCCGCACACAAGCTTGAGCAATGCGTTCGGTGCCCGCCACATTGACTTCGCGGGAGAGTGGTAAGTTGTCCCAGCCAATGTGAATATAGGCGGCGCTATGAATGGTAGCTTGTGTGCCTTCGATAGCGCGGTCCAATACGCTCACATCCGACAGGTCGCCTTCGACGATTTCCACGGGCAGATCATCGAAAGGTTTTGTCGACGTTCCTTGACGACAGAGCACACGCGTCTCATGACCGCGGCGACATAACTCACGGACGATGCAATTGCCCAGCAAGCCCGTCCCACCCGTAACAAAGATCAAGGCCTTCTCCTAGTAACTCGTAAGGAAACCCACTTGCTTGTGTTCTTTGATTTTGCGCTATTTCGTGAACAGTGTAGGTCTATCATGCAAACGATTGGTCAATCGCACTCTCCACTCCAGGGAGAGCAACTTGGATTGAACGTAACATCACAACTCGCGAGTCGTGCTCGATAGGAAACTCACTTGCTCGCGCGTCGTGCTTGTAAGGAAACTCACTTGCTCGCGCTGCGTGCTTGTATGGAAACTCTCTTGTTTGCGCTGCGGGCTTGTAAGGCAACCCAATTGCTTGGGCTGAGTGCCATGAGCACGTACGGATGTCGAGCGAGGCTACTCCCCGGGCGGATGTTGCAGCATCCAAACCAAGGCCATGGCCAACAAACTGAGCAGCAACATAAACATCCGCGTCGACCAGCGTTCCCGTGTCGAATGCCGATGATCGGACCTCGCACCGCAGGCCCAAAGCACGATCGCCGAGCCGATCATGATCGCCAATACGTTCACGGCAAACAGCAATAGTGGACCGTAAAACGGATAGAACTGTGTGACAGCCCCTGTGGGTGATTGTAACTCCAACGGGATCAGCGACAGGTTCAGACCTGCCGTGGCGATAGGAGGCACCAGGGCAGCCGCGATGGCCGCGCCGGCCAAGGCATCGGCTAAATGGCCACGGGTCCTGGCGAAAGCTGCCGCCGAACCGCCAACCAGTCCGACCAGAAAGTCAATCGCAGTCGGTTGCGTTCGCGCCCACATTTCTTCAGTCAATCGGACAGCCTCTCCTTGGACGTCCAAAATCGACGGTGAGAGCAAATGAACCAGCAGACCAAAGCCAAAACTTGTAGCCAAAGCAGCCATGAATCCCATGGCAATGGTCTTGATGCTGTTGAGGAACAAGGGGCGGTTACCATGGGTGAGCGACAGCCCCGCTCCGAGAATCGGTGTCATCAAAGGAGCAACAAGCATGGCACCGATGATGACCGCTGCGGAGTTCTGAATCAGACCAAAAGAAGCGAGAAAGGTCGAAGCGCAAATTAAGGCGACAAACTCAAAGCTCAGTTTGGAATGCTGCTGCAAATCAGCAGCCAGAGCCTGCCTTTGCTCCCGCTCCATTTGTGGAACAACCCGAGCCACCAGGTTGGGCAATTCGCGGGAATAGAACTGTTGCCATCTGGAGGCGGCAGAGCGAATCAAAAGCACCGGGCCTACGGCAGCCTCCATGATTGCCTTACAGGACTTCACCTTGCTATCCAGGTTTCCTTCTTCCGCAATGCATAGCACCCAATCGTCATCAGCTGGCAAGACCTTCGCGTTTGCAGATTGGCCATCTTCAGCAGCTAGGAATTGTTCCTGCGCAATGGACCGAAGTTGCGCATAGGGCACCAATCGTTCGGCAAACCAGCCACCAACGTGTTGCTGATCGTCTCCAATCAACCACAGTTCGGCTGGCTGGCCTGAAAGTCCGCTGTGCGGTTCAAAACAAACCACAGTGCTTCGTATCTCGCGCAACAGTTCTCTGCGGAGGTCGTTTAATTGATCGAGCCCCGGCATCAAGACAATACGTACACCGCGAAAACGACTTAGATATGCCAGGACCTGTTGGGGCTCGGGGGCAACCTTTTGCACCCGGGGAACGGGACTCCCACCGGCACTTTCTTCCCAGCGTATTTCGACTTGTCTAACCAGCGAATCCGGACTTTCGTTGACGACGGCAATCGCTGCGGAGTAGCCTGCAAATTCGCCTAATCGACGAACCAATGCCAGACCCGAGGACAACTGCGACTCGGAAAACAACAGCAGATGCAGCTCAATTAGTGGCTTTGTCACGAAACTGGCCGTCACTCCGTTGCGGGCTGTGCGTCATCCACTGCGAGCACATCTTCCAGCGCATCGCGAAACTGCGCCACAAAGCGCGATCCACCGCCGACAAAGACATATCGAACGGTGCCTTGGCGATCGATGATCACCGTTTGAGGAATCGCGTTGGCTTGATACACGGCAGCGACCTGACCATCTATATCCAAGAGCACGGTTGCGGATAATCCCAGGCGGTCGACAGCTGCCTGGACCCTATCCGCGCTCTCCTGAATATTAACCGCGACAAGATGTACCTGGTCTGCCCCAAATTCCTCCACGACCTCTTCCACCAAGGGCATGGTTTGAATGCAGGGGCCACACCAACTAGCCCAGAAATCGAGCACTACCACCCGCTCACGTTGTGTCCGCAAACGAAATCCCTCGCCGCCCAGAGTTTTGAGCCCGAAGTCTGGGGCGGGTCCGTTAACCAAGGGCGACATGCTCCCCAACCCTCCGCCATCCGATCCCTCCCCTGAATCCAGATAAACCCTTGGGTATTGGGCCAGCGACAAGGTCCATGGGTCCTGTCGGAATTCGCGCACGCGTAATCCGATATCTCTTCCAAACAAAACCTGACTCAGGTCCTGGATATTGACCGAACAATCGCCAAGCAATTCGCTGGCCCCCTGTATCAAGCCGCCCTCCACTCGCGTCGGACGAAAGGTAAGCCCTCTTTCGTCCGAATTGATCACATGCACGCGAAACGGCGACAGGTCGGATTCGTCGGCTTGCTGATCAGCTCCAGCTTGCTGGTCTTCCTCCCAATTGCGATCATGCAACCAAATAATTTTCGCTACTTGCTTAGCAGGTAGCTCAACCATCTCCAAACGGATCTCAGCAGTCAGTGTATCACCATCCATTCGCACCAAGCGCCCACGCAAGTAATCTCCGGTGATCGAAACAAACAGATGCGTTGGCGGATCTGATTTCATCGAACGCGGGACCGTCATCAGCCGTGAAATCTGCTGATCGCTGAATTCCGCACCTCGAATTTGATCGTTCAGTGAAACACTTTGTATCTGGGCATGCGCTGCGAAGGTTGTGCTGGTTTGTTGGGAATGAAAAGTCATTCCGGATTCATCGATCCGCTCCACGACTCCATCGATGGCATCGCCGGTACGAAACATGATCTGCCTGGCGTTGACCAGCGGCTCACTAGGCGGCTCTTCTTCATTCTCACGGGGGGCCTGACGCGGGGCTTGTCCCCCCAAGAAAATATTAATCATCGGTACGGCATTATTGGGTCGCGTTGTCTGCTGCTGTCCGCGGGCTGGAGTTGTCACGCGTGGCAGCTGCCGGCGGTATACAATTGCCCCAGAAGCCTGCGAGCTGATCTCGCTGGCAGTTGCACTTGCATAGGCTCTCCAGAAGAGGCCGGTCTCCCGAGCGCCTGGTTGCGTTTCTTGAAGATAGCCAGCGAGTTGTACCGCTTCCATCTTCAAGGTTCCATTGCGGGCTTCCGCCGCGTCTCCGGCAAAGCGCTCCTCCGTCCCAATGACTCCTCGCAATTGTTCAGGCAAGAAGGCAATCTCTCCTGTCCCAGCACCTGCAGGGCCTTCCGCGGAGCGAACCCCCGGAGCTCGCATCACTAACATTCCATCCTTGCCCGGCAGCCATTTTCCCCGAAGTCTGCTGCGGTCGACAAAAATGACTTCCAATTGTTCGCCGACACCTGCACTGTCGGATGCGGCTTCCGTCCCAGGGCTAGCTCCGATCTCGAAATCCCCGCGGCGCAAGTTGGAAAGGGAAACCGTCTTGGGTGCATCAGCAAGCTTGGTGCTCAATAGCAACTCCCCATTCTCGGCATCGTAGCCGCGTATCCGTGCTTGTAATGTCTGTTCGTCACGCGTTAACACGGTGCCTTCGGTCGACCCGACGCTTCTTGCACGACCATCCCATTCACGAACTTCCAAAGACTCCAGAGTCAGCGAGGGACCGTGATTTACCAAATGCACTGCATCACGAACCAACTCACGTTTGGCACTCGCCATTACCGAATCCAATGGCCTACCGTGGACATCGCAGACAGTGACTACACCGGCCATCTGATCAATCAGCAGAGTCAATTCGATACGCGGACTGCTACCGGTCAAATCCGATATCAATGCAATATCTGCCCCACCATCAACCTCGCGCACCAGGGCCAATTGTTTATCCCAAACTTCCAACCTGGCTGCAGCGGGTACCTGCTCCGCGGGCGAAACGCGATTCGTGGCCGAAGTCCCAAAGGAAAACACGAAATCGGGTACGCCTCGCCAGGAAAGGGCTACATCGACCTGCGCTTTAGCGGGCATCTTGACATCGCCAACCAGAACCGCCCCAGGCTTCTCGGTCACAGCCGAGCCGCCCTCAAAGATCCAATCCGTTGCATCAGAAATCGAACTCCAGGTCTCTTCCTGCAACGGACCTTGATAAACAATCTGGCCCGCAAAGGTCGCGTCACTAATGGTGACTACACGTTCGCGAGCTATCCGAACTTGTCCCAGCAGATCTGACGCGATTTCGATACCCTCCTCGTCCATGGCCAAAAGCTTACCGACCAGCAAGCCTCCATCCGTAAGTTCGAACATTTGCCGTTGTCCAGGGGCGATCTCAACATCGCCGTTCGACTCGTCAGCGGATTCGATGGAAACGGAAATGGACCGCAAGGCACGTGCGTCGAACTCGAACGCGTCAACAAAACCATCCATCTTCCAGCCCACGCGGTCCGCTGCGACTGAGGGAACCAAGCGACCGGATGCAAAACTTCCGTCTTTGAGCCTAAGTCGCATCATCGAGGGCTCTTCCGCCGGCAATGGCAGGCAGAGCAAGCAGAGAACGCTGAAACAGGACAAATACGTTCGGATGATCATTCTGGACTCACGAAAAACTTGAAGTGTATTAGTCCCAATTCCACAGGTAGCCGCAAAACAGAATTCGCCTTAGCGTTCATAAACCGGCAGGAAGCGATAATTCAACGCCAGAGCCAACAGATTCAACGAAGTCGAGGTTGCGCCACCGAACTGCCCAGAAAAGCTCCCATCGTCGTTTTGAGATGACTTCAGCTTACGAATCAGTCCTCGATTCCATTTCTCCCAAGCCTCCAGATCCGCCTGAAACAGGGCCTGAGCTTCATAATACCGGGCGTATTCCTCGTAATGGGACGTTTCGTTCATGTTGCCAACGACATATTTCTTCGAGGACTCAAACTGTTTCAGGTCCTTGCGTTTAGCAATACTGTAGACCAGGCAAGCGATTGAACTGCGGGCAATGGACTGGCCAAAACCACCCAAGCCACCTGAATAACCAACCGCACCACTGTCACCGGTCATGCCGGAGAAATACTTGATGGCGGCATCGATCGATTTGTCTGGCACTTCGATTCCCGCGTTGCGAGCCGCTAGCAAGCCCATCAAGACCGCTCCACTAACCGACGTATCCGCATCCCTTGCATTGGGTGAGTAACGCCAGGCACTATGCGGATTCTTGGCCTGCGAAGTGACTGCGCAGCGAACTGCCAACTCCAATGCCTCACCGATACTCCGCTCCTGGCCGGCAACCGGCTTGCCAGTTTCCCACAGTGTTGTTTCATCCACCGCACCATAGGCCTCGGCTAGTGCCAAAGTCGCAAAGCCATGCTGGTACATGCTGTCTCCCATGTATCCGGTGCTGCCATTCTGCGAACGGATGATCGATCTCAGCGACTTTCGAATAGGTTGGCTGTATTTGCCAAAGTTGGGGTCTTCTCCAGAGGCCAGGAATGCCATTAATGCCAATCCCGTTGTACCAGGACCTCGGTAGCCATCCGACCAACTGCCATCATCGGCTTGAGAACTCACCAAGTACTGCAATCCGCGATCCGTCATCTCCCGGACATCACGTGGAACCACATCGCCTTGGGGAGCAATCGAGGGTTGAGCCCAGGCTTGGCACGGAAGCCACACGAGTAGCGTGCAGAGAGAGCACAAAACAGTCCTAGCTACCATCCAATCCCCCCAAGCCTCAGATATTGCTGCTTAAACTTCTGAAACGCCGCATACTGTTCAGCGTCCAGGATCTCTTGCATTTCCTCATCCGGCAACTTGGAAAGCCTTAGAAAACCAACCATGCTTTCCATTCCTCGCTGAATCTTCCGAGGATAATCCAATTCGAGCGCCTGTGAGATAATTTGTTGCCTTTGCTCAGCTAGCAGCGGAATCGACTTTTCGAGCTCCGCCAAGGCAAGCCTGGTCAAACCATCGACTTCCGCCCGCTGCCGCTCGGACATGTAGGCTCGGTAATCATCCTGTTGCTCGGAAGTCAGGGTGCTTTCCAGCACCCGCTCAAACAAGGAATCGTCACCAACAATACCAGTGGAAGTAACTTTGGTGTAAAGGGGCTGCATGACCTGCCAGGCCTTTTGCATGTCGGCCTGATCCTGCAAGTTCAAATCTTTCGTCTGATGACGAACAAATTCCATTTCACGATACAAGCGATTGATATCGCCCCGAATGGCAAAGTCCAATTTACGCTTCTGCTCCGCATCGAGACCGATTACCTCGAATATGCGTTTCACACGCAGATTACAACTAGACTCCAATTGGTTTTTGAAGGTCGCCTCATCTTGCCCATTGAACAAGTACATCGCGATGATGTCACGTTGCTGGATTCCAAATTGTGCGTGCGCTTCTTGGCACGCTGCAGCTGCAAATAGCGCAACTATCATTGCTGGCAGCTGAAACGACCTCACTACACGTGCGGCTGTCACCCCAAACCAGCGCGAGCAGCAGGCGTAGAGCCTCTGCGGATGCTGTTGAGCAGTCACAAACGCAGCCTGCGTCGCAGGTTCAATTGCGGACGGGGGCTCTCGGGAGGCATTATTTCGCAATGACAAAGTCCGCACCTTGCTGCTGTGCTGCCTGCAGCTCGATGTCGATCGCATCGTAGCTGAACTTGTGAAGTCGGCTGAGTGTGGTTACCTGGTCAGCTTCCAAATGGTCCGCCAAAATCTTGTGAGGAACCTCGGGGTAATAATTGTTGTTCTGCAGGTAAAACTGCCAATAAATCTCACGATCAAAATCTTTCATCCAGGCCATCAAATCCGGCCGCATCTTTCGCCTTTGCTCCTCGCTCAGAAAAACATGGCGATCCAGAATGCACAGTACCAACTCCGTATTGGCTTCATGGAGTGCCTGCTCGCGGGCAGCAAGTTCTTCTTGCAGGCTGGATTTTTGGGATTCGTCCAACACAGATTCCATCGACTCGGCCATTCTCGTGCGCAGCTCGCGGACAACGTCACGAGGCTGAATCATTTGTTGTGGCGCTCCGCGGCCACCGAGAAACCTGACAATGCCGCGAACCACACCTTGCCGCTGATTGGGCTCCTCAGAAATTTTGCGAATCTCGTCCACAATCCATTGGCGATCGATTTTCTCCAACTCGGCTTCTTGCTTGGCACTCAGCTCACAGACGCGACGCAACAGCGCGAGCCGCACCTGTCGGTAGCGTTCCAGTAGCATGACTTGCGGATCCGCGTCCGGCAGGGCCTGCGCGAAATCAAGCTCGGCAAGATCTTCAAGCTCGATTGCTTGTACGGCCACCTCCTGCGCGGATGCACAGTGGCCAAAAAACAGAATCAACAGCAGCGTGCAAGCGAATTTCATGGTTCCCATTCGATACGCTGAGTGATAACTGACACTTGGCTACATCAAGCGATGTGAAAATTTCCCGTAGCCACCGTCGCCAGACGGTGGACGGCGTCACCAGATGGTGGACGACGTCAACCACGCTCTGGTGAGCGTGGCTACGGGTGTGTCGACCACGCTCTGGCGAGCGTAGCTACGGTAATTCGACCACGCTCTGGTGAAGCGTGGCTACTCATGGCTTCTACAATCCTTGCTCAATCTGCTCGAAGTACTTGTCCAAGCCAGCTTGGTATTCTTCCGGGAATACACGGCCCTTTTCGCCGGTAGCCTGGCCTACGTCCCGTGCTTCTCGTCTTTCATTCTGGTTCAGGCCACTTCCCAACAAAGCCAAAGCCGAATCCTGAGTATCGCCCTTGCCGCCTCCCCCGGGACTGCTGCCGCCACCGCCGCCCCCCTTTGGATTGATGCGTTTGCATTGCAGCAACAGTTCGATGGCCTCGGTCTCCGCCGCAATGGCCGGAGAACCTGTTTCGCCGCCGACCAGAATTTGTGTCGCGTCACCCATCACGCCGCTGACGGCGGATAGCAGATCGATCTCCTTGGGAAAGCGAGCCGCACCGTCCGGCAACTGCTCGATGGCAAAGACGACTTCGTCGGTTCGCTCACGCAGCTCGTCCTGGACTTGGCTCAACCGGCCAGATTCCTCTTGGTGCTGGTTTGCATCCACGGCCGTTCGCGCCTGTTCCGCCACGCGCGTTTCCTCGCGAAGATTGACTTCACTTTCCAGGATCTTCAGTACTTCCAGGATCAAACTGGGCGGCAGAGCATCGGAAGTTTTGGATCCAGGGCACTGTCCGCTGCAAGCAGGATCGACCAAATCCTCCGCCCAGCGATCCAAAGTGTCCGACCAATATTCAGCCTGCGCGATCGACATACCCTGCTCCTTGGGAATCTCTTCGCTCAAATCTTGCAGGGCCACCAGTACTTCCGACTCTTTCATTTCGTCCAGCACAAGCTTGAACTGATTCATCCGCCGGCGTTCAAAATAGCTTTGCATATCGTCCATGATGTAGGAAATCTGCTTGCTACTTTCCTCCTCAACGTCGGACAAACCATTGAGAATCTCCAAGTCGGGTTCTGAAAGTTTGCTGGCCCGGCCGAAAACACCCTCGATCCGCGAACCGATTTTTTGCGCCACCTGGTCTTGTTCACGCGAGGCTGCCTTCAATCGTTTAACCAGAGTCGAGCCCTCAAGATTTGCCAAAATTGTATTGAGCTCGTCGGCAATCTTCTCAAACTCAGCCAGCAAGTCTTCCTGTTCAATCAATGCCTGTTCGAATGGCCCATCCTCTTCTTCTTCGGGCGGTTGCGACTGGGGATCAGATTTGGCGGCTGGTCCAGCCAGCGTTGTTGTCGGCAACGTCAATCGAGTACCGTCACCCTTCTTCTTCACAGAAGGCTGCTCTTCATCTTCCGATTCACCGTCCTGAGGCTGCACGGAAGACTCCATATCGGTGATCTTTGGCATTTGGGGGGCGTGAACGAAATTCTCGTCCTTCTCCTGTTCGCCACCTGCTTGCCCGGCGGGAGTCCCGCGATTTTGCCCCGCTTGCGGAGCCGATGGCTTAGCGGCACCTCCGCTCCTGGCCAACTGTTTCTGTTGCGAAGCGGTACCCAGCAGATCCGATACGGAAGGCATGCGGTTGTTGCCGATGTCATTCAAGATCTGCAGCATTTCCGCCCAACGGTCTAGATGCCCAACACCGATTTCCGGGTTACGTGCCGCTTGCCGCAGTAGCTCTTCGCCCTTCGTAGCCAGGGCCGACAAACGGCGTCCATTGGCAGCCTCCAACGAAGCCTGACGCCGCAGCTCATCCCGCATTTCTTCGTCCGCCAAGTCTTCCGAAGTCAACTCGCGCAGACGCTTATTCGCAGCGTGCAACTGCATCTCTTTGTCGCGCACATCCAACGACGACCGATGCCACTTGCTGAGTTGGTCGGTAATCCAGATAGCATGCTGTTCCGCAGTCAGTACGAACAACACGTGAGGCGGTGAATAGACACGCTCGCGATCAGGCATGTAGTCTTCGACCCACAGACGCACTTCAATCGGTTGCGCTTCAATGCCCAAGGCTGCAGCCGAAAAAGTTGCGGGCACTTGCATGGCCGATCTTTCCGGTCCACCAGCGGAGATGATCTTCTCCCCTTCGATCGGAGCTGACAATCGATCATCTAAACTCTTCCAAGACATGCCGATTCGCTTAACCCCGAAATCGTCTGCTGCTAAGGCCTGGAAGTTGATTTGCTCGCTATCCAGGACAACGGCCTGCCTGGGAAAGTCTTGTGAGACAACGGACGGCAACTCATCCACAGCGGGTTTCACACTCAGGTCAAAGGGAGCCCGTCCAGCCAATCCATCGTGATCTTGCCACAACATCGTCAGTTGTTGCTCCGCCTGATCAAGGCTCAATGGTGCCGAAGCGAAGGAGTCCTCTTGAACCGTAACCTGCCGATCATTGATGCTGGCCGATTCCAGTGCACGCGAAGCTTGGGCGATCACGGTCGCCTGGCTACCTTCTACCGCGGTCAAGACGCCGCTCCGTACATCCTGTTCGAAGGGTTCGCTTCGCTGCAGATAGTCCGGTAATTGAACGCGGGCTGTAGCCGCGACCAACTCGGGACGCAACTTTGGTTGTAGTTCAACGATTTGGTAAAAGTCGCCAACCTTCAGTTTCATCGGTACATTAGAAACCTGAGCAGGCAATTCAAAAGTATAGCCGCCTTCGTGCAATTCCGCCTGGATGGGCGGCAGACCATTAATCGCCAACGAGGCATTTCCCGGCCGCCAAGGTGAATCGTCCAACAGTTGAATGCTCATCGGGACCGACTCCCCATGCGGGACCACCATGGCAGAGGGCAGCGGTTTGACGGCGGTAAAGGTGTAGCGTGGCGTATCACGCCAGGGCGCAGCAAATCGGGCCCAAGCATTCTGGGCCGCCGATGGAAAGACTAGCAGAAGTCCCAGTGCAATGATTCCGAAAATCCCCAGTGACCAAGCCAGACTACGCAGATGTGTCGGAGGAGCCGCCTGACGCAAATCGCGATGCTTGGCCGCTTCCGCCACTTGCTTGATCGCCGCGGCGCACAGTGTTCGCGATCGGGCTTGTTCGGACGCATTCTCTGCCAGTTCCAAAACGCTCAACAGTTGATCGCCAACCGAAGGTTCCCGAACTCGCAACAAGCGGGCCAGCTGTTCAAAACGACGATTCTTCCAGACCCAGCGATAAAGGACATAGGGAACTACAAACCAAGCGGCCAAGGCCAGAAGAAAGATCGTGACTCGTGCTTCGCGAGGGGTGTCCCAGAACCGATCTACGGCATAGACCGTAAGAAAGGCACAGATAACCGCCAGAAGGGCAAAGGCCAGTGCTTCAGCCAGTTTGCTCAGCCACACGCGGCTGCGGAATTCCGCCAGCTGCTGTTTCAGAGATTCTGGCACCACCAGCAATTCATTCTGCGGTTGGTTGCTTGTCGGAATTGAGCTCACTTCTGGGACCTTTCCAGGTAGGGTCTGTTATCTGCCCAAATACCACGCTTAAAATCCATGCATCGCTGCGCAGCACTTTGTTCGAGCGACTTGCCCGAAAATACAAGCACGACGCGAGAGCCAGTGAGTTTTAGTCGCCATCGAGTACACACACTCGCTCGCGATGCGTGCTTGTAAATCCAAATGTCAAAGTGCTTCTCAGCAAACGACTTTTACTTGCTATCGAATACACACTCACTCGCTCGCGCTGCGTGCTTGTAAATCCAATGCCAAAGTGCTTCTCAGCGTTCCCCAGCGGGCCAGGCCCGTAGCCTTCAAACCCGCCGCTATACGGGCTCCATCAGATCAACCCGTTTGCCTTTCTAAGCACCCAAAAAGCGCCGAGCAGCAATATTAGCGTAGCGGCTACCAATGGATGACTCCATAGTTGAACCCGGCGAATTCGCGGAGGTGGCTCAGGAAGATCGGAAATTGCCTTGGTAATCTGGGAAAGATCGCCATTATCCAGAACCTGTCCGCGGGTCACACGAGCCAATTCTTCCATAACTTCAGGTCGAGCCGGTTTGCCCACCTGCTCGACGGTAGCGCCCTGCACAAACAAGGTGGTCGTCATTTCGCTGCCATTCTCCTGACAGCGGAGAAAGACCTCGTGTGCCCCTGGTTCCTGAGCGCTGAATACGCCCGTAAACAGTCCCCATTCCGCTCCGGAACTCGTCATCTGAACCGTCTCGGTGCGTCCCGAGGGGGCCACGATACGAGCGGACACATTTCCGCGGCTCAGCGGCTCGCCATTTTTCTCCATAACATTAGCACTTAACGACACCGTCTGCCGAATTTGAGGCTGCTCCGGCGAATAGTAGAACCGCATACGTTCACCCTCGGCCATATTTCGTTGGTAGGCCATCCATCGAACGACCTGCCCCCAAAAGCGATAGTGGTAAAGGTCTTCCACCCCCCGTCTCCAACGCCAGGCGCCGTCAGTGCCCATGAATAGAATTTTTCCGGCACCGTAAGTGCGCGTCACCAATAGCGGAATGCGACCGTATTCGTTGGATACTTCTTGGTGGACTGCCAGCACGTCCGTTCCAGCTTTCGCCCGAAGGATGGGTGCGTGCCACTGGAATCCCGGCAAGCTTTCCCAGACCTGCATATTCTCGTCTTGCGTATCTGCCAGCTTGGTCAGCAGGCTGCGTCGGCCCAGTTCGGTCAAGGCAAAATGGCTGGGTGTGCGAGAGCCCCAACCATTAGGTTGGGTTTCGTCGAATACCACTGGAAGCAGCGATGACAATTCGGATTGTTCTAAACTGAGCATGTTGCCTCGAAAGCCCGGCATGAAAACTAATCCGCTTGCCTGCTGTTCCACCAGACCCTTGAGCAAACGACACTGCTCTTCGGTTAGCTGCCCCTCACCGATCCCCACATCTCCCAGAAAGACCACATCGTACTCGGCCAATTCCTTCATTTCTTCTGGGAAGGCAGGAAGATAATCGCGATTGCCTCCACCAACCTTGCTCAATCCAGGGTGAAACAACAGACAGCTCACTTCGACGCCAGGATCGCGAGAGAGGGCGTTTCTCAGATAGCGGTATTCCCAACGTGGCATCGCTTCAATAACGAGCACACGGAGCTTTTCTTCGCGAATGACAATCGGCGTTTCCTTCCGGTTGTTCTCCGTAATCTTCTCGTCGGGGTAGCCGGGAATCTCGAGTGACAGCGTGTAGTCACCTACATCCTCGGGCTTCCAAACAATGGCATCAGAGGTGCGGCCCATGGCTGCGATTCGGACTTGCTGCTTGATCGAAGTACCGTCGGAAGCCTTCAACTCGACTTGCGCCACGTGATCGCGCGGCAATGAGCTCTCGATGGTAAACGGCAATCGAACGTTTTTGCCGACAACCCCAAAAGTCGGCACATCAAAACTGAGCAATTCCAGGTCCGGCAAGCGTGACTGACTGCCGAACGGAACCGAGAAAATGGGAATCTTCTCCAAACGCAATTGCATGGCTGCCTGAACTGGTGGCAGACCGTCATTCCAATCTCCATCGGAGGCCAGTACAACGGCCCGCAAATTCGCGTTTTCCTCACGCGCATTTTGCAGGGCTTGGTACAGATTGCTGCTGCCATTGTTCTCACCCGCGGCAAATTGAGTGATCACCACCTCCATGCGATCTTCGAGCTGTTCCCAATTGTCAGGATCCAAAATAGGTTCGCTGGCGCGCAGACGGGTCAGCAAAGGCGTCGACTCGGATTCACCGAACCCCACATCCTGTGTGAGCATGCTGCGTGAACCATCACCGAGGATGGCTACCGCTGGACGCTCCGCGGGGCGAAACTGTTCCACCGTCTCGGGCTGATTCAGCAGAAAAATGGCAAAGCACACCATGGAGATTCTCAGCAGTTCCAGCCCCAGCACCGACTTTCGATAGCCGCTTCGACGCCACGTCCAGTAGCTGAGAACGCAGACAGCAACCACCGCAAGCAGCGAAACCACCAGCGATAGCGGAGTCCATTGAAAGCCAAAACTAGTCTGCGTCATGGGAGCAGGAATTCCATCAGTTGAATTTTGGAATGGCGGAACGGGATCGTGGTGTGAACGCTTTTGGCAGACAGAGCGCGGCCTCCAACAACATGGCTACGATCATGGCTATCAGGAATAGACGCCAGATCTCGCGGACGATTCCCGAAAGATTGCCGGCCGTATCGTCGACGCGCGACATCGACAATCCATCGAACAAAGATTCCAACTGACGATCCTCCAGCACTTCTTGCTGATCTTCGGCCACGGCCCGATTAATGGCAAAGAGCCGCGAGTCGGACTGATAGACCCCGCTTTGCAAGTTGAATTCAGTCGATAGAATGTCGCTGCGTCCCGCCAATTGCCGCCAATCCGAGGTCGCTTCATCACCCATGCCGGCTGTCCGCTGCGTGGTGTTACCCAGAGCCTGTTGCCCCAATTCAATCGCTCGTTGAATCACCACAAACAGTACGACTCCGCTTTCGGCCAAGGACGAAACTTTAGGATCCGCTGAAGTAGTCACAAAATACACGCCACCGCGCTGCGTTGGCAATTTCGCCACCAACGGGTCACCGCCGCTCAAGGTACTCAACTTCGACAGCTCAACTTCACTTTTTAGTGTCGCGTAGCTATCGATCTTTAACTGACCGACCGGCAATCCCATTCCACTCGCTGTGGCTGCCAACAGATCCTGGTCACCCCGCCAATTGTCCACCATCACATTGGCATCCGCTTTCCAGTCCTCCCAGGCCACCCCCAAGAAGCTCGACGATGCACTTGCTCCGCCAGCAATCAAGCTGCTGGGCGGATAAAACATGACTTGCCCGCCTGCATCGACATAATTCTTGACAGCCGGAGCCGTGCTGGCATCAGGCAGCGAGGTTTGCCAAATCAGCAACGCCGCGTCATCCAAGGCTAAAGAATCCAATTGTTCCGGGGCAACGATATCGACTGTGGCATTGGTCTCTCCAGTGGCCGAAATCCCAGCCGCGACCTCCAAGGCTCGCGTTGCCGCCCTGTCTTCAGTCACCACCACCACGCGGCGTTGCGGCTCATCCGCGAACACAAAGAAATATTCATTGTCAGAATTGTTGGCGTCCGCCGGTAGTGAAATCCTTCCCCACCCGGTGCTCTGCTCGGCGGGCAGG
>JANSWS010000456.1 GCA_024743355.1 bacterium
CGAGTACGAGTACCGGGCTGCGCCCTGAGTACGAGTACGACCGAAGCCAGAACGTACTTAATTATCCCGGACTCAACCGGGTGGTATCGAGAATATTGGCGTTTACCCCAAGGCTCAAGCCAATCATTTCTATTTTACTACCGGGCTCGCTACGTTTCGTCGAGTTGGGGCGTTTCTCTCTTTACGCCCCGACCCGACGCTGACCTATTGTTTGCTCTGGAATCGGGGAATGCAAATGAGCTCGCGCGCGAGCGTTGATTAAAAAGCAGCCAAAATTTCTGCGATTGTGCGTGTGCTCGCAGGGCGAACGGTATCTACTTTCCCAGGGCCCGAGGCGGAGAAGCTTGTCCCGCAATCTTGATTCGCGAGCGGACCTGTGCGAAATCGCACGAACACGAGCCGGGCTGATTGGGGCAAACGGAGATCCCCCGATGCTTTCGAGTCAAAGGTAAGGCACCGTTGCGGCAAACTTGGGTTGGAGCGACCTACTGAGTGGCAGGTTTCCTGCTAAACGACTGCTTTATCAATCCATGCCCATGGCTGTGGCACGCAAAATGCCTTTGAACCCACTACGGCAAATTAAGTTTTCAATTCGCTGCACCACCGCTGACAGGTGGTTCCTTGCTACCCCGCACTGGAGAACGAACATGGGTATTTTCTCTCGCGTCTCGGACATCATTAACGCCAACGTCAGTGACATGCTGGATCGGGCTGAAGACCCGGAAAAGATGGTCAAGTTGCTGATCTACGAAATGGAGGAGCAGATCGGTAAAGCCCGTGAGGGAGTGACCAAGGCTGTGGCCGGAGAAAAACAACTTGAAGCAAATCTCAACAAGAATCGGACCCTGGCCGCCGAATGGGAAGGCAAAGCGGGAAATGCACTGGAGCATGGCGACGAGGATCTTGCCCGCAAATGTCTGGCTCGGAAAAAGGAGCACGAGCGGATTGCGGATCAACTCCAGCCTCAGTGGGAAAAGGCTCGGCAGACAAGCGATGTGTTGCGGAGTGACCTGCGGCGACTGGAAGAGAAGCTAGAAGAGGCTATCCGACGCCGTGATAGTCTGATTGCGCGTCAAATGGCCGCCGAGGCCCAGAAGGAAGTGCAAGGAATTGCACCGGCGTTCGACAAACTCGAACGAAGCTTCTCCAAGTTTGATCGCATGGAGCGCAAGGTTGAATCGATGGAGGCCGAAGCCGCAGCTGTGGCAGCCGTATCAGGATTGCATCGGGAACTGGACAAGGAATACGAGCAAGCCTTGAAAGAGGCGGAAGTCGACTCCGAGCTGGCGGCACTCAAATTGAAGATGCAGAAGAAATCCGAAGACGCCAAATAGGTGATATCAGAATTTCTCTCCGCTCGCCTTACTCGCGACTCTCCTCAGGGAGAGCTCTAGAGCCTTGTGCATGCATTGGCTAACCCGACCAGGCCGGACTCGGTTTGGTCGTAAAGCTCGGTGTAGATCAGCTATTCGAGCGTGTGGAGGAACACGGTTCGGAGAATCACGCCACTCGTATTGAAAAAGGCGTCCCTATGTCAGAACCGCCGCCGGGCATCGCATCCTCCGATAGTACCGTCCAAGCACGTAATGGGACCTGCCAGTCTTGCGGCTTCCAGCATGCGGCACCGCGTGTGTGGTGTTCCCGCTGTGGCGTTCCGCTGCGTGTTAGTTGCTGCGAGCCGTTGCCTTCCGAAGCCGATGAAAGGGTATTGCAGGGACGCGCCGATCTATATCGCGCGGTATTGGCCGACCAGGATCGGCTGATGAGTGAGCAGCGTCTGGCTCCCGTACTATTAGAACCTGTTCGTCGATTCTACGATCAACGACTGCGGGACGCTGAGGTTGAGATCTTGGATTTGCGGAAGCGCAAGGAATTCAACGCGATCGTGGAGCATGTCGTCTCGATTGCCAGGGCAGGCCAGGTCGATCAGGCGCGGCAGCGGCTGGCGCTTGAACTGAAACGCTTGCCCGAAGACAAGGACCTTAAACAACTCTGGGACGAAATCGATCAGCGCCATCAAAAACTATTGGCGGACTTGCGCTCCAAACAGCAGGCCCAAGAACTTTTGGCGCGGGCAAACGACTTTATCCGGAAGAAAGAATACGTTCGCGCTATTGAGCAATTGAAACTTGCGATAGAACTGCGTCCGGATGATAAGGCTTTGCAAACACGCTTGGGGCAAGCTCAGCAGTTGCTGCGAGACGAGCAAGAGCGACTAGCCAACGAAGAGCCGGTACTGGCCACAATCGTTGCGCCGATTGGAACCCCGATGACTGAGGCTCCAGTGACTGCGGCCCCAGTGACTGCGGCCCCAGTGACTGAGGCTCCAGTAACTGAGGTCCCATTGACTGAGGTCCCGGCCACCGCCGAGCGTGTAGTCTCGCCGGCCGATACGCGCAGCCAACCTTCGACAAATGCCGAAGCTGCTGCTGTCACACTCTCAGAAAAGACGAGCAGAACAGCCCCGTCATTTGCCGACGAAGAGGAAATTCCCAGCGTTGCCCAGCGTCGCGTGGAGGCGCTGTCGACTTGGACGAGCCTGGTCAAACCATTCTTGATGGATAACGTCGGCTGGTTCGTAGGCGCTTTCCTGGTGATCGCAGGTTTCGTCGTTTTGATTGTGACGTTTTGGAACACCATCGAGCAAAACCAGATACTGATGCACTCGCTGGTATTTGCGTCGCTATTCATGGCAACGGCTCTGTTCTTCGCCGCCGCTTATTTCATGCGACTGAAGTATCCGCAGCTGGAAAGTTCGAGTGACGTACTGCTGGTGATCGTTGCCTTGCTGATTCCTCTGGTTTTCGCGGCAGCCATCCTAACAGCAATGATTCCCGCCACGCAGACTGGCGTTTCTATGGTCCATGTTGGGCAGGCGGTTGACTTATGAATCCAACTGCAATCTTCTTTGGTTTGTTCTATGGTATTGTCTCTGCCGTAGTTTTCTACGTCGTTTCAATGCTCACTTCCGGCCTGTTCGCACGTCCGTTCTACCGCCTGTATGCGCGGGTGCTGATTGGCATTTGCTGCGTCATGATGCTGGCGCCGCCGTTGAGGTGGCTGGCCTCCCTGTCTCCGTCTTGGGGTTTCGTGAGTCTCACGCTGGCACAGTACTTGGCAGTGGGAATCTTGATGTGGGGCGTGTTTCGGTTTAACCGCGACTTCATGCAGCAAATATTCCTGAAGCGAGCTACCGTTGCCTACTTTACCTTTGGCACGCTGGCAAACGCACTGCTGGTCACGCTGGCATTCCTTCAAGTCGCGGTGAGCGGTGCTCCGACTTGGGGCGTGCTAAACGGTGATCGTGCCTATTTGACGCTTGGCCACTATGGGCCGATTTTGCTTTTGCTGGCAGCGATGGTGTTGCATACCGATTATCGGCTCAAGGTCTGTAAGGGGACGCCACTTCATTTCAGCCGGTTTTCGTTCGTCGGCTACGCCCTATCTTTCCTAGGGATTGCACTGTCAATGCTGCCGTATCTTGGGCAAGCCATTACCGTGCTGGGATTATCTACGGGCGAATGGCAACTGTTGCAGAATGCCAGTTGTGCCCAGAGTCTGTTGATTGCCATCGTCGTCTTTGCTTGGCTGGTTTGGCGTTACGAGTCCATTCCACCTTTGTTCGTGTTGCTCTTGGCGATTGTTTTCGAATACCACGTGGTGTTCACACAATGGGCGATCCGCTGGTGGGGAGTCGAGAGCTGGGGACTAGCAACACTTCCACTCCTGTTCGCAATGGCAGGTTTGTACCGTTATTTCAGTCACTGGGATGAGCGGAAGCGACGCTCCAGGAACGAAGGTCAAAGTGACCAGGGCACATCTCGGGTGCAGGAAGAGTCACTGCGTTTCGTATTGCCTTTTCAGGTTGTCTACGGCTTGCTTGGCATTGGGCTTCTGTCGGTCACTTTATGGGCCCGCTTGGCTCCCGGTCAGCTGACGTCGCCGCTTTGGGCTGGGGCAACTTTCGGAATTTATGCGATCTACTTCTACGGCGAGGCTTTCTTTCGACGTGATGTGAAACTGATCTATGCGGCCGGTCTGCTAGCCATTCTGGCAGCGTTGCTAGGCTTTGAACGGCCAGGATTTGCGGAATCCGTAATCACGCTTGGCTTCCTGGCTTTTGCTTGGGGAATGATTGCTCTGGCCGGTGAACGCCTAGGACTCAAGCGTGCATGGCGAACGGCGATGATCGACGGTTCCTTCGTGGCCGCGTTCATGGTGGTTGGACTCGTATTCCTTCGTCACCTGGGCACGAATCAGCCGTATTATTTCGCGGCGGTCAGTTGGCAAGACGGTCTAGCATGCTTGTGCGCGGCGGGAGCATTCGCGGCATGTGCTCATCAGTACCGCTCACGGCTTCCGGTCTTTGCGGGATTATTTGCCTTGGCCATCATCGCGCCTATGTTGAGCGCGGGACTGGCCTTGCTGATCACTCTGTTGACGCTGACCGCCGAGCGGCGATTGCCGAAAGACAACGCCATCACTTTTGAAGATCGCCTCCTGTTTCTCAATCGTATTTCTTTGCCTTGGACCGAGAAACTGCCTGAGGTGCTGATACACGGCCTGTCGGTAGGTGCTATTCCGCTGGCGTTGATCGGCTTGGTCGTCAGTCTTTGGCACATGCTGCGTTGGAACCTCTCACCGCTGACTCTGCTTGGCTTGGCTACCGCCTCTTTAGCACTGGGGCTACTCACCCACCGCCGACGGTCGCCCTGGCTGCTGGTTGCCTCCCTGTTATCCGGATACCTGACGCTGCATGCGACGCTTCAAGCTTACTGGCTTGGGCAGTCGAGTCTTGCAGAAACGATCGCTGCCCACCTGCTTGTGGCGTCCGGCATTTCTCTTTTGTTATGGCTGGTGGCCGGCGGCAACGCCTGGTGGTGCGACCAGCTTCTGATGCGAGTTGCGGAAGAACGGGAACCCGCAATTCGCGACCGCAAAGCCTTCTATAGCGGTTGGCTGCAGCGAATCGCCATCCTTACCAACCTGTGCGTATTCTTGCTCATGGCAGCTGCCAGCTTTTGGCTCCTAGTCGACTCTTTCGACGGTTGGACAGCCGGATTAGCCTTGGCGACCCTGGTTCTTCTGGCGATGTTTTTTATCCATGTCGACCAAGTCTATCGCAACCAAGTGGGCAGCTATCTTGCTCTGTCGAGTATCGGTCTGGCAATTCTATGGAGCTCGGATCAATGGGGTTCTGAACTTGCGAATGGTGGCTCATGGAGTCGGACTGTGCTGTATGCGGCAGCCAGTATGATGGCCGGCTTGCTTGCGGCCATCTTGTATGGCTGGCGGTCAGCGAAAGCGGATGAGCCTAAGGTGGAGCTGGCCAGATCGCTGGCAGTGCTGCAGTTTCCCGGACGTCGTCCCATAGCGGGCTGGGACCTGTGGCACAGGCCTTTGGCAGTCGCTGCGATTTGCTTTGGCCTTGCGTCGCTAATACCGCATGTCCTGATTTCCGGGTTCTCACCATTCGAACTAGCGAATTTACCCGTGACGTGCGTGGCTTGTGCGTTGAGCAGCTTCGGATTTCTTTTCAGCACACGCTCGTTACGGTTTTCGACCGTATACGTTGGTGGGATCGGTCTGGCCTACTTGGCAGCACATTGCGGACTGCAATCCATGTTTCTGCAGGGCCAGCAGGGGCCCCACCTGCTGGCGTTGCATCTTTTGCTTGGGTCGCTACTCTGCGCCGCGTCCGCGGTGCTGGCGAGCCTAACGGCGGCTTGGCTGAATGGTTCGCGGGGATCCAGGACTTCAGCAATCAAGGTCGCTTCGCGTTTTGCCGATGCGAGAGATTTTTACTGTGGTGTGTTGCACCACGTAGCCTTGGTTTTCGCTGGTGGCTTGTTGGTTTGTGGCTGGATACTAGCCCAGACGCGACTCGATGGGAATTCGGCATTCGGATTCTTGCTGCCATGCAGTGCGTTAGTGGTCTACTTTGCATTTTCAGGTGCATGCTATCGCTCC
>JANSWS010000178.1 GCA_024743355.1 bacterium
CCGGTGCCCCGAGTGGCAATGGCTTCACCATCAGCAGCCGCACCGAGTACGTGTGGGAGCTGGGAGCCTCCAGTCGCGTTATGGATGGCAAGAACTTTGTCGGTGATACCGACCTGACCGATGCCAACACCACGATCGAAGCCGACGAAGTAGCCGCTGGCTACAATTCAGGTGCTCTGAAGGTAGAGACCCAGGATAGCGACTTGATCTTCGGAAATTACCGATTGGCTTCAATCACCGGTATCAAGTACGAAGACGTCAACTTCAACGGCAAGTACGATTCGGGAACGGACCTGAAGCTGGCCGGTGTGACCATGCAGCTGTCTGGTAAGAAGTCCATGACTACCAAGACGGGATCCGACGGAACATTTACCTTCAGCGGTCTTGTTCCAGGAAATTACACCGTTGCGGAAAGCAAAGCGACGGATACCAATAACGACGGTACCGCCGATATCCACCAGGACATGTTGCTTGACACCACGGGACGAGGCAACGTCAGCGTAACCTTGACCAGCGGTGAAAACGAGGACGCTGGCAAGTGGTTCAACTATGTCTACGGCAGCATCCACGGCGTGAAGTTCTTGGACTTCAACGAAGATGGCGTGTGGGATAAGACTGGGGCAGTCCCAGGAACTCCTGACGTTCTCCCCAACGGCAACTACGCCGAACCGGCGCTGGAAGGTGTTACCTTCGACTTGTACGAATTCACCGGCACCAGCACGACCAAGATTGCTAGTGGTTCGACCATCACCAATTACAACTGGCGATATGTTAAGAGCGCGACGACTGAGAAGCACGGCGAATTCTGGTTCACCCAGCTGACGCCTGGAACTTACACGGTTCGCGAGAACAACGACGCTGGTCTGTATGATCAGACGACTTTGCAGCCAGAAGGTGTGCCCGACGAAGCTCCTGGATCAATTCCAACCTTTGAGATCCAGAGCCGACGCGAGTATGTCTGGGAAGACGGTGCTGCTAGCCGACCGATCGACGGCATGAACTTTGTCGGAGACACCGACAAGAGCGATGCGGATGGAGTCATCACTCCAGACGAGACCGCGGCCGGCTACAACTCGGGAGCTCTGAAGACCGAAGTCCTTCGGGACGCCAGCTTCCAGCCACCTGCAGGTTCCTTGATTTGGGGTAACAACTACAACGTTGCTTCGATCCATGGCTTCAAGTTCGAAGACATCGACGGCGACGGTGTACGAGATGCTGGTGAGCCTGGCTTGGAGAATGTCTACATCGAATTGCATGACGCCAACGGTCAGGCCTTCCTGGCTGACGGTAGCCCAGCCTTCGCTGTCACCGATGCGAACGGACGATTCTGGATCGACAATGTGATCCCAGGTCAGTCCTACACGGTGGAAGAAGACCTGTCCAAGACTGACACCAACTTTGACACGATCTCCGATGATCTGCAGGGCATGGAGCAGTCTACGGTTCAAGTATCCTTCGTACCCGCACCCGGTACAGAAGCAATGTTCCAAGCTGGCGAAGGCATGGACGCTCGTCCGGACGATGTGATTGGCGACGCGTTGACAATCGGCAATTACGTGACCGGCTCCATCCACGGCTTCAAGTTCCTGGATCTCAATGCCAACGGCATTTACGAACCAGGCCCGATGATGAAGGAAGTACCGTTTGAAGGCATGGTCTTCGAAGTTGTCGGTAGCAATGGTTCGGTAGGAACGGTTGCAACCAACAGCGATGGTGAGTTCTGGTTCGAGAACCTCGCACCTGGAACCTACACGCTGACCGAACGCTTGGATCTGGTCGACAAGAATGACAATGGTATTGGCGACGACCAGGAAGGCTTGCGTGCTTCCACCAACTCCAGCATCGAGCTGACGATTCTCAGTCGTCAAGAGCTGGTTTGGACGGACGGTGCAGCCATGCTTCCAGGTACCGCTAGTGCCGATCCCGACGCACCGGGTAATGTCAGTGGCAACATCCTGAACGACTACGAGCCTCAGGTGACCTTCACCTTGGCTGGAACCAACATCAAGCTGCGTACGGCTACGCCAACGGAGGCCTCGTCAACTGGTCAGTTCGTATATGGCTACAACGACGGCACCTTGCAGACGCTGTTCAGTGCATTGGATGACACCATTTTGCAGGCAACCTTCGACGTACCCGTCGACAGTGCCAGCATCGACGTGATTATCCAAAAAGCAAGTGATCTCGGTCAGTTCCTGGCCTTCAACGACCAGGACGAGATCATTGATTCAGTAATCACAGTGGGTCCAACCGCCAAGGGTGACATCATCACGCTGACGGTTAACGCACCCGCCGGACAGAAGATTGCCTATGTCCAGGCTGCTGGCGTAGGAGCGATCTCCGCGGTCGATGTCGAGCTGGATAACTTGACCTACACCATCAATCCGCTGAAGGAAGAGGTCAATGTTGGCGACGACTTGATCTTCGGCAACTACTACGCCGGTTCGATTCACGGCTTGAAGCTGCAGCAAGGCACCGGCCTGCCAGCTCCGAATCTGCCATTCGATCTGATCGATGCTTGGGGCAACGTAGTAGAATCGGTTACTACCGGTGCGGACGGCAAGTTCTGGTTCCTGGATGTCACGCCTGGTCTCTACACGGTGAAGGAACTGGCAACGCCTTCGGTCATCGTACCTCCCGGCGGTTTGCCTTCGATTCCGGTTCAAGTCGGACATGCTCAGGCTGTATTCAGCGACGACATTCCGGCTGATCAGCAGATGTACTATGAAGGCCTGCAAACGGTCGTCCTGAATGACAAGTTGAGCATCGTCAACAACATTCGGGGTTCGATTCACGGTACGGTCTCCAGCCAACTGGACGAGCCAGTAGCTGGTATACCAGTGGTCATGCTGCTTGCACCTAGTGGGCAGTCCAAGCTGTCGACGGTAACGGATGGCGACGGTGAGTTTGACTTTGAAGACCTGCTGCCTGGCAGCTACGTTCTTCAGGTCAACGGAGACCAGATCGTGGCTGTGGAAGTCAGCAGCGGTGAAGAGGAAGTCGGCAAGGCCGGTCAATCCCTGCTGGATCCCGGTCAGTACGAATCCGCACCGAACCCAGACCTGAACCTGGTTGTGTTCATCCCGGATATCACAGCACCTACGATCGTGGGCGTTAAGTTTGGCTCCACCCGATGGTCACAGGCATTCAGGGACGAAGTTGACGTAGACGCCGCGGGAGCCGGAACCGGTATCGGTTATGAGATTCCGCTGGGCAACCCAGCTCTGGCTGCCGACAAGCTCGGTCAGACGACTCCATTCGCTTGGGGTAATATCAATCAAATTGTGATTGAGTTCAGTGAGCCGGTTCGCGGATCAGGTCCTGGTGGGGCACTTGCTCCCGCGGACTTCGGACTCGCCGGTGTCAATACTGCCGCCTATGCGATCAAGTCGGTCAACTATGATCCAGCCACCTATCGTGCGACTCTCAACTTGTCAAACGGCAGTGATGGCTTTGTCCTCTCGGTTGATGAAATGGCGATCTTTGCCAACGATTTGACCATTAGCGACGAGGCCGGAAACATGCTGGACGGCGAATGGGTTCGTCACCAGTTGGTTCCCCAGTCAGGTGATGGCGTCGAGGGTGGCTTGTTCCGCTTCGACATCAACGTATCGCCCGGTAACTACAACCTGAGTCTGTCTAAGGATGATAACGCGACTGCCGACCACGGTGCGGTTAACATCTTTGACGGTAGTGCCTGGGCCGGTCGCAACCCGTCGTCTCTGGCTCTCGGCGATGCACTCTACAGTATCTTCGTGGATGGAAATGGTGACGGATTGATCAACATCTTCGACGGTAGTTTGTGGGCCGGTAGCAACGGAAACGTTCTTCCGATTGGTTCCGCATCCTTTGGCAGTGGCTTCGGTGGAGGGGGATCCTTCTTCTCTGACGGTGGCTCTTCGCTCGACAAACCATCCGGTACCTCTGGTGGATTGATCGGTGAAGGCGAGGGAGTAGACTATTCGGATCTGTTTGGCGGCGACGACGAGTTGACTGCTCCAACGGTCGACAGTGGCAGTGATTCCGATTATGCCGCTTCTATCGACTTCCTGTTCGGCGATAGCGAAGAGGAAGAGGAAGATAGCGATGACGATTCTCTCGATTCGAACGTCTTCGAGCTACTTTAGAGTTGATGAAGTTTGATCAGTGCGGAGCAAAGTGCTTGCTCCGCACTGTTGACGTAGATAAGATGTGGGTTTTGAGCGATATTCAACAAAGAGGATGACTAAATGAGATTCGCGTTTCTAGCGATCCTGACGCTGCTCGCCCTACCGAGCACGATTTGCGACGCCGGGTTCGATTTTCAAATTGTAGATACCAGCGGCACGATTAGCCCTGGTGGTAATTCCGGTTCCTTCAACATCGTAGCGTCAAGGAACACGACAGATGAACTGAATATCGATGGGGCGGACTTTGGCCTCGATTTCAGTTCCATAAGCGGGGGACTTGGGAATATCACGGTAACCAATGTGTCATTGCCGACTGGGTGGCAGGGGCCGGGGGTGACGTTCACCAATCCGCAAATCATCAGCGATGGTGTTGATAATCGGTTTGAATTCTCCGTCTTGAATTTCGGTGGAGCGCCCGGCCTCATTAGTCTGACGGAGATGAATTCATCCGCCGTTATTGGTTCTTTCACTTTCACAACCCAAAATCCTTTTGGGCCTGGTGATGGCTTTGCCATAGGTCTTGGGGCTAATACCGGAACGGACCCGAACCTGACGCGGCTTTCGAATCCCTTGACACCTACCAATGCACCTGGCTTCGGTGGTGCACCGCCTGTATCTTTCTCCGCCGTTCCCGAGCCCTCGTCCGCAATCGTACTGGGATTGTTGGGCGGTGCACTCTGCCTGCGTCGCAGAAAGAGCTAGCCCGAATCTTTTGTTGAACAGCTCAAAAAACTTCCATGGCGAGCTGAGATTTTGATCTCAGCTCGCTTTTTTTTATGGACGGAATCTGGCAGATAAGTACCATGGAAGGAATGGGCAATGCATTCACATCACTGTTGTTGATCTTGATTCTAGTCGGTCATGCTGCGCCCCTGCGGGCCGATCTTTTGCTGCCGGTCAATTTCTCCCTGTTTGCTACCCATCCGGATGCGTCCGATCCCTTTAACCAACCTACGGAGCGGGGTCGCACCATTCGCGACATCTATCACTACGAGGGCAAGCTCTATACCGGTTACGGAGACTGGACTTCCGATACGGGCCCCATTAACGTCCGCTCACTGGATGTGAACTCGGGCGTGTTCTCCAATCCATTGGTTTCCGTAAATACCGAAGCCATTTCCCATTTCCGCGGTCTGAATGGCTCACTGTATACGACCACCGTAGATCCGCTTGGCATTGGTCCTCAGCCAGCCGGCTATGCTGTCGGCAATTCCTCGCATAGCTGGAGCTATATTGCCCCGACAATCAGTGGTACTTCCGATACGCTAACCGCCACCCATATCTTCGACATCAACCAGACCTCCAACGGTGATATCTTCATGGCTGGCAGTCGCGGAACCTTCGGTGCGATTTGGCGGAGCGTTGATGGCGGGGCGACGTTTACGATTGATTCCGTGCCATTCGCCGAACCCTCGGCTCCCGCGAATAATGCGGGGACTCCGTTTTCTCGCTATGTCGGTGTGGGCATTCTGAATGACCAAGTGTTCGTTCAACGCGTGGATTACAACGTTAGCGGAGCCAATCAGAACAACGTCGCCCTGAAGTATGATGGCAATAGCTGGCAGACAGTTGCTGTCGATCTCATTCAAGAGGATTACGGCTACGTCACGCGTCCAGAGCAGTTCGGCAATGAGATGCTCTATTTGAGTAGCGATCTTTCCGACGGATTCCTGTACCGCTTCGATGGCACCAACGCTCAGCATGCTCTGAATGGAGTCGTCCGCGACTTTCAGGTTCTTAGTGGATCAGTGGTTGCACTTATGGGAGATGGGGAAATGCTGTTCAGCAGCGACCTGAATTCCTGGTCCTCCTTGGGTCATGCTCCTGGCTCTGCACGCAGCCTTGAGATTGTCGGTGATACCATCTTTGTGGGTACCACCGATGGAAGGATCTTCTCCGCCTCAGGTTTCGGATCGCTAACTGGGGTACCAGAGCCCGGAGCGGCACTCACAGTCCTTTCTCTTATCGCCGGATGGGGACTCACCCACCGTCGGCGAGTCCTTAATTAGATTCACGCATTCCTCTTTGGCGATTGGCCCACACTTTGCTCCCTCCTTGTGGGGTAGCGACAATAGCCAATGTTTGTGCGCCAAACAGTTGCTCTAATCGTCACAATGCGTGAGAATTCGGGGAGTTCTGCCTCGTACCCCTTAGCCGCGCGAAGTTTGCTAGCATTGATGTTCGATGTAAGAGCCAGCGGTGATACGCCGTATAGGTGTCGATTCGGCGCCACAGGCGCGAGCTCGATTTAACTCCTTAGCACAGGACCCAATCGGACTGGTTCTGGCCTGAGAAGTTGGTTTCCTGGGGGTTAGTTCCTAGTTGGGGAGAGTGTTCATAGGCAGCGTCCGGCCTTGCTTTTCGAGGCCAGCCCGCAACTATGCCAGTCGAGTACGCGTAGAAGCGACAGCTTTGGACTTGGCCGACATTTCATCGGTGGAACAGCAGACGGTCGAGTCAACGGCCGCATTTTGGCTCAAGTGGAGAATTCTTGGATCTGTCAAACGTGACCAGCAACCTAACAACAGCTTACTCCGCCTTACGTGCGGGCCGCCTGCAAGAAGCAGAATCACACTGTAGACAATTTCTGTCACAGAGGCCCGACAGTGTCGAAGGACTGCAATTGTTGGGGGCCGTCTACGGCGCGGGTCAGCAGCATGAGCGGGCTGCTGAGTTCTTTGAGCGGGCGTTGGGCCTGAGCCCCCACGACGTCGCTCTCCGCAAGAACTTGGTTCGCGCGCACCTGCAGTTGGGGTCACCGGAGCGAGCCGAGAAATTGCTCTTGGAGGGCTTGGCCCTACAAGATGATGACGCATTGTGGGCCATGTTGGCGATCGTGCAATCCAGGAGCGGCCGCTTTGCGGAAGGCATTGATGCCATCCAAAATGCAATCCGGCTGAACCCGCAGGATGCGAGCCACTACTTTGGCCTGTCGGAGCTCGAACGCATGAGCGGCAATCGCGAGGCGGCCATGAGCGCGCTTCGCAAAGCGCTGGAGTTGGATCCGAAAAACACCGGACTCCTGAACAATCTAGCTGGATTGGAACTCTATGCGGGGAATTTCCTGGAGGCTTTGGAGACGATTCAGCGATTACTGGCAATCAATCCCAGGTCAGCCCAAGCTCAGTGCAATCTGGCGATGGCCTTATCCATTGCCGGCGATATGGAACAAGCCGTGGTGGCTTTGCGAAATGCTTTGGTAATTGAGCCCGGCATATTCCGTGCAAGAATTCAATTGGCTACGTTTCTGCTACAGACTGGCGCGGTTAACGAGGCCGAAGAGATCGCTCGCCGCTTGCTGGCGGAGCATCCCGAGGAGCGTAGTCAGTGCGTAGGCCTGCTCGCGAAGCTCCTTGAGCGGCGTAAACAAGTCGAAGAGGCCCGTGAGTTGTTGGAGGGGCTACCCGAAGAAGATCTGCTGATTCCTGATCTGGCTGTTTCCCTGGCGGTTGTGCAGGACCAGCAAGGCGAAACGGAACAAGCCGTGGCAACCCTGAAACGTTCCATGGACAAGCATGAGATGGCAGCCACCGAAGGCATTGGCTGTCACTTCGTGTTGGGCAGCTTGTATGACAAACTGGGCGAGTACGATCAAGCCTTTGAACACTACGAATTAGGCAACCGGAATCGCAAACGAGCCATCATCGAGATTTTGGAAAAGGAGGGCGAGGAAGACGTCGCCGAAGCTGCCTACCACACGATCCTTAAAGTACATCCGCCCGAGAAGTTTCACGCCTTCACGCCTGCCGGCAGCAGCAGCCAAGTTCCCATTTTCATCGTTGGCATGCCCCGCAGTGGCACCACCTTATCCGAGCAGATCCTGGCAAGCCATCCTGCGGTCTTCGGGGCTGGCGAGTTGAATCTCATGCTGAGAATGATCTCCGAGTCCTACGGCAAGACACATGTCGAGCCGGGCAAGTTGACGATCGGACAATTGGATCAGTATTCCACCGATCGAGGGCTGATCCCGAAAGACTGGTACGAGCTAACAGACGAGCAGATTGAAGATCTGGCAAACCAATACTTGGGGCCTGTCACCGCCAAGTCGCCGGATTCGTTGCGCATCACCGATAAGATGCCCTACAACTACTTCGTACTGCCAATCATTTACCGGCTCTTCCCGAACGCCAGAATTATCCATTGCCGACGTCACCCTCTGGACACTTGCCTGTCCTGCTATTTCCAGAATTTCACGTCGGGCAATCAGTTCTCCTTCGATCTTGAGGAATTAGCAGCCTACTACCGACAGTACGTGAAGATCATGGAGTACTGGCAGGAGCTGGGAATTCCGACCTACGAAGCAAGGTATGAGGAGATGATTTCCTCGCCTGAAGAAAAAACGCGGGCGTTACTGGACTACTGCGGTTTGGATTGGGATCCCAAATGCCTGCAGTTTCATCGACACAAGCGGACGGTCAATACGGCCAGCTATCAACAGGTTCGCCAGCCTCTTTACAGCACGTCGGTCGCTCGTTGGGAGAAGTATCGAAAACACATCGAGCCTTTGATTGAAGGTCTCAGCGATTTACTGGAATCGGAGTCCGTCCATACTCCGTAGACAGCCTACACTTTGAAGTTACACACCACTACCGAAACACGTTCTAACCCTGAGCAAAGGAAGTTCCTATGAGTACTGTCTCACCCGTGCAGACATCCAGCGATTCCTATAACGAAGTTCCCTATCCAGGTGCGGCTTTTCGCAACACGCATCCCTGTCACTTGGGAATGATTGCTCATCTGCTTAACCTGCACCCTACTACGCCACAGAGATGCCGAGTTTTGGAACTGGGTTGCTCGATGGGAGCCAATCTGATTCCGATGGCTGTCGGGCTTCCGAACTCAGAGTTTGTCGGCGTCGACTTTGCCGAAAAGCAAATCGAAGTTGCTCAAAAGTCAGTCGACGCTCTTGGGTTGCAGAATGTACGTGTTGAGACCAAATCCATTTTGGACATCGACGATTCTTTTGGAACGTTTGACTACATCATCTGCCACGGTGTTTACTCTTGGGTTGCTCCCGATGTCCAAGAGAAGATTCTGCAGATCGGAGCGGAGAATCTTAGCGAAAACGGGATCATGTGCGTGAGCTACAATACCTACCCCGGCTGGCATTTCCGCGGCGTGGTCCGCGAGATGATGCGATACCATACCGAGAATATTGCATCGCCGGCACAGAAAGTCATTCAAGCCCGTGGTCTGATGAAATTTCTGGAGGACCATTCGCGTTCCAAGCTGGAAGCCTACACCACGCTGCTCAAGGAAGAGGCGGAAATGCTTGCCAAGTCTGACAATTCGTATCTTTATCACGAGCACCTGGAGGAGGTAAACGAGCCTCTTTATTTCCATCAGTTCGTGAAGCGAGTCGATCAAGCGGGGCTACGGTATCTGGCCGATGCTGCCTTTCAGACCATGATTGCTCAACAGTTTGACGACGAAGCCGCGGAAATCCTGCGGAATGCCCCGTTGCTTCGCCGCGAACAGTACATGGATTTCCTGCGCAACCGGATGTTCAGAAGCTCGCTCATCTGTCACCAGTCGCAATCGCCAAATTACAATGTCGACGCGACCAATCTATTGGGGCTGCACGTGGGCTTGCGGAACCAATTGCGGACCGTCAGCGAACAAGGCGAAACGGTCGTGTGGGAAAATGCATCGGGTCGGATGACCACGGAGTTTCCTTTGACTTCCATTTTTCGAAGGCTCAGTAATTCCTTCCCACGATTGACCCGTGTTGATGACTTGCTCAGCGACACCACGGATAACCGCGTTCGCCAAACGGCCTTGGACGCACTGCTGATCGGATTCGTGCGGGGCATGTTTACATTGACGCTGGATCCTCCGGACTTTGCGTTGGAGCTGAACGAAAAGCCCAAGTCGTCAACTTATGCCAGGTTCCAGGCCAGTAGCGGTGCTGCCAAGGTCACCAACCTGATGCACATCGATTGCGTCTTGCAGCCTCAGCAGCGTTTCATCATTGAGCATCTGGATGGCAGCCGGACGTTGGACGAAGTTGCGGAGTTGCTGCACGAAGAATGCTCCAATGGCCGCTTCAAAGTCAGTCGAGAAGGAGAAGACCTGGCTCCTGATCTAGAAGAACTCAAGGACATTTGCAAAACCGAGGCGAAGCGATTGGCCCACTTCGCTCTGTTCGAAGAGTAGCATTTGTCTGTAGAAGAGTTGAGGAAACTGCCGACCACCGATCTGTGGCACCTCCATGACTATTCATGGAGTTACCCGCCGGTGGCGGCCGCGACTTACAAGCCCCAAAAGCCGGGATGTTGACTGCCAATTAGTCGGACAGTTCCAGCGGCCTGAGCGATTGATGGCTCCGCGGAACGAACCAAAGGCTGACTCTGTGAAAGGCTGCCGTTCCCATAAAAGTCCGCGGAGCGGAGCCTTATTTGCCGAAGTTGTGAGCTTCGCCCCGGTGCGTTCATGCGTACCGGGATTCGCGACTCAATTCGTTACGCCGAGGCGGCCTCAAGCATGACGCGGCAAAATCTTATCGTGACGTGTGCAAACGCCGACTATTTTCCCTACGTGCAGAGTTGCATTCGGTCGCTTCGTGATCGACTCACACAGTCAAACTACCACCTTGCGTTTTTGGACACGGGCTGTGATTCAGAACAGCGAAATTGGCTGGCGGCTCATGTCGACCAGATTGAATCCCCCTCTCAACACTTTGAGTTGCCGACAACGCCGCCGAATTTTCTACTCGGCTTGTTGGCTCGGCCTTTTCTTCGCGACTACTTCCCGGGCTTCCGAAACTACCTGTGGGTAGATGCGGATGCCTGGGTCCAAGACTCCACGGCTGTCGAGTTGCTCCTGGCCGCGTCTGAGTCGTCCCGGGGCCTGGCGATAGTTCCTGAGGTAGATCGCGCCAACCGCATGCAATTCGGCGGATTGCCGAAGTATTGGCAGACGACTTTCAATTGGTATGGCAGGCATTTTGGAGAAGAGATCGCAAGCAAACTCTACAGCTTACCCATGCTCAACGCCGGCGTCTTCGCGTTACATGAATCCGCACCGCATTGGCGCAAATGGTCCGAAGCCATTCGTCGCGCGGTCCAAAATCACTGTACCACCATGACGGATCAGATCGCCCTGAACGTCACGGTGTATTTACTGGATTGCTTTCACGCTACCGAGCTTCTCCCCGCTTGGTGTAATTGGACCTGCCACATGGGCTTCCCACGCTGGGACGTCCGGCTCGAACGTTTTGTTGAGACCTATATGCCCCATCGCGAGATTGGCATTCTTCACGTCACAACCCGTGATAAGTCGATGATTCGTGAAGTTGCAACCATGGACGGGACGAAGACGCGTGTGCATGCGTTCTTTCCACCGCATCTCGTCACGGGCTAGAGTGTCACCGGCTAAAGTTTAGAATCCGTCGGAAAGCCGAAGAGAACCGCGGCCAACCGCAAGGCGGCTAATGGATCTCGGGCAAGATCTCTTGCGGAGCAGCGGAAGGCACTTGCAGCGTCCGGCAGTCAATCTTTCAGCATCGAGTGGATCATGGAGACCATTGACGAACAGATCGCGAGGGGACTTGAGCACCTGCGAGCGGGGCGCTTGGATGCGGCTGACCAGGAATTCACGCAGCTCGCAGCGCGGGCTCCCCAGCAAGCCCATCTCCACTATTTGCTGGGAATGACCAAAACGCGACGGGGAATCGTCGGTGAGGCTATTCATTGCCTGCAGTCCGCCGCCACCAGGGCACCGCAAGTTGTCGATTACCAGCTTGCCCTTGCATCGGTGCTTGCAGCTAACAAGCAGATGGAAGCGGCCATCCGAGTCGATCGCCAGGCACTCGTCCAGCATCCCAACTCTGCGGAGCTATGGATGCACCTGGGGCAGCTGGAACATGATTGCGGAAGGTTCGTCCAGGCCATCGAAGCCTGGAATCAGGCTTTGGAACTGAAACCCGATCAACCTGATGTGCTGCGCTCCCTGGGGCTAGCACACCTGAAAGTGCCCAATGGGATGGTTTATGCAGTCAGCTACCTGGAACGCGCCGCGAGTGCACAACCTACGGTCGAATCATTCAACGAATTGGGCTATGCGCTGAAATTGAGCGGCGACTCTGCGCGAGCTGCTGCCGCTTTTGAGAAGGCACGGAAGTTGGACCCCAATCACACTTTCGTGCTTAACAATCTGAGCACTGCCTACAAATCACTGGGGCGATTGAGTGCTGCGGTGGAAGCCAGCCGTCGCGCCGTCGACTTGGATCCGGAGTTTGCGGTTGGACTGTGCAATCTTGGAATTGCTTTGTCGGCCAGCGGACTGACGCTGCAGGCAGAACAAGCCCTTCGCCGCTGCCTGGAATGCAAGCCGAATTATGCCAAGGCGCATAGCAACCTGCTTTTCAATGCGCAATACCTTCCTGAGGTCACGGCGGAAAAATTGTTCCATCTGCATCGTGAGTACGACAAATTGCAGGTGCCACGTGTTCAACGACTCAGTCCACATGCTCAAAAACACAGCCCACACCAACCTCTCGTCGTCGGATTTTTGAGCGACGGCCTGGGACGCCACCCCGTGGGTTACTTCATCGAAGGTCTCCTCGGCAACTTGGATGCCAATCGCGTCCAAGTAATCTGTTATTCCGATCGCCATCGCGAAGATGATCTTAGCGCCCGATTACGGAGCCATGTGCGGGATTGGCGTACGGTGATTGGCTTCAACAACCAAAGCCTGGCGGAGGTTATTTCGCGAGACAGCATCGACATTTTGTTTGATCTTTGCGGGCATGCCGGCGGCAATCGCATGCCGGTGTTTGCCAAGCGCCCAGCCCCAGTGCAGATTACTTGGATGGGGTATGTGGGAACCACCGGACTGTCGACGATGGACTATCTTCTGGCCGACCGCTTCCATGTGCCCGTGGAGGAAGAGCAGTGGTATACGGAACGGATCTTGCGAATGCCGCACGACTACATCTGCTATACAGCACCCGCTTATGCTCCGGAAGTGACGCCGCTACCGGCTGCGGAAACAGGTCAGGTAACCTTTGGCTGCTTCAATCAACCCGCCAAAATCAACACGTCGTTATTGGATGTCTGGTCACGGATCTTGAAAAAGGTAGCGAACTCCCGATTGCTGCTGATTTACAGTGGCTATGACGATCCTGGTGTCCGGCAACGCATCTTGGATTTCTTTGAATCCCAGGACGTTGACCGCAACCGCATCGAGATGCATGGCAAACTACCTCACCCGGAATTGATGGCTGCCTACGGTCGGGTCGACCTTGCACTAGACAGCTTTCCTTATTCTGGCGGATTGACCACTTGCGAGGCCCTGTGGATGGGAGTCCCCGTGGTCACCAAGACCGGCCGGACGTTTGCAGGGCGTCATAGCACGAGCCATCTTTCCAACCTCGGACTCACCAACTTCGTTTGTTCCGATGCGGAGTCGTATATTCGGCGGGTTATTTCTTTGACCACGGCCCCCTTCCAAGAACTTCGCGAACTGCGGCCGCGGCTCCGTGAGATCATGGCCCAATCTCCCTTGTGCGACGGCATCCGTTTCGCCTCCGATTGGACTTATCTGCTGACAAGCCTGGTCGAATCAAGATCTTGCGTTTTCGCTCCATAGGTGGCGCAACATATCAGCCCCGGACAAGCAACTTCGGTTCCGCCGAAGGCAGCGTCGCCCGGGGTTGGCATATCCACCAGCCCGCGGACGAAGGTTGGTGATAGCCCCCAAGTGGGTTGTATCTGAGTCCGCAACATCCATGCACGTCTGGCCCGTGTCACTGGCCGCAAACTGGCGTAACGCACTGGATGCCCGTGGGTTGTCCCGCCCTTGCAGGGCTTTTCGGCGTGCGATTGGCCACGATCCCAGGGCGACGCTCTGCGGCTACGCCGCGACGCTCTGCCCTGGGCTGGTATGTACCTGGCCTTTCAGGCCGCACTTGGCGTACCCAATGGTGGGCCGGCGAAGTGCTGTGCCCCCAAGAATTGCCCCCGGCCAAATGGTGTGCCCCCTTACGCCACACGTCAGGCCGAAGGGGACAACGAAGGGGTGTGTACCCCAACACGCAAAATGCGAAGGAGTCTGCCCTCAATAGGCACATCAGTTTGAGTAAAGCCTATAGATCACGCGGGCAATTGAGTGTTGCCGGAGAGCCAGCGGACTGATGCAGTATCCAAAGCGCAGTCTCCGCGGGATTTCGCCTCGCGGTGCCCCCGTTTCAGGCTCGTCGGTGGTCTGCCC
>JANSWS010000697.1 GCA_024743355.1 bacterium
AGTAAATCAAAACCGGTAATTCTAATTGTCGTCAGCAGACTCTGCCCAACCTGCACACAAGCCCCAAACCAACTCCAACCGCTTACCCAAAACGGAACTTCTAGTTGGCGTCACCCGGCAAATCTAGTTGTCGCTATACACGGGAACTTAAGTCGACACCATTGGAATGCCGTTGTTTAAAAATGCGACGTCCAGCGAGGTGTTTGGTAAAATGACTACATCGCAGTCTCGTCAATGTTGCTTCGAGCGGCCACTTGCTATGAATGAATCTTCTATTCGGAACTGGATCTTACGCTCACTGTTGCCACTTACTCTGGTGGCATTTCTTTTACTTGTTTATCTGATGAAGACTTCAAACGAATCATTGCCTTCGAGTTCGCTCAGCAGACCTGTAGAACTAGACTCAGCAGAACAGCCCCAAGCCTACCCATCTACCATTGACCATGATGGAACTTCATGGACTTACTCAGGGAAAACCTAGATCACGACATAAGGTCATGGTTCATGAAATCCGTGTGTTATGTGAGCAGTGCTTCAAGAATGCGTCTCGTCTACTGCTACCGGGATGAAACTTCGACAGACATGGTATATGATCGGATAATCACTCCTTAGATTCAGCTGGATGACAGACGTTGGGTTGACAAGGAACGCAAAAGCTATGGCTGATTGACGGCGGACGGGGAGAAATAGAAATCGTGATGGGCAAGTTTCATGGAACCCAGACGAATTGGTGGCCCAACGGTCAGTTGCGCCTGATACGACCGTACAGCAACGATAAGGAGAACGGGACTGAGGAGGCTTGGTGGCCGAACGGAAATCGCCAATACGTCGCCACTTATGTCAACGGCGAGGAGGTTTCAGGAAGGTCCTGGGACGAGAATGGTACAGAAAGAAACTAGTGTCGGAGTCTAGCTATCTAGCCATGCACAAGTTGGCGGCTGCACAAGCAACCAAACCACTGTCGCGGACAGGGCAAATGCACTTCCGATAAGTACAAGGCAACCTCCGGGGTTATCCGCGTTAATTCTGCCCGTACTATAAATACCTTCCCTGATTCGAGCTTCTTCTCGCTTAGTGGCTTCGTCTGGAAAGTCCTTCTCGATTTCCCGCAGGATTGCGTTGCCGTTGCGTTGGATCCTCATTAGTCGGGAGCTGCTAAGCGGAGCTTTGCTTTTCTTGCGGACAAGCACCACCCATCTACCGTAACTGGCGTTCGTGTGGGCAGCAAAATCGAAGTTTGGATTCTCGTCTCGCATTGTTTTGAGCAATCGCTCGGCATGAGACCGGCAATACGGAGACTCGACATAGTGTTTGTAGTATTTATCTCCAATCGTTTCATGTACGCTGCGTGGATATTGCTTCGGATTCTTGCTGGTCATATTCTCGTTGTACGCCAGTAGCGGAGCGTAGAGTTCGCTCCAATCTTCATCCCAGTCAATCGTTTCGTATTTGGTATCCATGATCGGCATCTCTCATGCGCATGTCGCTCTGTTGACGGAGTTCAGCTTCAGCGCTAGTCGAGATCAGGTACCGCGTCCCACACTCCAACTTCCCCGCCCATCGAGGCCCAAAACAACGAGTTACCATCCGAGCTGAATCTCACTCTTCTTACGCCCTTCTCCGGGGCCATCTTTCCCGCAGACTCTCCACCAGGAAATCGCCAGAATCTGATCTCTCCCACGGGGCTGGCTGTGGCAATGCGTTTAAGGTCGGGCGAAAACGCAACCGACGTATGCCAATTACCGTTCCCAACAAGAGTTTGAGTCAGCATTTCAGAGGAAACATCGTAGATTTGGACGATATCGGTCAACCCCGCTACTGCCAAGAACTGACTATTGCCCGACCAGGCCAACTCCTGAACCCCCTTCGGATAATTGAACGTCAGCCACCTTTCTTCGTCCAGATTATACAATCGGACATTGCCATCTCTTTCCTTGTAACGAGAGATAGCCAGGTACCTGCCATCGGGTGAGAATTTTAGAGACTCAAAGTACGAATCTG
>JANSWS010000412.1 GCA_024743355.1 bacterium
AATTGGTCGGCCAACCGGTGCAGATCGATGAGGAAACGCTTAAACAAGTGGCATCCAAGACGGGAGGCGCATACTTTCGTGCACAAAATCGTGAAGGCCTCAAAGAGGTCTATGCCTCCATTGATGAGTTGGAAAAGACCGAAGTCACCGAGACGCGTTATCTGCGCTATCACGAGCACTTCGGGATTTTTGTTACGGCCGGTCTCAGTCTGTTGACGCTGGCAACACTTCTGCAAGGTTCCGTCTTTCGGAAATTGCCGTGATGCATGAGCGATTCCTATCATTCGGGACCGGGCAGAACCCAATGTTAAAATTCAGAGCGAATCGGAGGGGTCACAAATGAGTGAGTTTCGATTTGCCCAGCCGGATTGGCTGTACGCCAGCTGGTTGGTGCTGCTGATTACGCTAGTTCTGATTGCCTTGGACTTTCGCGGACACTCTTTGCTGGATCGATTCGTATCTTCAAAAATGCAGCAGCGACTGGTTCGCAAAACATCGCGTCTAAGACGACTGTCTGCGATCGCTATATTTGCTCTGGTGCTGCTGGCTCTGGTCGCGGCACTGATGAGACCGCAATGGGGCAGGACTCTGCAAAGTGTCGCCAAGGTCGATTCACAGGTCATGATATGCTTGGATGTCAGCAAATCGATGCTTGCGGAAGATGTGGTACCCAACCGTCTCGAGCGGGCCAAAGCTGAAATTGATTCCCTGCTCGGACTGATGGATGAGGGGCAACAGGTAGGTCTGATCGCGTTTGCGGGCAAAGCAACCGTGGCGAGTCCGATGACAACCGATTTTGGCTTCTTGCGGTTAGTGCTGGGAGAGGTGTCGCCGTCAAGCGTCGGCTTGGGCGGTACCAAGATTGGCGAAGCCATTCGCAAAGCCGTGGATGGCTTCCGAGATGTGGGGGACGTTAACCGACTGATCTTATTGATTACCGACGGAGAAGACCATGATTCCTTTCCGCTGGACGCGGCCGAACAGGCCCGAGAAAAGGGGATCAAAATTGTCAGCATCGGCTTCGGCGACGAAGTGGGAAGCAAAATCGAAGTGACGGACCCGAATACGGGCGTTCGCAGTTTTGTGAAAGACGGGGCAGGGCAGGAGGTTGTCAGTCGCTTGGACGGTGCCGCGCTGAGAGAAATCGCGCTGACTACCGAGGGAGCTTACATTCCAGCCGGCACCGGAGCTCTGGATCTGCAGTCCATTTACGATGCGCATATTGAGAGCCTGCTGTCGGGAACGCAAGCAGAAGAACAGTTGATTATTCGCAATGAAGGCTACCAGTGGTTTGTTTTGCTGGCCTTGGTCCTGCTGATGTTGTGGTTTGCCGTGAGTACTCCGCTCTCGCCGCGGAGGCTATCCAAGCCGCTCACTCTGTGTCTGGTCGGCCTGCTATCGCTCAGCCTACACGCATTCGGTCTGGCAGTGCCCGTGCGGGCGCAAACTTCCACGGGCGATTTCACGGCTAAGGCATCAAGCGTCAGCGATAACCAATCCAGCCGGGCTGACGAGTCAGTGGCACCATCGGCGGAAGCAAGCGAAGCGGGAGCGGTTGAAACAGAAGCCAAGCTCGAAGATAGCGAGTTGCCGCCGCGGACCTTGTACAACCAAGCCCTGGCGTTTATCCAGAGTGAACCTGATCGAGCAGAACGGCTGCTGAATGAGGCTAGAAACCGTTCCAGTGTCGATGGCGAGCTGCGTTACCGAAGCTTATACAATCTGGGATGGGTAGACGTAGCGCGGGCGGATGAACTGTTGGAGGCGCAGCCGGAGGAAGCGCTGAAACACTTGGAGCTGGCAGCCAGTAGATTCCGCGAGGCGATTCGGATTCGTCCAGCCAGTGATGATGCAAGGCACAATCTGGAGGTATTGTCCCGAAGAATTGTCGCCTTGCGAGACGCGTTAGCCAGACAGGACGAGCGTTCACTCGAACAACGGCTGGATGAAGTCATTTCGGCCCTGCGTGAACAGCTCAGCGAATTGCAAGCCATGACGAATTTAGCAGCGGCCAAGGATAATGAGCTGGCCGAGTACCGTTCTCAATTCCGCAGCTTGAGCTTGACGCAGCAACGGCTACTGGGCCAGGTCCAAGAACTTAGCCAGTCGGCCGCGCAGGAATTGGAACGCCTTGCAAAGCAAGCGGAAGCTGGCGAACAGTCTCCACAGGAGCGACAACTACGACAAGCTCAATTGCGTTCTCTAGCGGTTTATCTCGACCGCGGGATTCAGAGAATGACCAAGGCTCGCAGCTATACGCGGCGTTCGCAGCCTGACCGTGCTTTTCTGCGGTGGTCGGCAGCGCTGAGCGACTGCAAGCGCGCCCGAGACCAGCTACGCAATCCCATCGAGGTTCTCTCGGTCTTAATTGCGGAGGCCAGAGAAACTGTCAGTCTGACCGACCAAATGTTAGCGGGGCCGCCAGCAGAGTTTGATGGCCAAGGACTCGACAGTCTGCTGTCTTCAGACCGGCCTGCCTGGCTATCAGCCGACTACTTGGTGGAATCTCAACAAGCGATTCATGAACGCGTATCGGAACTCCGCTCGCTGTTGGAGCTATCCTCCCAGCAGCCTGCTGGAGTGGTTCCTGATTCAGAATACCAGCAAGCACCACCGGATATAGAGGCAGCCGTAGATACGAATCAAGAGTTCATGCTGGAAAGTGTCCGCTTGGCTCTGCCATATCTGAAAAAGGCTGAAGATGAGTTTCAAGCGGCAGTGAACGACTTGCAGCAGCAGGCTTATGCGGATGGCCAACAACATCAGTTGTCCGGCATCCAGAGACTGATGGATGCCGCTGAATACTTCTACGATCTGCGCAGGCTGATTGAAGTCATGTATGCAGACGAAAATATCGTGCAGTCCATTGGTATCCAACTGGAAGATCCTGCCCAGCAAGACGCTGAACCGCAGATGATTCCGTCCCTGCTAGATCAGGCTCTAGAAATACAGTCCAAAAACTATGCAAGACTGTCTCGCCTCGGCCAGCTGCTGGATCGCGAAGCCGAGCAGTTGATGTCAGCGGAAGCATCGCCCGCCAGCGCCCAGCAAGCCGATGCCGATGCAGATGCAGCTTCGAGTGAACAGCAGGCAGCCCAGCAGCGTCTGGCGATCGCCAGGCAACTTTCCCAGCAACTCTCCTTGGACATGCGGCAGGTCATCGATGCGTACCAGCAGTTGATCCGTCTGCCCATTCCCAAAGCGGATCTGCCTGCAGAAGTATCTTCAGCTACCGACGACCAACCCCCAGGCCGTGAAACGCAGGGTGAGGCCCCCCCAGAAAAATCCACTCAAGAAAAATCCACTGAAATCAAGTCCTCCAAAGACAAGCCCGAGGAACCGGCAGCCGCCGAAGACAGTGACCTGCAAACATCACCGAATGCCAAGCCCGCCGATTCCACTGCAGACGGGGAGCAGGTGGAAAGCAAGCTTACTTCCGAGTCTGCTTCCGGCGGTACAAAGGATCCGCAGCAATCAGAATCGAGCTGGAAAATTCCCAGCCAAGATGTGGATCGCGTCTTGGAGAATCTAGAGCAACTTCGGCGACTTTACTTCACTCTGATTGAACATCTCCGCGAAACCGCCCAACGGCAGGCAGAGTTGACAGACGATACCCTGCGTCTGTCCGGCACGGTGGCCGGCATGGAATCCACCCAGCTTGTTCAAGAAACGGGCGCGTTGCAGAACCGCCAGAACTCAATCCGGCAAACCACGGAACAATTGGCGGATGCCTTGCAAGAAACGGGTGAACAGCAACAACAGCAAGCTCAAGTAGGTGACGACTCACAACCGTCGGATTCGTCTCCAGCATCGGGACAACCTGGCGGCGATGCTTTTCTGCAAGCTGCTCAACTCGTCGAGCAAGCGGAAGCGGAAATGCAGCAGGCCATACAGGCATTTAAGCGTGCCGTGCAACTCTCTCAGGCCTCACCGCCATCCAGCTCGGCCGACAGCAAGCTTGTGCCGGATGCCGCGGAAGCTGCTACCGAAGATGCAATTGACCCGCCTGACTCTCAGTCCGAGATTAATTCCGTGCAGCCCGAACCAGAGCCTGCTGAGAAGCGGACTGATACGCAAATCGCGCAACAAGCGGCGGAGGAAAACCCCGCATTGGAAGAGGCCTCTCAGGCAGAGCAGCAGGCTCTGATCAAACTGCTGCAGGCTTTGCAGCTGCTGGACGATCCACAACAAGATCAAAATCAAAATCAACAGGACAACCAGCAGCAGGATTCGCAGCAACAGCAACAGGATTCGCAGCCGCAGGATGCGGAACAGCAGCCATCTCAAAACATGAATGCTGCCCAGATGTTGCAGGCAATCCGCGACCGGGAGGCCCAGCGTAGAGACGAAAAGAAGCGTGCGGCCGCTGTTTCCGGCGGCGTAGAAAAGGACTGGTAAGCCGATGATGTGGAATCAATTCGTGATGCACACCAACCAGCTGAAAACCAAGCCGGCCATTTGGTTGCTGCTCATCCAAGCTCTGGTAATGCTCGCTTTGCCAAGTCCTGTGCGTGCACAAGAGATTTCGATCGCCAAGTCCCGTCCTCCCTATTACGCGGGTGAGCCCGTACTGGTGCAAATCAGTGTGGAGTTGGAGGGCGACTCGCAAGATGTCGACTGCAGTCTGGACGGACCGGTGCCGGAAGACGTGGATGTCGTCGGTCCCAATCCGAGCAAATCCTCCCGACAGTTCATGCAGATCATCAATGGTCGCATGACGCAAAGCCAGACCGTGACTTACAGCTTTACGTTTCAGGTCACAGCCAGCCAGCCAGGTTCGGTGAGTGTTGGACCCTTTGTGGTTACAGTCGATGGAAAAGAACAGAAGCTGCGAGCTGCGACATTTGAATTCGAGCAAATTGAGAGCGATCCTGATATTGAAATCAAGCTTGAAATTGACGATGAGAAGATCTACGTCGGCGAGCAGGTGCCGGTCAAATTGAGCTGGGTTTACTCAGGCGATTTGGGGGAGCTCCGCCACGTGTTTCAGCGACTTCGGATCCGATCGTCCTTTTTTGACCAGTTCGACTTCCGCGACGACCCTCTACCCAATGCCAAGGCGACTCTGCTGATTGAAACCGCTCAAGACGATATCGAGCTGCCCGCCAGTTTGGAGAGCCAGAGCGGTGACAATGAAGAACGCGTCATTGTGACTGCTACCAGAACACTTCTGCCGGAGCAGGTGGGTGAATACGAGAATCTACTAGTGACCTGCAGAACAGAAAGAGTTACCAGCTGGGGACGCGACATCTTCGGCAGTGTTCGCCCACGCAGCACCAGGCCGGCGGTAGCTGCCTCGGAGCCTTTTTCTTTGAAGATCCATCCGCTCCCCTCAAACGGCCGCCCGGAGAGCTTCACCGGCGCCGTCGGTAATGGGTTCTCGATCGAAGTAGCGGCGAATCGCTCGGTTGTCCGAGTAGGAGATCCCATCTCCCTGGATGTTACAGTACGTGGTGACGGCAACCTGGAAAAACTCTCGCTACCAGACTTTAACAACTCGGACGTCCTGGATCCAAAGAAATTCGAAGTACCCAGCGAAATGCCTTCGGGGATTTACGCCGACGGAGCCAAACAATTCAAGTTGAATCTGCGAGTGAAAGATCCCAGCGTGGATCAGTTGCCCGCGTTGCCATTTTCCTGGTTTGACCCCGACCGAGAGACTTACGTGACGGCCAGATCCAAGCCGATTGCTTTGCAAGTGATGGAGACACAGATGATTTCTTCTGCCGACGTGGTCTCGGCTTCTGCGACCGCGACCGGAGAAGCGGAGGCCAGGGGAAATGCTCCCGAGACAACGAACTCGGCAGCCAGCGCTAATTGGATGGGAGCGAATCTGGCTATTGAACAAAGCACGGCTCGGCTGATGGCTCGCAGCGGACTGCTGTCCAAAGATTGGGCTTTGCCCGCACTTTACTTGCTTGGATTTTCCTGTGTCATCCTTGCTCTTATCGTTCGTCGCCGCAATCAACGGGATCCTGGCGAGCGAGAACGCAAGCTGCGTTACAAAGGACTCGAGAAGCGGTTGGATAGCGCCGAGGCGATGTCAGCTCGGCAAGCATCCGGTGAAATTGCGGCTGCCGTTCGCGAGGGTATCGCCGACTATCGAGGTCCGCTTCGCAAAGATGCCGAGGCACTCATCGCCGCATGCGAGTCGATCCTTTTTGCACCCGGCGAATGTGAAGCCGCCAAGGTCAAAGACTTGGGGCGGCAAGCGTCTTCGCTCTTGCGAAACATTTTCCAGGGAAGCCTGTCATGAGCTTCAGCCACATCCGTCCACGCCACGTCTTCCAGAGCATTTATGGACTGGCAATTCTGTGCATCGTGTTTCGCCCGTCGAGCACGTTTCAGGTGAAGTTGTTCGCCTGTGGATTGATCCTGGCTGCCGCTATACCGAGCTTGGGTAATGAACAATTGCTCGAGCGGGCTATCGATCAATATCAAACGGCCTTGGATGTTTCCGACTTGGCCACCCGCTTGGATCAGTTCTCCACAGCGCAGCAGCTATTCGAACAAGTGATCCAAGAACAATTACAAGCTGGAGCAGAACCCCCTCCCGAACTGTGGATCAATTTCGGCAATGCCGCCTTGCAGGCGCGTAATATTGGCAAGTCGATTTTGGCTTTCCGCCATGCGCTGGCTGTAGATCCAGACAACGAACAGGCTTTGCAAAACCTGGCCTATGCGCGAAGCTTGGTACCGGCATGGGCACAAATCGTCCCTTCACGACAGTTAAGCGACACGCTCTTTTTTTGGCGCGGATTTTTCTCCAACCGACAGATCCAATGGGCCGCCGCATGGATGTTTGTGTTGGCGGGAGGCTTGGTGGGTAT
>JANSWS010000686.1 GCA_024743355.1 bacterium
AAAGCTCTTGGCTATATTGTGCGAGCTCACTGCGAATCACCCGATAGTTCTCCAGCGGGTCGCTGCCATCGATCGGGCTGGGTTCCACCAAATGCACCAAAATGCCCGCCCGCATGATGTGCCGCAGGAAATCGTGCCCCAGGCCAATGCCCTCTGAGGCGCCTTCAATCAGACCGGGAATATCGGCCAGTACAAAGGAGCGATCGATGTCAGCCGTGACCAAACCCAGGTTTGGAAATTTAGTCGTAAACGGATAATCGGCGATTTCCGGTCGAGCTCGAGAAAGACGACTAAGCAGCGTGCTCTTTCCGGCATTGGGCTTGCCGACGAGTCCCACATCGGCGATGACCTTGAGTTCCAAGATCACGTTTCTGATTTCTCCAGGCGTGCCAGGCGTGGATTCTCGTGGGGCCTGATTGGTGGCACTCTTGAAATGCGGATTGCCTTTTCCGCCACGTCCACCGCGAGCCACAATGACCTCTTCACCGTCTTGCACCAGGTCCTTGATCATCAGCCCCGAATCCGCATCGACGATCGTTGTGCCGGGGGGGACTTCCACAACAAGATGCTGACCGCTCTTCCCGTGCCGCTCAGAGCCTTTGCCAGGCTCGCCTCGTTGAGCCCTCCAATGCTTGCGGTGAGCAAAGGCAACCAGACTGTTCACACCATGCTTGGCCCGAAAAACAACATTGCCGCCGTTTCCCCCATCACCTCCGCTGGGCCCCCCGTGTGGAACGTACTTTTCCCGCCGAAAAGCAATGCAGCCGTCACCGCCGCGGCCTGCTTCCACGTAGATTTCTGCACGATCAACGAACATGGCTGTTGCCTATTGAAACATCGCAAAGATTGTTGCGGGGCAAATTGCCTGAGAGTGCCCAGGCTGATGAGAAGACTCCCAAATTCTGGTTGTCTCCCCGCACGCGACCAGCAAAACTCTGAACGGTTGTGCTAACTGTGAACACTTTGCAAGGAAGAACCAGGCATTCTCCCATCGCGGGATCAGCGAAGCCCTAGACGACCTTTATGCCACGCATTGAACCGCGTGCGAACTAAGATCAGGAGAAGGTCGAGGCGACTACGCTTTCCCCCGTCTCAAGAACTTGCCGCCCAAGTCGGCCGACCGATCAACATCAAGTCGAGGTGCATACGCATAACCGACTAATTTCCCGACACACTAAACGGATGTACGCTGCCAGCCATATCGGCCGAAGAGCCATACAACTGACCCGCAGATCAGAGAAAACCGCGGCTAGCGGCAATCGACAAGGGCCAGACTGCTGACGGTTGCCGGATAGGTTCGTAGATCGGATCCGTTAATTGGCATCTGCCACAACGTTGACACGTCGGCCTTCCTGATCGAAGAAAATGCGGCCTTCCGTAAGGGCAAACAACGTGTAGTCGCTACCCATGCCGACATTCTTGCCGGGACGGAACTTCGTGCCAACTTGGCGAACAATGATTGCACCTGGTTTGGCAAGCTGACCGCCAAAAAGCTTCACTCCTCGGCGTTGTGCGTTACTATCGCGTCCGTTGCGGGTAGAACCCTGTCCCTTTTTGTGTGCCATTTTCCGACATCCGTCAGTGGATCTTAATCGTCTGCAAAACTATAAACCGCTAGGCTGGCGACTCTCGGCCGGCTGTAGTCACGAAAGTCTATCGGTAGTCCCACACGTAATCAAGCCGTTTTGTTTGACCGTATTGGTCTAAAACATACTTTTGCCGGGCTGGATCCTCCAAAGCAGGGATACCGAATCGAATCTGATCCTCGAGCTCGTTGATCGTGTCCCCCGGACGGGAAAAGTGCAGCACCAGCGTTTTCTGAAGAAACTGGTACTCGTTTCCTTTTTGCAGTACTTGTTGCGCGTTGGTGAGCCCTGTCACATTCACGGTGAAGAAATCCGTACGTGGATCGACATCGGCCCAAGTCGCGACCCCCCACACGGGCTTATCCTCACTTTCCGTCGAAATCGGAATCTGGAGCTTTTGCATTTCAATCGAATCGTAAATGCGTCTGCCAACCCGTTCACGCTCCGCAATGGCTTGTTTCGCACCCGGGATTACGCGATCGAAGTACACGCGTCCCAGGCCCAGCGTGTCCAATTTAAACGCGGGCATGAAACGCACCCATTCGGCCGAAATCGCCTTGGGCTTGCCGTAGACCTCGTTGGAAAACTGATCCGGCTCCGGCACAGGCTGCAAATCGCCCCCCAAATATCGAACTCGATAAAGCAAGTACCAGACGGTCTTGCCATT
>JANSWS010000664.1 GCA_024743355.1 bacterium
AATTCTACGATCGGGCATCAAGGATGAAGCTAGAATTGATGCAGTGACGAGTGGGGTATCTACAAAAGTACCCCAAAAAATATCCCACACATTGCAGGTCCATGGCGGAAATCCCGAGACGGTAGAATCACCAAATGAAAATGACCCAGCAAAAAGCTGGGTCTGTCTCGCAATGTCTTTAGCCGACCTGCCATTAGGCACCCCCGGCAGGACTCGAACCTGCGACCCACGGATTAGAAATCCGTTGCTCTATCCAGCTGAGCTACGGGGGCCTGTGGTTTCGATTTCTGAAAAGCTCCGTACGCCGCCCTGGTAGGACAGTTGGCGTTCAGTAATCATGCAGCCCGGCTATCTTAGGCAAAAGTAGTGCAATAGCCAAGGGTCGAAGAATCCGCTTTGGTCTTTTTGCCCTGCTCATTTGATACCGACAACTTTTTCCTCATGTCTCGGGAGATAGGTCACGGTGAAATCACTCAGGGTGAGCTGGGTACCCGTCTTGTTGTGATCTGCAAGCGCTATCGCAGCAATGGAATGCGTGCCAGGTCGGAACTTAGAAAGATTGATCTTGCCGCTTAGATTTTCACCGCTGATAGGTGCCGAAAGGTGCTGTTTTTGCTCTGCCACGTGGCCCGGCGCAAGAAAGCGAAAGTTGTGCTGATAGCTATTCCAAGTGTTGCGGACGGGTTCACCCGCCTTCAACGCAGGGCCATTCCAGCGGACCCTCAGCCGAATCACATTTCCGTCAATAGCGCCCTCTTCCCAACAACCAAGCGTGGTATTGCGGGTGTAGGTGTAGTCCGGGTACACATCACCATGGCTATTCGCATAGCCGTACCAAGCGAGTCCCCTGAAGTTTGCATTGGGCCCGTCATACCATCCGGAAGCGTCCGTGAGTGAAATCGTCATATCCCCTGGCTTTAAATCACAGGCCAATGTGGTGTCTACGGCGTCAGGATTCTTCATAAAGTTCCAAGGACGAATTTCGTGCCCGTCGATGTCGTAGGAGATGATGCCTACGTAATGCACTGAACTTGGATCGGGCCCTTTGCCGTCAGCGGTGAGCGCGCTGGCATACACGCTCAACTCGTATTGCATTGAAGTGTCGACAATGATTCGCTGGTCAGACACAATCGTCGTTTTGCCTGAAGCAGTAGCGCTCGGCTGACCTTGAAACGTGAATCGCATGCTTGCGGGTAGCTGGTCGCTCGCGGTTCTCGATGTGTGCAAAGCCCCAAATGCAGGTGATTCGACTGCGAGCCCCACCATCGACAAAGCCGGCGTTTGCTGGCCGGATTCGGACCGCTCGGCATCCGGCAGCAATACGACCTCTTGAGGTCGCGCGACAGGCGAACTTTGCTTCTTTGCTACCACATAAGCCGCAAAAGAAAATGCCAAGAGAATCGCCAGTTGCAATGGAAGCTTGTGGAACCCAACAAGAACCTGCTTACTCACCGTGAAACGCCTCGCATGCACGGGCTGCCCGTCAAGGAACCGCTGTAGATCGTGAGCCAGTTCCTTTGCTGTCGCATAGCGCGCAGCCGGATTCTTTTCCAGACATCGGATGCAAATCGCGGAGAGATCCTTCGGAATGCTGGGCTCGCGTTGTGAAGGAGGAACCAGGTGTCCCGACATAACCTGCTGGATGGTTTTTAAGGGCGTGGTCTCTTGAAAAGGAGGCTGCCCCGTAAGGCACTCGTACAGAATCGCGCCCAAGGCATAGACATCTACAGTTCGACCAGCCGTTTTCGAATTCTCCACTTGCTCAGGAGCCATATAGGGCGGCGAACCAATGATTGCCGCGGTGTGGGAACGCGAGGCTGACTGCAGGTCTTTGGAGAGGCCAAAGTCAGCAAGCTTTGGGCGATAGCTTTGCAAAATAGGCATGTCTACGCTGATGGAATCCATTTCTTCCGATTCCTGCTCTGCCGTTTGCTGCTTGCCTTCCGGCGCGACGACTGTCTGGAGCAGTACATTGCCTGGCTTGAGATCTCGGTGGACAATGCCAGCCTGATGGGCCACATGGACCGCATCCGCCAGTACTTTGATTAAACTGCCGGCTTCCTCAGGTCTGAGCTTTCTGTTCCGCAAAGCATCAGCCAAACTCCCACCAATACAGAATTCCATGGTGTAAAAAGGTTCGTCGAGGTGCACATCGACGCTGCGGATCCGAACAATGTTGGGATGTTCGAGTTTCTGAAGCGATTGAACCTCAGTGCGAAAGCGGTGGAAACTCTCAGATCCAGATTGCAAGTCATGACGGAGAATTTTCATTGCAACGAGTTGGTTCGTGGCATTTTCCTTAGCCAACCAGACTGACGCCATCCCCCCGCTTCCAAGTCGGCGAAGGATTTGATAACCCGAACCCTCCCATCGCTTGGCCATCGACAGGGTTGACTGCTGTCGGTCGGCGGCTGCTCGAAACTTTTGTTCGCGGTGCTCGAGATCCGCAAGGTGCTCGACGGCCACGCTTTGAATCA
>JANSWS010000247.1 GCA_024743355.1 bacterium
CATCCGTGTTGCTGTGGGTGATCTGCACGAATCGCACTCCACGCTCCGCAAAACGTCGGGCCATCAGACATTGGCGTCCAAAGTCGCTGGTAACGGGATCATCGATCCCATACAGCTCATGTGTGGCTTGGGTTTCATCCTGTAGATCGATCGCCGTGGGCATTTCGTTTTGCATCCGAAAGGCCAACTCGAAGGACTGGATGCGTGCTTCCAGATCCGTGTCGGGCCCTGTTTCATTGGCGAATTGCTGATTGAGCAGCTGTGTCATTTCCAGCTGCCTTCGCTGAGCTCGAGGGCTGAGCGTTGAGTTGCGGATGTATTTCACGCTGGCTTCCTGCGACGGCAGGCTGGCGTTGCCGAGGGGAGTGCCTGCGTGGTTGGCTGGCAGAAAAGCGGCACCCCAGTTCTTGGTTCCTCCGTGGGCCAGTGTCGGGCAAATCGTGACAAACTCGGGTAGATTGGAATTTTCACTGCCCAAGCCATAGCTGATCCACGAACCCAGACTGGGACGCACGAAGGTATCACTGCCCGTGTGCAATTTGAGGCAAGCACCTCCATGGGCGGGATTGGTCCCGTGCATGGAGTTGATGATGCACAAGTCGTCCACGCAGGCCGCGACGTGCGGGAACAATTCACTGACAGCAATCCCGGATTCCCCGTAGCGTTTGAACTTCCAGGGGGATGCCAGCAGCTCGCCGGTAGGCGCGAATTGGACTCGCGGTTTATCAAAAGGCAGTGGTTTCTTGTCGTCCTTCTGCAGGCGAGGTTTGAAGTCAAAGGTGTCTACCTGCGATGGGCCGCCCTTCATAAACAAAAAGATGACGCGCTTGGCCTTGGCCGCAAAATGCAGCTTGCTGTCGCTAGGATCGCGGTTGGACGAACTTGCGGCAGGCAAGTCCTGGCTCAGCAGCGATAGGAGAGCCAGGCTGCCAAAGCCGTTGGCACTCCTTTCCAACATTCTTCTTCTGGAAAAACTCATGGGTAGCTGAAAGCGAAAGGTCTCGGAAGCAAGGACAGGTGTGAGAGGCTTCAACGCAGATAGATAAACTCGCTGGAACTGAGGACTGCGTGACACAGAGCCTGCCAGCATTCTGCGGAGGTCGTGGCGCTATCGTCGGACTGTCGTGACTCGAGGCTCAGGGGATGTTGCAGAAAATTGGATGCTTGCCTTGCTTCTTCTTCCGTTGGCGGACGACCGTAGGCTTCCAGGAACAAGCGTGTTATGCCTTCCCGCTGGTCGCCCGCAGATTCTGCTAAGCGCTTGGCCATGTCAGACGCCATCCGTTTCATCCATTCCGAGTTCATCAGAAACAAGGCTTGGGGCGCAATGATGCTGGTGTCCCGATCGCCGTTCAGCACGCTGGCATCCGTGTAATCGAACAATTGGAAGACGTCGTACAAATGATTGCGAATCACCGGAACATAGATCGAGCGGCGACAGATGGAGTCGTAGGTGGACTTGTCTTGGGAGGTGTGGTTGAAAAGATATTCGCGATTTTTGATCGGTAGCAGGTTGCCGCCGATGGTCCGATCTAAGTTACCACTGACGGCCAGCAAATGATCACGAATGGTTTCGGCCTCCAACCGCCGGAGGTCCCGTCGCCAGTAGAATCGATTGTCGACATCCCGGCTGGCATTATGCGGATCGTATCGACTACTGCGTTGGTAGGCTTGCGAGGTCATGATGAGCCGGTGCATAGCCTTGATGGACCAGTCTTGCTCCATGAACTCTACCGCCAGCCAATCTAGCAGTGCTGGATGGGTAGGAGGCGAGCCCTGGATGCCAAAATTGTCTACCGTTTCCACCAGTCCTTTGCCAAAATGCCAGCGCCAAATGCGATTGACCATGACGCGTGCCGTCAGCGGATGGTTTTTGTCGGCTAACCAACGGGCTAGCTCGAGCCGTCCGCTCTGACTGTCTGGCAGACAGGGAGGGTTCTCGGAGCTCAATACGCGTGGAAAGCCACGTGGGACCACTTCACCCAAAGTGAGCGGACTGCCGCGTAGGTGAATTGCTGTGTTCGCGATCGTGCCGTCGGTGACTCCCATGGCCGTAGGCATCTCCGGAGCGTTGGCTTTCAGCTGTTCGATTTGTTCTCGAAGCAGCTTTAGTTGAGCTTGGGTCTGAGCGGAGAACTGCTGCTCCACATCCTCGGGAACGGAAGTTGTGTTTTCCCGCTTCCAGTTTTCAGTCGCGCTTAACAGAGTTTGCTCGAGCTGTTGATTCTTTTCGGCCAGCCGCTGTTCGAATTGTTTTTGCAATGTGAGATCGTCACAGGATGCAATGGAGTTCTCGTTCCAGCGAGCGACGGTTTCGAGAGTCTCCATGGTTTGGGTGCTGGTGAAGATGCCGGCCATGGCGTAGTAGTCACGGCTGCTAATGGGGTCAAATTTGTGGTCATGGCAGCGAGCGCAGCCCAAGGTTAAGCCCATTAAGCTCCGGCCCAGTGTGTCAAGCTGCTCATCGACAATGTCCATCTTGAGTTTTTCCTTGTCCACTTCAGCCAGCACCTTCGGGCCCAGAACCAGAAAGCCGGTTGCGATCAATCGCTGGTGATGGGTAGAGGAATCACCCGATGAATCCAATAAATCTCCCGCCAATTGTTCGACGAGAAATTGGTTGTACGGCTTATCGCTGTTGAGCGATTGCACGACATAGTCTCGGTAGCGCCACGCATTTCCGTGGGCGACATTTTCGTCCAGGCCATTCGAATCAGCATAGCGAGCGATATCCAGCCAGTGTCGCCCCCAACGCTCGCCGTAGTGGGGAGATGCCAGCAAACGATCCACCACGCGCTCAAAGGCGGTTTCCGAGTCATCGGCCAAGAAGGCTTGCAGCTCCCGTTGAGTTGGTGGAAGTCCTGTCAGGTCAAACGTAGCCCGCCGGATCAACGTGCGTTTGTTGGCCGCTTCTAGCGGACGGAGATCGTTAGCCTCCAGGGCCACATCAATGAAGGCGTCAATCGGGTTCGCCGCCACAAAGGAACTCGACGGTGGGCTCGGCTTCGACGGGATCTGAAATGCCCAGTGATCCGACTTAACATGGAGACTGTCGGAGCTGCCGGGATGTGACGGTAGCCGGGAATGTTGGGGATGCTGTTCAGGATGCGGGGCGCCCATCTCGATCCATCGCTGCAGGTCCCGGACTTGAGCTTTCGACAGCCTCTCGTCTGGCGGCATTCTCAAGTCATTGTCGACATAACGGACCGCAGTCAGCAGCAGGCTGCTGTCCGGCTTTCCCGGAACGATCACGGGACCAGCCTTTCCGCCCGTCAGCATGCCAAGCCATGAATCCAAACGCAGCGCGGACTCCTGGGTTTCCTTGCCATGGCAATCTACGCAATGGTTGATCAACAGCGGGCGAATCCTGGATTCAAAGAAATCCAATTCCGCTTGTGTCGGAACCGAAGGATTGTCTCTTGTTTCCGAGGCAGTGCAGACAGCCAGGCTCAGGTAATTCAGAAACGCAAGCGGGAGCAGCAGTCGGAATACTGCGGATTTCATGAGCTAGGACTCCGATGCGAGCTAGTCGTCTTCAAATTTCTGCTAGCACTGGACGATTGCATTATCAGCTCTCACAGGACGGAATCCACGGACCGTTTGAGGTGAACGCAAGTTGTTACCGATCAGCTATGCATGATTCATGCTCCCCGAGTCCATGGTTGTGCATAGGTAGTGTAGTTTAGGGTAGGGTAGGAAACCCGGAGGGAATCATGAACCAGGTGGCAATCGATGCTCAGGCATTGGCCTTTCGGCTTCCATTATAGTGCAAGCCCGCCACACGATTGTTCGACAGTCGCTCGAGAATGGTTTACGGAACATTCAATGCAGGAACCGCAGTGGATTGAATCTGCTCAGCTGGCAAGACTTCGTTGAACAACTCCAGAAGGACCTTCTGTATCTTGTCTGAAGCGTTAATTTCCAGCATGTTGGTTCCCATCCAGGTTTCGTATCCGCCTAATCGATGTTGCTGGGGAGTCGGCAGATAGCGGTTCCAGCCGTTGGCCAGCTCGATCGTAAACGTCTTTTCCAAGGGACTCCGCTGTTTGAGTTCCAAGCCAATTTCGGCGAACACCTCGCACGGGATGGCTGCGATTCCGATGTCACCGATACGAACGGCTTGAAGCAGGATGTTTTCGGTTGCGGGCATTGCCTGTAGCTGCAGAGTGAATTCCGCGTAAGCCTTGCCGCGAGCCGGCAGCACCGATTCGTCTTCCTCAGCCAAAAATTCCTTAGCCCTCTCCAGTTGCTGGGGCGTTGGCTTGCGTACTTCCAGAGTCAACTCTCGCTGAGCCATGGACAATGAGATGGAATCGCTAAAACTGGTCTGTGTGTAGGCCTGGTGGGCTGCATCGGCAAGGCTGGTTGCGACGTATCGAATCTGCTCAAAGGGTTCTTTGCGAGGTTGAGGATTGCGAAAATCAATGTTGTTGACATCACCACTGGTACCATTGGACAAGATTCCCACGAAGGCCGGCTCACGCTGCTGCTGAGGGTCTATCCGTGAAGCAATTTGTCGGGCAAATTCTCCGAAGTAATCGGCAGAAACGCCTCCGGGAGGTACGCCGCCAACGTAATGCAGTGAATAGTTTGCCAGCAAGGCGATGGGAAGACCTGACTGGGAGCGAACGGAAACGAGCGAGACTTGCGGGTCGACCGGGCCGGCAGGCCGGTCAAGCAAGCCCGTACCCCGGGGTGGGTTCATTCGGACTTGATCTGTTAATTCGCCAAAGGGATTCTGGACCATTCCACCAGGTTTCATAAACCAGCGACGATTGTGAACATGCTCCGGCAAGTCGAATTGAGCGCAGCCGATTTCGGCCGCTTCCAGATTAGTCTGCGCCTGAGTAACTGCTTGCACGATCCCCTGTCGCAGAACCTGCAAATAAGCGGGACTTGCCTGGGCGTACATGCGGTCCAGCGAGGCGGGAGCAGAATGCGTATGAGTCGCGGCCATCAACATGTGATCGCTGCGAATACCCGTGGCCTGGCTAGCTTGTCGCTTAACTTCATCCAATAGGTCACGCGGGAGCATGCAGCTGTCAATGATCACGATAGCAAGCTGCGTCTGTCCATCGTCAAGTACCAGAGCGCGGGCGGACAGCGGATCCCAAGCCTTTTCCGCTGGCCGTTCCGCGAACGTTCCGACCAAGTTAACCGGCCACTGCGTTGGCGTGATATCACCTACAGCTGCCCCGGCACGAAATTCCCCTGCGGCCAAAGGACTTGGCCACAATAGCACCAGCAGAACGTAAAGGCGGTGGCTCATGATCGGGACCCTGTATGAAAAATGGGATGCAAGCTTGATGTCGCGTCGACGGATCAAGAATCGAACGGTTCTTAAGCCGCCAGAGGTCGAGCCGCATTATAGTAAGCTCCCTGATCGGCGTGGCTTCCGAGCTTGCGGGCAAGGCTCGCGTTCTGACCAAGCGTCGAGATTCCGTCGTGGCAGATGTTGCGTTTGGGGGGGCATTCCCCAGTGGCAGAAGTTGCGTTTGAGGGTATTCCCAGGGAGTCTTCCCCAGGGGTCGCCGCCCTGTCACTCCCATGTGGATAGCACCGAACCCAAGTCGCCAGCCGGTCAGTCCTGGCTGTGCAGTCGAGCACGGGCGTGCGAATTCGCGCGTGATTGCGAATACGAGGTTACCGATACTGCCGAATTCGCACACAGACCAGAAGCTTGATAAGCTTCGGTCCGCAAGTTGCTGAGGCACTAGGTGGCAGGGTCGTGGTGAATATTCCGAGGCTGGTCCATGAATTGCTGAAGGGCTCGCCAAAGGAATCGTCTAACGACATGGCTTATCCATAAAGCGGTTCCAGGACACCAGCCCCGGTGTTTTCGCCCCAGTTTTTAAGCCCCCGTGTTTTCGTCGCTACGTTTTCAATGTGCTCGAGGTTAAAAGGTGGATGACATGCCTATGGATAATCAACCCTCAACGGCTCAGCGCCTTGGCAGCCTGTTGAAATTGGCGACCACCAGAATACTTCCTCTGCTAATCGGAACGGTGGTCTTGATACTGATCATCGCCTGGTTTGCAGGTTTTTTTGAAGACAAGATTGAACCTACGGCTGAGATACAGTCGAGCGTTGAGAAGGTCGGGGACCGCCCGACGGATCTGGTTCACGAAGTTACCAAGGATTACGTCGAGGAAGCTGTAGGCACGCTTAAGGCTGCTAGCAGAACCAGCGTTTCCGCCCGGGTTTTGGCTGCCATCAATGCCATTAACGTTTCTGCAGGTGACCAGGTTGAGCGGGGCGATGTACTGGTTGAGCTCGACGACGAACAACTGCAGGCACAATTAAAGCAGGCGGAGCAAGCCTATGCAGTGGCCACTGCTACCCGCAGGGAGGCCGAAACCAACTTTGCGCGATTTGAGCAGCTCGTTAAGCAGAAAGCTGCCTCTCCGGCCGAGTATGAGCAATCTTCGCGACAACTCGAGGTGGCGCAAGCCAACGTGCTGCGAACTGAGCAAGCCGTTAACGAAGCTAGGGTGCTACTGTCTTACGCGACGATCGTCGCTCCCAAGGCCGGGCGGGTGGTGGACCGCTTGGCGGAACCCGGTGATACAGCACAACCCGGGCAACCAATTTTAGTCCTCTACGACGCCAGTTCACTGCGTTTGGAAGCCCCCGTGCTGGAACACTTGGCTGTGAAATTGCAGCCCGGTCAGGTGTTGCAGGTGTACATCGATGCATTGGATCGCTCCATCGCAGCCACGATCGACGAAATCGTTCCGCAGGCCGACGCGCCCAGTCGTTCGTTTCTGGTCAAGGCGAGTCTGCCGAGGTCCGACGATTTGTACGAGGGGATGTTTGGTCGGCTTCGCATACCGGCCGGATCCCGCCGGCATTTGTGTTTGGCAACTGATGCGATCAGCGAGGTCGGCCAGTTGCAGTTCGTGCAAGTCGTCCAGGCCGATGGTTCTCTGGAGAAGCGATTTGTGAAAACCGGAAGATTGGGCATGCCAGGCCGGGTTGAGGTACTGAGTGGCTTGCAGGCTGGCGAACAAGTTCTACTGCACGACCAGGAGAACGTGACGGACGCGGATGCCGTGCAATCAAGCGAAGTCAACCAGGAAGGGGCTCCGCAATAATGTCCGAGACGATCCAAGCACCTGACCAGGACGAAGGTCCCAAGCCGCTATTGACGCGAATTGTCGAGCTCTTCCTGCGGGGCGATGTGGCGATTCTTTTCGTCATGATATCTCTCATGCTTGGACTGGCGGCTTTGCTGCTGACTCCACGCGAAGAGGAGCCACAGATCGTGGTTCCCATGGCCGATGTCTTTATCACCGCTCCAGGCTTGTCGGCAGAAGAAGTCGAACAGCAAGTGACGCGTCCGATCGAGAAGCTGCTGTATCAAATCGACGGTGTGGAATACGTTTATTCCATGTCGCGGCCGGGGCAAAGCGTCGTTACGGTCCGCTTCTATGTTAGTGAGGACCGGGAAGACTCGCTGGTCAAGCTCTACAACAAGATTCAATCCAACGTGGATCAGATTCCGCCGGTAGTCGAGTCGTGGGTAGTCAAGCCGATCGAGGTGGACGATGTGCCGATTGTGATCGCTACCCTGTGGAGCGACCAAACCGAGCTTTACGGAGACCATGAATTGCGGCGTATTGCGGAGGAGGTGCAGCAGGAACTGCAGGCGATTCCCAACACGAATCAGGTCTGGATCACTGGGGGTAGACCCCGGCAAATCCGCGTTCAATTGGATGCGCAACGCTTGGCTGGCCGTCAGACTTCGGCTCTGCAAGTTGCCGCCGCTCTCAGATCGAGTAACGTCAATCAGACGGTCGGCCAGTTCACGCAGCAGGATCAGCAGTTCATTGTGCAGTCGGGAACTTTTATCCGGCACTCCGAGGATCTCGCTCTGCTGGTCGTCAACGTGGTGGGTAACCGGCCGGTATATCTCAAGGATGTTGCCGATATCCTGGATGGGCCAGCGGAAGTTGACGACTACAGCTGGATTGGCTTTGGCCCCGATGACGCTCGCTTTGAGAGCCATCCGGATATTTATCCTGCGGTGCACATCGCGGTGGCAAAGCGTAAGGGTACGAATGCGGTCTGGGTATCCAATGCGGTGAAACAGCGTCTATCGGACCTGTCCGCGTCCCATCTCCCAGACGGAGTGCATTATCGCATTACTCGGGACTATGGTGAAACCGCCAACGAAAAAGTCAATGAATTGGTGAATGGACTTATTGTGGCAGTCATCACGGTAGTGGCTCTGATTGGTTTGACCATGGGTTGGCGGCCCGCATTGGTCATCGCATTAGCCATTCCCGTTTGTTACAGCCTGACGCTGTTTGTGAATCTGTTGGCTGGCTACACCATCAATCGCGTGACGCTGTTCGCATTGATTCTCTCACTCGGTTTGCTGGTCGACGATCCTATTACCAACGTCGAAAACATCGCCCGTTATTTTTCCATGCGGATGTATTCCGCTCGCCAATCCGTATTGCGGGCCGTTCAAGAGGTACAGCCAGCATTGATCTTGTCCACGCTGGCAATCATCGCGAGTTTCCTGCCTTTGTTCTTCATCACTGGAATGATGGGACCCTACATGGGGCCGATGGCGTTGAACGTTCCGTTAACGGTTACGATCTCCACTTTGGTTGCCCTGATGATCACGCCTTGGATGGCGATGGTTGCTCTCCGCAAGATGTTGGAAGTCGGCACAGATGAGCCACCGCCGGATGTGACTCAGCAGCCACTCTACCGGATGAGCAGGGCAATCCTCGGTCCTATCGTGGATCATCGTTGGCTGGCTTGGGCCGTGGTTGCCGGGGTGGCACTGCTGCTGGTCGCGGTCATGATTCTGCCGATCACTCGCTCCGTGCCGCTGAAGATGCTGCCTTACGATAACAAGAACGAATTTCAGATTATCGTGGACATGCCAGAAGGCACGACGCTGGACCGCACGGATGCGGTGGCGCGGAGGTTGGCTGCGGCAGTTGCTGCCGAGCCAGAAGTGCGCGATTACCAGGTCTATGTCGGCCTGTCCTCACCGATGGACTTCAACGGAATGGTGCGGCATTACTTTCTGCGAAAGGGTTCGCATGTTGCTGACATACGCATCAATTTAGCGCCCAAGCAGAGACGCGTACAACAGTCGCATGAGATTCTGCTGAGACTCCGCCAGCAATTGGCAGCTTTGAGCGAGCAGCTTGGGGCGAACATCAAGTTGGTCGAGGTGCCACCCGGACCGCCTGTGTTGGCGACCTTGACCGGCGAAATCTACGGTCCCGCCGGCTCGGACTACGATCGACTGATCGATGCGGGAAGGATCGTCCAATCACGATTGGCACGAGAGCCGGGTGTGGTGGATGTCGATAGCAGCATCGAAGATGACCAAGTCCGTTGGGTATTTGAAACGGACAAGCCTAAAGCGGCGTTGTCCGGAGTCTCGACCGAACGCATTGCACAGACCCTTGCGGCTTCCTTGGGCGGATTGCCAGCGACCGTTTTGCATCTGCCTAACGAGGTGGAACCGTTGTGGGTGGAACTCAGACTGCCTCGGGAAAAGCGTTCCGCCATTGACGATCTCGAGGAACTCTATGTGCAGGGCGAAAATGGACAGCTCGTCCAATTAGGTGGCCTCGGTAGATTCGTTCGGCAGATCGAGGATAAGACGATCTACCACAAAAATCTTCAACGCGTGGTTTACGTGTACGGAGAGATAGCCGGGCGTCCACCAGCCGATGTGATCGTCGATATTCAGACCGATCAACGTTCAGGGGCTGTCGATGCCGGGGCACAGGCCGTTCGTCCGGCAGAGAAGCGTACCTGGATCACGCCTGGAGGCAATGATCTATGGAACATCCCCGACGACCTGCGGGTCAGTTGGGCCGGTGAAGGCGAATGGAAGATTACGCTGGACGTTTTTCGTGACCTGGGCCTGGCCTTCGGTGCGGCTCTGTTGGGGATTTTTGTGATTCTGATGTTTCAAACGGGTTCGCGCGTGTTGCCCATGTTGATCATGTTGGCCATTCCATTGACCTTGATTGGAATCTTGCCGGGATTCTGGCTCCTCAATGCGCTCTTCAGTACACCCGTGGGAGGCTACCCCAACCCGACCTTCTTTACCGCCACGGCCATGATCGGCATGATTGCACTCGGCGGCATCGTGGTGCGTAATTCGGTGGTCTTGATTGACTTCATCAACAATGCGTTGGCGGAGGGCCTGTCACTTCGAGAAGCCATTATCCGCAGCGTGGCGGTTCGCACTCGTCCCATTCTGTTGACGGCTGGTACAACGCTGCTGGCCAATTGGGTAATCACGCTGGACCCGGTTTTCTCAGGACTGGCATGGGCCATTATCTTTGGCATTATTACTTCCACGCTGTTTACGCTGCTGGTTATTCCCAGCGTCTACTGGTTGATCTTTGGAGTACGCACGGCGGAGTAGTTGCTAGAAAAGCAGGAATAGCGAGAGGGAGCGAAACTCGTGACGTTTTTCGCTACGGGTTCGAGTGTGCTGCGCCCAGCTCTAGGTAGTCCAAGACTGTACATGCGATCTGCGGCGACGTTTCCTGTCGTCGCTTCGCGACTGGTATGTAGCTTGGTTTCCAGTTTCCTTGGACTGAAGTCCAAGGCTAATTCCTGCCGTGCGTTCCGCACTGAGGGACAAGGAATTTAGCTGTTTAGGAAATTAGTTGCTTAGGCCTCAAGCCTCAAGCCTCAAGCCTCAAGCCTCAAGCCTCAAGCCTCAAGCCTCAAGAAGTTTCTCGAATGCGGAAGCCTTTGGGCAGGGCCTCGCCAAACACGCTGGCCTGCTCTTCCGAGTCCAGTTGTCCGCCCTGTGAGACCAGTTCTCGATAGTGTTCGGGGGCGGCGGTTTCTTCGAGCCACTTAAGAATCGATTCTCGCGGTTCCTTTTCCAAGTCGCGGTAGCGATCTCCTGTCATTCGCGCCATTTGCATTGCCGCCATTTGAAACATGAGACGTTGCGTTGCATCGCTGCGATTCCAGTCGGCGACTACCTGGCACCACGCTGCGGCAGTCTTCGCAGGCAATATGGAATTCAGAGGTCCGTATAGCGGTTGCCTTTGCCCCAGTCGTCCCAAGCACCAAACCATGGCATTGCGGACCTTGCTGTATCTGCGTTTCCCGTACAGATCGATCAGCATGTTCCCGATCTGCAGCTTTAATTGGGTATCCAATAATTCGAGCGAGCCGAGCAATCTCCAGGCTTCTTCGGATTCATGCATGGCATACATGGGCTCGCCCCGAGATTGCTTGCCATGCACCAGGATACTGTGCGCGGCGCGCAGCGAAGCGATCATTGGCTCAGCGATGGACAGCTGCTGACCGGGTGACAGTCCGCCCGCAATCCGCCGCCAGAGAATCAGGGCTTCGGATTTGCTCGCGCCGCCAAAGGCGAGTTTGTTATTGACGTGCCGCCAAGTCTCGGCGACTCGCCAATCGTCAACGGCCAAGCCGTAGCCAGGTCGCAGTGAAAAGCCGAGCAGATTGAGCCAACGGGCTTCATGTGCGGGGCTTCGCCGTCTTCCCTCGCGCAGCGCTAGCAACGATTCCCACATCCGCCGCAGTAAGGAAGTCGGCCAATCGTATTTGCCGCTCCCGACGGCGGCCGAAAGCTGCTTGACCAATTGAGCG
>JANSWS010000742.1 GCA_024743355.1 bacterium
AGCATCGTCCAGGCTCTGGTGGCCGCGCTAAGTCGTGTGGTCTGGCGTCCTCCCGAATCTCCTAGCAACGCGAAGGCCAACGCAACATCCCATCCGGCAGATGGGACGTACCGGTACCTCCCACTTGCCGAGTGGGAGGTGCAGTGGGGTTGGGATCATGCGGGCGATGATCGAAGCCCCATTTGCCTGACGCGAGAGAGAGGAACAGAGTGGAACCCGCGGAGGAAGGAACCTGCGCTGAATGGATTCAGCATCGTTCAGGCTCTGGTGGCCGCGCTAAGTCGTGTGGTCTGGCGTCCTCCCGAATCTCCTAGCAACGCGAAGTCCAACGCAACATCCCATCCGGCAGATGGGACGTACCGGTACCTCCCGCTTGCCGAGTGGGAGGTGGAGTGTGATTCGGATCATACGGGCGATGATCGAAGCCTCGTGGACGGACACCGGAGTGGAACAAGAGCGAATCCAAAGAGAAACGACCCTGTAACGCGTGGACTCGGCATCATACAGACTTTCCTCGCTGCGAAGAGTCAAGAGAAACATCCCATCCGGCAGATGGGACGTACTTAGCCCTGGGTGAAGAAATAGGGCCATTGTCGATATCGATCGGGTAAACCAGCCTTAATGGGATTGTTTTGAATGTACTTTAGGATGCGATCATCCTGCTGATCACTGCGCGACCAATGATCGAACCACTCCTTCTGCCAAAATCGGGCTGGCGGATCATCGAGTAGCTTCATTGCTTGGTGACCAGTCCAACGTTTGAAGTCTTCGAGAACCGCCTTCAACTCGCCGTCTGGGATTTCAGCGAAGAGATGCAAGTGGTTGGGCATGATGATGTAGGAGAACGGATTCCAACGTCCACGTCGGCGGCGCGTTTCAATCGCTTCGGCAACCATCTCTGCCAGTGATAATTCCTGCAGCCAAGGGTTATTCGGAGTTCGATCAAGCCATTTCTCCATCTCAGCGAAAATGCGTCTTTGCAGCTTCAGCCAATCCGGAGCATGCTGCGTCCCAATTTTTCTTTGTTGCTCAGCCGCGGCACGGATTTGGTTCTTGCCGGTTTGGGGAATTGCCCCCGCGACATGCAAAGTAATGAAGTAACGACCACCCTGCACCTCCCAATGCGGCAGTCTTCCAACCCAGAAATTGATCGTCTTTGGCTTGCGATTCATGCCTCCAATATACACATACTCGTTTCTCCAAGTTGCCGAATGGGAGATGGAGTGCTTTGGGATCGGAACAGCGATGATCGAGTTGGAAAGAATTGGATCCACGATCTTTCCGTTTCGCTAGAAGTTTTCGTAGCCCACGGGTGACATCCCATCCGGCAGATGGGACGTACCAGTACCTCCCACTTGCCGAGTGGGAGGTGGTGTGTGATTTGGGATCACGCTGGTGATGATCGAAGCCCCAATCGTCTCCTGCCGGAGAGGAATAGAATGCCCCCGCGGAGAAAGGAACCTGCGCTGAATGGATTCAGCATCGTCCAGGCTCTGGTGGCCGCGCTAAGTCGTGTGGTCTGGCGTCCTCCCGAATCTCCTAGCAACGCGAAGGCCAACGCAACATCCCATCCGGCAGATGGGACGTACCGGTACCTCCCACTTGCCGAGTGGGAGGTG
>JANSWS010000249.1 GCA_024743355.1 bacterium
GGACCACGTTGAAGAGCACACGATTGGGACCGTGTTGGAATCGGGCTTCTGGGCGGGAATGACGCTCTATCCGATTACCAAATGCACGCCGCAAAGAGCCGCCGACATGATCGAGAAATATGGCCCCGAACGTCTCATGGCGAACTCCGCCGGAGATTGGGGCCCCAGCAAGCCCACGGCCATTCCTGACTTGATCTTGGAATTGCGTCGTCGCGGTCATTCTGAGTCTGCCATTCGGCGGGTTGTGTATGAAAATCCGGTGACCTTTTTCTCTCAAAGTGCCAAATTCAACTTTATCCAGCCCGAAGAGCGTAATCGTGGGCAGGTCGTGAGGTAGTCAACGCTGCAAGGCTTGACAGGCTCGCCAAATCAGCCGGATAGTGCGAGCAAAGCTTGCTCTTGAATCGCTCGCTATAGAAGGTTTTGCTCTTGGAAGCGGTTGTCGGTTGGGTTCATCGTGACCAGCAGGCACTTGCGATAGCGAGAGTTTTCACTCCTCGTAGAAGCGGCTCATGCCACGAATGCGGTGGATCATGGCCAGCATCGACAGGCAGATGACGACCATACCGCACACAAAGATGGCCCCAAAGTCCCAGCGGTCCAGCAGTTCGTCGGGGAACAGCCAGGCTAAGACTGAAAAGCCCAGGATGCACATGATGGTGTTGGAGACCGTATAACGCCGCTGATAAAACAGGCTACTGGCGACGATCATCATGGGATAGCCGATCAGCAGCATGGATTTCGGTGGGCGGGCGAAGCCGATCAGCGTGGTGTAGACCAGCACATCGACGGTCAGCCAAGTCAGAATGGCCAAGTACCTCCATCGCGATCGATCGGACCAATACTGCAAGACGAACGAAGCCGCCAGCCAAGCCAAGAGCAAGATCAAGCGATAGTAAAAAGGTTGCAGCAAATCTGGTTTATAGAGCTGCGCTATGATGACGATCATGGTGGTCAGGCCAATACCGGCAACATGCGAAACCAGGATGGGTTCTCTCTGCCACCAATGGATGATCTTTTGCGAAAGAGACACTTGTGGCAGGTCGATGGGTTCACCGGTCAACAGCTTTTGCAGGTCGCTGGCGAATGCCGTTGCGCTCGGATACCGATCTTCGGGGTCTTTCTCCAGCATTCGCAGGCAGATCTGGTCCAGTTCGTGACCGATTTTTCGATTCAGATTCGACGGGTTGGGCGGTCTTCGATCCAGGACTTGAATCAAAACATCGAATGCGGTGCGTCCTGAAAACGGGTGCTGACCGGTGCACAAGAAATACAAAATGCCACCCAGCGCGTACAAGTCAGCAGCCGGCCCAGCATTCTTGACTTTCCCCGCGGCGTGTTCGGGGGCCATGTAGGCTGGCGTTCCCAGCATCTGTCCGGTAGCCGTCAACGAGTCGTCACGATTGGTGATTTTGGCTAATCCAAAATCGATGATGACCGGCTGACCGCAATTGTTGATCAATACGTTCGCGGGCTTGAGGTCACGATGGTAAATGCCTGACTGGTGGGCGGATTCGACCGCTTGGCAAAGCTTATGCGTGATCCGGATGGCGTCGTTGGCTTCCATGGGGCCGTCGGCCACCATCTCCGCTAGATTCTTACCTTCGATGTAGGCCATTGTGTAATAGACAAGGCCTTCATAGGTTCCAACTTCGTAAATGGGTACGATACCGGGATGCGAAAGCGAAGCTGCGGCTTCCGCTTCACTCAGAAAGCGTTGGATTTCTTCGTGGCTTGCCAGCTCGCCAGAGCGAATAAGCTTGAGAGCGACGATCCTGTGTAGCTGTTGATGGCGGGCCTTGTAAACGACTCCCATGCCACCCCTATCGATTTCCTCCAAAATCTCGTAATCGCCTAAAAACCGGGGTGGATTACTGGTCAGTGAAATGTCGTCGCCGCTCTTCCTCGGGCTGGCGACGGATTGCGTTTTCAACATAGCTGGCGGTGCGGCGGGATGGGCACTAGCGATGGTTGCCAATTCCGCTTCGGGCGGGTCTCGAGACAAGTCGAACCGCTCGTGCATCTCAAAGAAGTCTTCCAGCTCGCGAGCAAAACCAGGATACCTTGCCAGATATTCTCCTTTGCAAGGTTGCTCGTGACGCTCGACAGCTCGCACGATCTCGGCGATGACTTGCTCGATAGATTTCTTGGGATCGGGCACCGGCGTGAACTCCCAACGGGGCCGCGGAGAAATTGCCAGTCGGATTGAAAATCAGCTCCGCGGCAACAGATCGCAACTCTGAATGATAACCCAAAGGCGCCGCTGTTTTGGGAATGAATCTATGCCTCCGGCGGGTTTTGCACTGTTGGTTGCGAAACCCGGAGCCTTATTCGCGGCCGCTTGCCTTCGCCCAGCTTGTCTTCGCTTACGCTTGCAGCCATTTGGTGACTGCCTTCTTCAGCGACCTGTGCTTGGGCTGGGGAACATGTTGAGCGCCGGCCTGCTGGGCGAAAGCAATCAGAACCTCTCGGATGGCGGGATCGTTCGGCACGATATAAATCACATCGTCGATTACCTGAATAAATCTGCGTTCCAAATCGTAGCGTTGACAGATCTCAGCCATGGTTGGCCAATGTTCCGGTTTGTGGGGCTGCGGCGGAGCGCATAGAAACAGTCGGGCGTCATCGATCAGGATCAGATCTTGATCCCGATGTTCCAGGCAGGCTAGTTCTTCCATGATGGGGCATTCGGCACTTTCGCCAGCGGTCTCCCCACCCGACCAGTGACCGTCCAGCCAGAAAATCACGGGTTGAGAATCCAGCTGGGAAACAATTTCAGGCAGCAGTTTGGCAGAATCACCCAGATGCGGATTTACATTGGGAAGCTGCTGGAGATCTTGGTGATATCGATCGTACAGTGATGGAGCCAGCTCGATGGTGTGCACGGTTTCAAAGAGCTCCGCTGCCCAGCGTGTCGTTGCGCCTTGGAAGGTACCTGTTTCCACAAAGGTTTTGGCTCGACTTACCTCAGCCAATCTCTTAACGACATCCCGTGGAATTCCGCTGCTAATTGCCCCCATGCTGCCTTCTCCTGTGGTGCCTGCGATGTTCGCATGGCGGTGATGTTTTCGTGATACGCGCAATTGCGGTTGGCGTTTGAGCTCAGATCGTGAGGCGGCTGTCTGCTCGGTCACCGCCAGCCGGTTTGTCAATTCTTCTTGGAATCGGGAATGTGATTCTTGAGCTTTTGCATGCCGCGAAAGATCAGACCTGCCACGGCTTCTGTTGACTTTCCCAACTCCTGTCCGATCTCCGCCAAAGTTGCGCCTTCCCAGTATTTGAGAATGATAGCACGACGCTGTTCGGATGTTAGTTGCAGCATGGCTTCGGCAAGTTGTGCGGCTCGTTCATCGCGGTGTAGTGCGGCACTGGGGCTGGAAGTGTCAGCGCTGAGCAAGTCGGCCAGTTTCAGCGAAGACTGTTCGACTGCCTGAATGGATTGTTCGCGGCTAATGTCCCGTCGTTGACGCGAGTAGTCACGGGCCAATCCAAACAAGACGTTGCTCAAAATGGTTCTCAGCCAACCAGCCTTCTCGGCCTCGGATGAGCCGCGGAACTGATCCTTGGCTTGGTAGGCCTGCAAAAGCGTCTGCTGGACGATGTCGGAGGCATCCACTTTGCTCTTAAGACGCTTATGCAGCTGCGTTTCGGCCAATACTAACAGATAGGAGCGAAATGGCTCCAGCTCACCCGAGTCCTGCGGGTCTTTGGCCGTTTCTTCGGTGGATTGCTGCGAATCAGACATGCTTTTGAAAGCCCGGCCGGAGAGTTATCGACGAGATCTGAGAAAATCGACTTTGCGGCTTTTTGATGGCCGTATAGTCTATGATATTCTTCGCATACTTTCGACAGCCCGCCTTGGCGTTACCGGGCTCAAAAAACGCTAGCTATGAGTTCTTCTAAATTGCGGCGGCAAATCTGTTTTGAAGCTGCCCGCGCGATGTATTTCCGCCACGAATCCGAGTATTACCGAGCCAAGCAAAAAGCCGCTCGCAGGATCTGCAAAGGCTGGGTGAAGCCTCGGGACCTGCCGAGTAATGCCGAGATTCGCGACGAAATCCAATCTTTGGCCCGTCTCCATGAAGGCGATCGCCGCCGGGACAACCTGAAACAGATGCGAATTGTCGGGCTGCGGATCATGCGAATGTTGGAAAGGTTTCGCCCAAGGCTGATCGGCAGTACCTTGACCGGACACATTCGGCAGGGCTCCGACATCGATCTGCATGTTTTCACGGATAGTCTGGAAGCGGTAACCATGGTGTTGGATGAACACATGTTGTTCTATGACGTCGAGAGAAAGAGAGTCCGCAAGGACGGCGAGCACACCGTCTATACGCACATTCATCTCAAAGACATGTTTCCCGTGGAGATCACCGTTTATGCGTCTCAGCTGGCAAACCATGTGTTCAAGAGTTCCATCACGGGCAAGGCAATCGAAAGAGCGTCGTTGCCACAATTAACGCAGTTGCTGCAGCACGAATACCCCGATTTGGACTTGGAGCAGTCGCTTGATGAGCTCGAAGAGTGCCCCGATCCTTTTCAGCTGTTTTCAGCTTTGCTGCTGCCTTTGGAGAATGTCAAGCAACATCCCAAGTATCATCCTGAAGGCGATGTGCTGTACCACAGCCTACAAGTCTTTGATTTGGCCTGTGACCAGCTTCCCTACGATGAGGAGTTTCTCTTGGCAGCCTTGCTGCACGATGTTGGCAAGGGAATTGATCCTGGGGACCATGTACGGGCGGGCTTGGAGGCTCTGGAAGGGTTTATCACGGAACGCACAGCCTGGCTCATCGAATATCACATGGATGCACATCGAGTCTTAGATGGGACTTTGGGCGTGCGTGCTCACCGCAGGCTTCGACAAAACGAGAGCTACGAAGAGCTCATGCTGCTCTGTGAGTGTGATCGCGGCGGACGTGTCGCAGGCGTGGAAACGACTGATCTGGAAGCGGCCATCGATTACCTTCGGGAGCTGAGTTACCGGTGTGAATATTAGCACGAGCACTCAAGCCAGTTTTCGCCAGGAACTTGCCGGTCGACTGCTCGACGCTTCTCAGGCACGAGAGCGTCGACGAGCACGTTCGCTGTTCAGTCCCGCCTTGGCCTATGGCAGACATCACGGTCCGCCTCTGCCTTCCGCAAAACCTGCGGCTGTCATGATCGTTTTGGAACCCAAAGCAGGAAGCTGGACGATCCCACTTACCGTGCGTCCCCAGCATCTGCCGGATCACCCGGGTCAGATTTCACTGCCCGGAGGTCGCGTGGAAAATGGGGAGTCCCGACGAGCTGCAGCCATCCGTGAGTTTGCGGAAGAGATGGGCGTGCGTCTGCAGGCAGAGATCGTTGGGCATTTGGAGCCGGTCTACGTCTTCAACAGCAATTACGACGTGCTGCCCTTCCTGGCCGTGGCGGAAGCAGAGTTGTCGTACCGTCCCTGCATTCGAGAAGTAGATCGGATCTTACATTTATCCGTAGATACTTTGCTGGACCCCGCAAGCCGTCGTGCGGCGGTCTTCCAGCGGGGCTTGGTTTCCTGGCGAGCTCCCATCATAGCCTGTGGCCGGGACCAGATCTGGGGTGCAACCGCCGTCATGCTCGGGGAGTTGTCCGTGCTGTTGCGCGGCGTGCAGTTGCCAGACTTGTCTACGGGCTAAGGCTTCTAATCAAGCCGACCGAGCCGCAAGGGCCGAACAACACGGCTAGCGTATTTGTCCGTTGTGCGTAATAGTTTGCCGAGTTGCGTCCGGTTTTTGGATTGTCCTGTCCCCCGGGGATTATGCCAGCTCGGAAATGCAGATTCGCGGAAATGGATTCACCCGAATCGATGCGGGAATCACGGATGTCTCCGGCCGCCAGACGGTAATGAGTTACTCTAGAGAAGAACTTTAGACATGATTAAAGCAGGCATTGTGGGCTGCTCCGGCTATACGGCCATTGAGACCATCAACTTGCTGCTGAGGCATCCCCAGGTGGAGATTGTCGCGGCTACCAGCCGTCAGGCGGATGGATCCAGGCTCAGCGAGATGCATCCGCAGTTTACCGGGCGTCTGGATATTGAGGTTGAGAATTTGAGCCCGGAAGAAATCGCCGAGCGATGCGATATTGCCTTTTGCTGTTTGCCACACGCAGCTTCCGCGCCCGTGGTGGCCAGCATTTTAGAGCAAGGCAAGCGAGTCATCGACTTGAGCGCCGATTACCGCCTCAGTACACGCGAGCTGTACGAGCAGTGGTATGGAGTGACGCATCCTGACGCACAGCGGTTGGGCCACACGCCTTATGGATTGCCCGAGCTGTTCGCGGATCAAATTCGGGCCGCCAAGTTGGTTGCGAATCCAGGCTGCTACCCCACCAGCGCGATTTTGCCCTTAGCTCCCTTGTTTCAACAGGAGTTAATTGCCACGGATCCGGTGATTGTGGATTCCAAGAGCGGCGTGAGCGGCGCGGGTCGGACGCCCAAACTGGGAACGCTGTATTCCGAGGTGAATGAATCCTTCAGTGCTTACGGCGTCGGCACCCATCGTCACCAGCCTGAGATTGTTGACATTCTGCATCGCTTCACGGGAAAGTCAGCGAATTTGATCTTCACCCCGCACTTGGTGCCGATGGATCGCGGGATTCTTTCCACGATCTACGTCCGCCCTCAGCCTGGAGTCACGGCCACACACTTGCAAGAATGCTTGCAGGAGTTTTATGACCGAGCTCCCTTTGTCCGTGTGGTGAACCATCTTCCCGCCACGAAGCATGTGACGCGAACGAACTTTTGCGATATGACCGTGCGTTCCCATGGTGATTGGATCGTCTTAATCTCAGTCCTGGATAATTTGATCAAGGGTGCGTCCGGTGCCGCGGTACAGTGTTTAAATGTCATGTACGATTTCGATCCCACAATCGCACTTCTAGATAGCTGAACCTGAAATGAGTATTCGTCTGCCACAAGGCTACCGCTTTGCGGGAGTCGCCTGCGGCCTCAAGGCCTCGGGCAAGAAAGATATCGCTTTGGTTGTTTCCGACATGCCTGCCGTCGCTGCGGGCGTGTACACCCAAAATCAAGTGGTTGCCGCTCCCGTCTTGTGGTGCCGAGAGAGAACGCCAAGTTCCGAAATTCGGGCTGTGGTGGTCAACAGTGGAAACGCCAATGCCTGCACCGGAAGCCAGGGCATGGCCGACGCACAGCGGATGTGTGAGCTTGTGGCCCAGGCAGTGAATTGCTCGAAGGAGCAGGTTCTGGTCATGAGCACGGGGGTGATTGGTCGGCTCCTGGATATGCGGAAACTGGAATCAGGGATTGAGCATGCCGCTCAGCAGCTGGAAAGTTCGTCGCCCAAATTTCTGGATGCGGCTGATGGCATCCTCACTACCGACCAGGGCCGAAAGATCGTCTCGCGAACGCTCGAGTTGGGGGGGAAGGAGATTGGTCTGGCCGGCATGGCCAAAGGTGCCGGAATGATCGGTCCCAACATGGCAACGATGCTTTGTTGCATTCTGACCGATGCTCGTCTTGAAGCGGATCAGGCCCACCGGATTTTGACCACGGTTGCGGATCTTTCTTTCAACAACATTAGCGTGGAAGGTCACACCAGCACGAATGATACGATGCTCCTGCTGGCCAATGGGGCCGCTGCGGAAGCTCCCCTGTCTGGACCCGACGAAGCCTATTTCACGGAACAATTGACGGAATTGTGCATCGAATTGGCGAAACAGATTCCGGCTGACGGCGAGGGTGCGAAGCATCTCATTGAAGTGCGAGTTGTAGGCGCCTCCTGCAACGCAGATGCCCGCATCATCGCTAAGACGGTAGCCGGTAGTAACCTGGTGAAAACGGCCATCTACGGAAACGATCCCAACTGGGGCCGCATCGTGTCCGCCGCCGGCTACGCCGGGCCCTTCGTGGACGTAACACAGTTGCAGCTGCGTTTGAATGGAATCGCTTTGTACGATCAAGGTGAACCGCTGCCCTTCGATGCGAAGCAAGCCAGTGCCTCGCTCCGCGATCATGACGTCGCTGTGGTCGAATTGGTTGTTGGAAAGGGCGAAGGGAATTGCACGCATTGGACAAGTGATTTGACGGTGGAGTATGTGCGTTTTAATTCGGAATACACCACATGAGCGACTTCAGATCCGACGAGCACGATCGTTCGCGGAAACAGGGATTCATGCCAGCTTGGTCCGTCTTGGGTATTGGCACCGATATCATCGAATGCTTACGCATTGCCAAGATGATTGAGAAACACGGTGAAGTATTTTTGACGCGGGTATTTACGCCCGACGAAATTGACTATTGCTCGGGGCGGAAGGCGGCGAACCAACACTACGCCGGACGCTGGGCAGCCAAAGAAGCAGTGCTCAAGGCGCTAGGTACCGGTTGGGCCCACGGAATCCAATGGACGGACGTAGAAGTGGTGAATCAGGCCGGAGGCAAACCACTGATTTCTCTGACCGGTAAAGCCTTGGAGATCAGCCGCGACCAGGGGATCGATGAGATGATGATTAGTATTTCGCACTGCCGACACTACGCGACCGCTTATGCCACCGCAGTATGTTTGACTCAGGAGCCCGCATAGGATTCGATGATGAAGCGATCAATGGTCTTGTTGACATGGGGACACAGCAACCCGAGGACTGCCAAGACAGCCACCGGCTTGTTGCGTTTTTGCCCGGACGAATGTGTGGCGATTCTGGATCCCGATAGCGTTGGAAAATCCGCCCAGGAACTACTCGAAGTGGGTGGCGATACTCCGATCGTCGCCCGGCTGGCGGATGCACCGCAGGCAGACACACTGGTCATGGGCATCGCACCTCCGGGTGGCAGGATTCCGGAGGCTTGGAAGGCCGTGGTTTTGGAGGCCATCCAGCGAGGAATGAATATTCTGAGCGGACTGCATGACTTTCTTTCCGACGACGAAGAACTGTCTGCGGCCGCCAAGAAACACGGGGTCGTCATTCACGACGTCCGCAAGAATACATTCAAAAAAGTCGCCCGCCGCCCAGATCTCAATCCCAACTGTTTGCGATTGCATACCGTGGGGCATGATTGCAGCGTTGGTAAGATGATCGTCAGCTTGTTTGTCGCCCGTGGTCTGCAGCAACGGGGAATCGATGCCGAATTTGTGGCCACTGGCCAGACTGGTATCATGGTTTCCGGTTCCGGCCTTCCTGTTGACTGTATTGTGGCGGATTTTGTCAGCGGCGCCGCGGAACAACTGGTGTTGGACAATCAACACCATGATGTCATCATCGTCGAGGGTCAAGGAAGCTTGGTACACCCTTCTTACTCGGCTGTCACTTTGGGATTGCTGCACGGCTGTCAGCCCCATGGCTTGATATTCGTGTTTGAAGCCGGACGCGAAACCGTCGGTGGTTTGGAGCACGTAACGCTTCCCGACTTGGCAACGCAAATTCAGCTGGTGGAAACCATGGCCAGCATTTATCAGCCCTGCCCGGTCATCGCAGTGGCTTTGAATGGCAGGCGCTTGTCCACTGCGGAAGCCCAGGAAACGGCCCGCAGAGTTTCCGAAGAATTAAAATTGCCAGTTGTCGATGTCGTTCGCGATGGCCCCGATCAACTCCTGGACGTGGTGCAGGAGTTTTACAACAGTCAGCAATGGCGCCTCGCCGCGACAAAATGAAGATCCGATTCACGGCAAGTGCCCGTAGCCCTCATACTCTTTCGGAAATCCACTGATGATAGAAGCCCCACGTTCTCGACACTCTTGCATAGTCGCGATTGCCCTCGGGCTGATGTGTCTGGCCGGCTGTAAGAGTCTGCAAACCGATGCTTACCAGTCGGATTTGCAGACCGAATCCGGAGAGCCGGCCTACATTACCGTGCAGCATTGCCTGATTTCATTCAACGAAGTCCCGGACGTCAATGCTTCGCGAAGCCGGCAAGAGGCCGAGCAATTGGCTCAGGAATTGTTCGAACAAGCCAAAGCGGGCGAGAACTTTGATCGGATTGTTGCCCGTTACACCGATGATTCAGCTCCCGGCATCTATCGCATGGCGAACGTAGGTTTCAAGTCGGACATGTCCAGCGTTATTCCCAGCAAAAAGATCTACGCCCGGGATGCGATGGTGCCTGCGTTTGGAGATGTGGGGTTTCCGCTGGAAGTTGGCCAGGTGGGCATGGCTGTGTTCGATCAGCGGGACAGTCCCTTTGGCTGGCACATCATCAAGAGGCTCAAGTAGCTTCCCGCGTAGTACTCGGCCAGGGGATTCTCAGCCGTAGTCGGTTGGCTACAATGAGACAGCGTCGAAAGCCCCATCGTCCGCATTTTGTTTTCAATTCCCAAGAGGCGTCCCAGGATGAGTGACAGTGAATTAGCGAGCCGCGCCGAAGCGATTCGCGAGCGATTGACACAACTCCGGGACAGTCTTTGACTTCTCTACCAAACTGTCTCAGGTAGCAGCCATCGAAGATCAGATGGCCGCAGGTGACTTTTGGAACAACCAAGAAAAAGCTCAGGCCACCGTGTTGGAGTTGAAGGGGCTCAAGAGCGTAGTTGTTCCTTTGAAGGAAGCTTCCGATTCAGCTCAGGATCTGGAAGGTCTGCTCGAAATCCTGGACGAGGATGAATCGGCGCGAGAAGAAGTGCAGTCGGAGATCGAGCGTTTGGAAGAGGCGGTCGATCAGTTGGAGCTGAAAGCTCTGCTGAACGGGCCCCACGATGCGGCGGGCGCACTTCTCAGCGTGCATGCCCGAGACGGTGGCGTGGACGCGAATGATTGGGCCGCCATGCTGCTGGAAATGTACATCGCTTGGGCCAACCGCGAAGGCTACGAAGTCGAACTGATGGATCGTCAGGACAACGAAGAAGCCGGAATCACCCAGGCAACCATCGCCGTGCGTGGGCCCATGGCCTACGGCTATCTCAAAGGCGAAGAAGGTATGCATCGGCTGGTTCGAATCAGTCCCTTTAACGCGGAAGGCAAGCGGCAAACCAGTTTTGCCGCGGTGGATGTCTCCCCCGAAATCAGTGATACCTTCGAAGTTGAAATCGAGGACAAGGATGTTCGCGAAGACACCTATCGAGCCAGCGGGGCGGGCGGACAACACGTCAATAAAACCGATAGCGCCGTGCGACTGACCCACATGCCCAGCGGCGTTGTGGTGCAATGTCAGAGCGAACGCAGTCAGCACAAAAATCGTGCGCAAGCCTGGAAGATGCTGCGGGCCCGCTTGGCGCGAATTGAAGAAGAGCGTCGCGAAGAAGAGCAGCTGGCGAAATATCAGACCAAAGTTCGACAGAAGGGATTCGGTTCGCAGATTCGCAATTATTTCTTGCACCCGGATCAACGCGTGAAGGATGCTCGGACGGAACATCTGCAAAACAGTTTCCACGCGGTAATGGCCGGTGACATCCAGGAGTTTTTGGATGCCTATCTCCGTTGGCGAATGGCGCAAAACGCGGCCAATTAAGACGCTTTACTCTAATCGCCGTTACCACTTACCCTCCCTCGGGAGAGTCGGAC
>JANSWS010000429.1 GCA_024743355.1 bacterium
GAACAAGATGTGGTCGCTCCACACATCGCGTAACACGAAATGAAGCCCGACCTCTGAATCGGAGATAGCCTTCAACAACTCGTGAACTCGGGGCCCGTGCCGCTGTATGGCTTGCATGGTTGCCAGCCAGAGTTGGCCCTCGCGTGACTCCGGGCGAGTGCCAATCTCGATCGAAGCTGGGATATTCGCCGCACCAGGATTGACTTGCCAAATACCTAAGGCATTCGGCCGATGAAGCCAAGCATGCAGACGCTGGATGCGATCTGCAACCGCCGGACTTGATCCCAACTGGGAATGCGAAGACCAAATGCGGTGCAATTGCCCAAGGACTTCGCAAGCTGCCTCGAGTCGCTCTTGACTGGGGTGCTGCAGGTAGTCGGCCACACCTGGCATCCATTGCGTCAGCTCCCAATAGCGTCCACCGGCCCAATGGAAGGCTTGCCCCCGGGCATCGGTAAAATAACTTGGCAGTACGTGAATGTTATGTTGATGGGTGAGTGAGACGAACTGACGCATCTGCTCCAAGCGTCGCAGATCAGGCCCCGTCTCAGGCCAGCCGCGGAGACACAATCGCCCTTGGGGATTTCGGCAACAAAATACCCTGGCGCTCGACAAACCGGATGCGACACGAAACTCAACCTGCGCTGCCGCGGGCTTCAGCAGCTGTTCATAGATCGGCTCGGGTATATCATGACTTTGCAGGTTATGGTCCATCGTAGGCTCCCGCGATACACTTCCCATCGGTGTCGCATTAATTTACAGGATTGCGGAATCATGATTCTCATCGGGACTATGGATTGGGCCAGTACACGGCTCAAGGGCATGTTTCACTGTCCCAACTGCGATAGTACGCAGAGATTTCGTCTCCGCGCATCGCGTCCCTTTTTGACCTTCTACTTCATCCCCGTGATTCCCATTGGTGGACTTCAGGAATTCGTTCAGTGCACAAACTGCAAGAACGCCTTTGAGTCCATTGTGCTGGCGAATCACATGCTGCCCAATGATGCTCAACCCCAGCCACAGCAAGCCACGGTGGAAACATCCTTTGAGGAAGACCTACTCAAGGTATTGGCGCTGGTGATGGTCGAAGACGGCCACGTGACGGAGAACGAGATTCGCATCGCGCGACGTTTGTTTGAGAACATGACCGAACAGAATCTGTCGCGTGATGCGCTGGGGGCGGCTTGTTCGCAAGTCCGTCTTCATCGCTTGAATACGACCAGCTTTCTGTCCACGGCTGCGTCTCGGTGCAGCCATGAACAAAAACTGCTGCTCGTACAAGCCATGTTTGGCGTGGCTGGAGCGGACGGAGAACTGTCCCCCGGACGCATGAAGTCCTTGGTGAGATCGCAACAATTACTCAATTTGGACCAGCAGGAGTTCGAAACGGCCGTAGAAGCTACGTCGCAGTGGTTGCAGTAGAAGCATCCCGATGAAGTGCGGAACCGACGAACGCATTCTGAGAAAATGGCGGCCGAGCCGGTCGCCAGGATGTGCGACTCGGCCCATGAGTTTGCTGACACATCCTCATAAGCGGAGCCGGGGCCTAAATACGCAGCCTAGTTCCCACTGCCGAAGGGATCGTCGACACTGCCGCCGCTCCCAAAGGGATCACCGCCGGTGGAACCACCCGTAGCACCGCCGAATGGATCATTACCGCCAGTCGCCCCGCCACCAAATGGGTCGTTGGGTGGAGCGGTCGTATTCCCCCCTCCAAAAGGATCGCTAGGCGGAGCGGTCGTGTTTCCGCCGCCAAAAGGATCCGTGGCAGGCGTCGTTCCAAACGGATCGGCGAATGGGTCGCCGGCTGGCGTGGTCGCACCAGCGGCAGGAGCGAAGGGATCGCCGCCTGCGGGAGTTTGCGGCTCTTGACCGGGTACCTGCGTTGCGCCTGGCAGGCCTTCCTCTTCCGCCGCCGCTGGCGGTACCGAAGCGTAAATTGTGGGCAGATCCGCTCCTACCGGACGGAAGCACTGAATCTGGCCTGTTCGCGACACCACATAAACACGGTCGGTCAACTCATTAACCAAGGGAGTCCCAAGACTGAGCCGGGCCGACGCTCCCAGCGAGCGACCTGTTGCTCGATCAACGGCAATGATGTTGCCGAGCTTCGTGGTACAGAAAACCTTGTTTCCAGAAACGGCAATGGGTTGCACGGCATCGATCCGAGACCGCATCCAACGAACCTCTCCTGTGCGGTCATCGATGGCAGCCAGACTGCCGGCCTCCGAGGCGATAATCGCATCATCACCGACCACCAGTGCAGGTGCCGTCAGCGTCTCTGCCGCACGAACAACCCAGTCCACTTTGCCAGTGCGATCGTCGAGTGAAATCTTCTGCAGGACGCCCGCTGAGTTACCAATGTAAAAACTGTCGCCTCGCGCAGCCAAAGAGCCCGTTATCGACGAGGCAGATTCATAGCGAATCCACTCCGCCGGCCGATCGCCTCCGGCGAACACATACATGTAGCCCGCGTCCGTGGCAAAGGCGGAAAACAAGCTATTCAGTTCTACCGGCTTGCCGACTGTATGACCGGCCATGACGTAGGTGTAGGGATTTGTTTGCGGCTCGGATAAACGGTAGCTGTCAACGCGACCGGAATAATCCGTCACAAAAGCCAAATCCCCGCACAGAGAAACCGAATTGGAGGCGGCATTTCGTAGACGCATGATGTTTAGGATTCGGCCCGTCTGCCAATCCAGCAGATAAAGATCGATGCCATGGATGACGGCAATGCCGAACGGTGAGATAGACGCCGGGTAAGCGGGTGCCGAAAAGTTGCCACAGGAGGTCGACCACAAAACCCGTCCACTTTCCGCGTCCAAAGTTTGGACCAAACCATCGCTGGACAACAAGACCAACTTGATTTGAGGAACTGTAGCCTCAACGACTTCAAATCCATCCGGCTTACCCAGAAAGCGACTGGCTTGCTGCTGGGCAATCTCCTTGGCTTTCTCCATTCCAATCGGATTGCCATCCCGATCCGCCATATCCGCCGGAACTCGGATGGTCTTGCTGGGCAATTCCACGATCGCAAACTGTCTGCTGTTCTGAGCATCCGCGTAGAAGTGGCTGGAGACCAAGCCGCGCCCCGCCATGGGCAACTGGACATGCGACTTCCACGCGTTCTCCATCTGGTTACTTCGAACGAACCCCGACGGAACCTGCCCGAGAACGATGGTTTGCACACCAGAAGCCAACAAACTCAGACAGATCAGACCGCGCAACAGCCGCATAGGTCTCCTCCTAGAGACGATTCGAGATGAGAGAGTAGTCGCAGAATTAGAACGGCACACATTCAGTATAGTTGGGAAATACGCACAACCGAATTCCTTTTTGCACCAAGCTATTTTTCGCAACAACACTTGTCAAAATTAACTTGGCCCCCTATGGTATGCATGCAACACGGTAAGGCCCCACAAGTCGTCTCCGACGGCCTCCTTCGGTGGCCCTACAGGCCGGAATATCGGCAAAACTGATTCAAGTTCAGGAAAAACAGAGTCATCCGGACATGCTATCCCCTCTAAAGAACTGCGAGCAACGGTCCGATCAGGCGGAGCAGCTACCAGTTGAGAAGGAAGCTGAGCAGGTTTTACCGGATCATGTACGCCCGATCGACCAATCCGTTTTGGAATTGCTGGGCAGGCACCGCCCACGGGCCGGGGGGGAATCGAATGGTGGTGATCGAGCGCTTGGAATGACGGTGCCGGAAATGACGCAACAGCTGGAGGTAACACCCACAGCCGTACGTCAGCGACTGGACCGATTGGCAGCACTTCAATTGATCGAGCGGCACAAGGAGAGCGTGGGTCGGGGGCGTCCCCAGTACCGCTACCGATTGACCGCTTTGGGCAAGAGATACGCTTCCGCCAATTACGCCGATTTGGCTTCGGCGTTGTGGCAGGAGTTACTTGATTTGCCCAATCCACGACAGCGTGTGCGGGTACTGCAGCGGGTCGCGGAGCGGATGGGGCAGGGACTGAAGAAGAACATGCCGGCAAGTGGCACCGTACGAGATCGGATGTTTGCCGCGGCGGAAGCTCTAGGAAAGCGCAAGGTATCCGCCGAAGTGAAAAGCCTGGGGCACCTGCCGGTTCTGGAAGTGCATTCCTGCCCTTATCCCGACTTGGCCGAGAGCGATGAAAGCCGCCAGTTGTGCGAGTTGGAGCAGAAGATGTTGAGCGAGGCCATCGGTCAATCCGTTCACTTGGACTGTTGTCGCTTGGACGGTCACGAGAACTGTCAATTCAAATTGTCCGATACCACTTCGGCATCGCCCGAGGCCAGTTAGTTCGTCAGTATTCACCCATATTTATAGAACACTCACTCTTTTTTTCAGTAACGGAAAGCAAGTTCGAAATGTCCCATATTCTAAAGATCAGCAATTTGCATGTTTCAGTGGAAGGCAAGCCGATTCTCCGCGGCGTCGACCTGGAGATGAAGCACGGCGAAACGCATGCATTGATGGGACCCAATGGTTCCGGAAAGAGTACGCTGGGTTTGGTGATTGCCGGACACCCAGGCTACGAAGTTACCGAGGGTTCCATCACTCTGGACGGCGAAGATCTACTTGAGATGGAAGCCGACGGCCGAGCGCGGGCCGGAATTTTCATGGCCTTTCAGCGTCCGGTGAGTGTACCTGGTGTGAAAATGGCCGACTTTCTTCGTCACGCCACCACCAATGTCCGCCATCCGGAACGCAAGGAGGGTGAAGAGCTCATTCCCATGCGTGAGTTCCGCAAGGAACTGAAAGACAAAATGGCACAGCTCAAGATGGATCCAGAGTTTGCCAGGCGGTATGTCAACGACGGTTTTTCCGGCGGTGAAATGAAGCGGGCGGAAATCCTGCAACTGGCCATGCTTCAGCCTAAGTTTGCCATTCTGGATGAAACCGACAGCGGTCTGGACGCCGATGCTGTGCGTCTGGCGAGTGCCAGTATCGCCGAGATCGGCCGAGAGAAGATGGGCCTGTTGATCATCACGCACCACGACAAATTGCTGGAGCACAATCCGCCTGAATTCACGCACGTGATGTTGGGCGGGCGGATCGTGGAAACCGGCGGCGTGGAACTAGCACAAGAGCTTCACTCACAGGGCTACGAGAGAATTCGCTCGGCATACCCGGATGCGGAACGTGCCAACCAGGAAATGCTCAGCGATGAAGGCAGTGAGCTGACTTCGGTCTAGTTCCCTCCGCTTCTGCGTTTTGTACTGCAGCCAAGCCCGAATCTGAGTCTTGACTGCGTGCACGATGGAATCGAAACGAAACTCCCTTCGAAAGAAATTAGATATGGCTACGGACGTCCGACAGAGCCAGGAATCTGGAATTGGCGAAATTAACAAGTACGATTTCCGCACCGAGTCCAATGCGGTGTTCAAGGCCCGCAAGGGACTCGACCGTGAAATCGTTGGACAGATCTCGGAAATGAAAGGCGAACCCGAGTGGATGCGTGACTTTCGACTCAAGTCTCTTGAGATTTTCGAGTCTAAGCCGATGCCCAATTGGGGTGGAGACATCGCCATAGATTTCCAGGACATCTATTACTACCTCAAGCCCTCGAAGGGACATGAGAAATCCTGGGACGACGTGCCGCAGGAAATCAAGGATACCTTTGACAAGTTAGGAATTCCCGAAGCCGAAAAGAAATTTCTAGCTGGCGTCAAAGCCCAATTCGAGAGCGAAGTTGTCTACGGCTCCCTCAAAGAAGATCTGGCCAACCAGGGAGTCATATTCCTGGACACGGATTCGGCTGTGAAAGATCATCCCGATCTGGTCAAGGAATACTTCGGTACGATTATTCCTCCATCGGACAATAAATTTGCAGCCCTGAACTCGGCGGTTTGGTCGGGCGGTTCGTTTATCTATGTACCGCCAGGGGTCAAGATCGAGTTTCCTCTGCAAGCCTACTTCCGCATCAATGCGGAAAACATGGGGCAGTTCGAACGCACTTTGATCATCGTGGACGAAGGCGCTTCCATCCATTACGTGGAAGGCTGCACCGCTCCCATGTACAGCAGCGAGAGCCTTCACTCAGCTGTGGTCGAGATCATTTGCAAACGCGGAAGTCGCTGCCGCTACACGACCATCCAAAACTGGGCTAACAATATTTACAACCTGGTTACCAAGCGAGCCATGGCCTATGCCGACGCCACTATGGAATGGGTCGACGGAAATCTTGGCAGCAAGCTGACCATGAAGTACCCAGCCGTGTACATGATGGAACCAGGAGCGCGAGGCGAGATTCTTTCCATCGCCTTCGCCAGCAAGGGCCAGCACCAAGATGCCGGAGCCAAACTAGTTCACGCCGCTCCGCATACCACCGGCCAGATTATCAGTAAGTCGATTAGCAAGAACGGAGGCCGTAGCAGTTATCGCGGACTGGTCCGCGTCGAAGATAACGCCAAGCACAGCAAGTGCAATGTTGTCTGCGATGCCTTGCTGCTCGATCCCGAGAGTCGTTCGGACACCTATCCCTACATTGAAATCCTGGACCAAGATGTGAGCATTGGGCACGAAGCCAGTGTCTACCGAATTGGCGAAGAACAGCTGTTCTATTTGATGAGCCGCGGCC